>CAYWYC010000271.1:0-6276 GCA_964462565.1 uncultured Candidatus Sumerlaeota bacterium | reverse complement strand
CGCTCAGATTTTGCGGATATTACGGCTTTTGAATCTACTGCTTGAAGGATTAAGGGGCGGTTGGGTGCACGACATAAATGAGGGGCAATTATTTCGATCAGAATATTTTGCGGGAGTTCTGAATTCGTTCTGAAAACGCTGCGGGCCTTTGGCCCTCATGCCGCCGATACCAATTTGAAGAATATCCATAGGCCCGGGAAATAATCCTGAAACAATTGGTACGGACATTTTGAGAATTCTATCAGAAACCCACTTTTATGTCGCGCATCCGGATGGAGCCGATCTTTTTGTAATGCTTGCATTTAGGGCGGGTTTCGTATTTAGTGAATGAACAGCAGGACCGGGCGCGGATTTTCGCGCTGAACTTGCATGAAAGGATACGACCATGGCTCAAGAATATCGCTTTGGAACCAGGGCCGTCCACGCGGGACATGAACCCGACAAGGATACACACAGCCGGGCGGTTCCCATATATCAAACCACCTCTTACACCTTCGACTCGACGGAACACGCGGCGAATCTCTTTGAACTCAAAGAATTCGGCAACATCTATACGCGCATCATGAACCCGACGACGGATGTTCTGGAAAAACGGATGGCGGCGCTCCATGGGGGCGTGGCGGCGCTGGCCTTTGCCTCGGGATCGGCAGCCATCACGGCCACGATCATGAATATTGCGAAGTCCGGCCAGAATATTGTCTCCAGCAGCACGCTTTATGGAGGCACCCATAACCTCTTTCAGCACACGCTGGGACGGCTTGGAATTGAGACGCGCTTCGTGGATGCGTCGAACCCGACGAACTTTGAAAAAGAGATCGACGAAAATACGCGGCTTCTCTATGTGGAATCGATCGGCAATCCGCGCAATTCGGTGGCCGACTTCGAGACGATCGCCGACATTGCCCATGCCCACGGGCTGCCGCTTGTCGTGGACAATACGGTTTCGCCCATGATCTTCAACCCCTTTGACCATGGCGCGGACATCATCTGCTATTCCCTGACCAAGTTCACCGGCGGCCACGGAAACTCCATCGGCGGCCTTGTCATCGATTCCGGCAAGTTCGACTGGAGCGGCCACAACAAGTTTCCCGAATTTACCGAACCCGATCCGGCTTATCATGACATGGTTTTCTGGGAGCCCTTTGGCCTGGACGACAATGCCGTAATTCCCGGTGCGGCCTTTATTATCAAGCTGCGCGTGGCCCTGCTGCGCGATACGGGGGCATGCCTTTCGCCCTTCAACAGTTTTCTGATTCTGCAGGGCATCGAGACGCTGCACCTGCGTATGCCGCGTCATTGCGAAAACGCGCAGAAGGTGGCCGAGTTCCTGGAAGACAATGACAACGTCAGCTGGGTCAGCTATCCCGGATTGGACAGCCATCCCGACCGTGCCAACGCCAAAAAATACCTGACCAATGGCTGCGGGGCTATTATCGGATTCGGCATCAAGGGTGGAGCAGAGGCCGGAAAAAAACTGATCGAAAGCGTCAAACTCTTCAGCCATCTGGCCAATATCGGAGATGCCCGAAGCCTGATTATCCATCCCGCATCAACGACGCACCAGCAGTTGAGTGAATCGGAACAGGAAGAGGCCGGCGTGACTCCCGATTTTATTCGACTTTCGATCGGTATCGAAGATGCCGATGATATTATCGAGGATCTCGACCAGGCCATCAAGGCCGCCCGGGGCTGATTCCGGGGAAGGAATATTGTCAAGGAGCGACACGCGGATGCTCTTTTATATCGACTGGAATCCCGACCGCCGCCAAATGCGGAATTTCGGCCTGGTTATGCTGGGATGCTTTCTGGCGCTGGGCGGATTGCTGCAATGGCATCTGAATGTGGAAGGCTGGCTGCCTTTTTATATCTGCGGCGGCATCGGCTTGTTCATGGCGCTCTCGGCGTTTCTGCTTCCGGGAAGTTTGGGCTTGATCCTGTACAAAGTCTGGATGGCAATCGGCGTGGGGATTGGTTTTATTGTCGCGCCGATTCTTATCAGTCTTTTTTACTTTCTGGTGGTGACGCCCATCGGCCTGCTGCTGCGGCTTTTCGGACATGACCCCATGCAGCGGAAAAAAGGCGATCGGGAAAGCTTCTGGATTCCCCTGGAATATCGCGCCGACCGCCGCCACTATGAACGGCAGTTTTGAAATTACGAGCGGAGTTTATGTCATGAGTGAAGATAAAGAAAAACGCGAAGGCTATATCGATAGCGCCGAAGAAACGGATGACGATCTGCTGCCGTCGAAGCGCCGCAGTCTGGTGGGCGAGTTTGTCGAATATCTCGGCGAAAACAAGAAGTGGTGGATGATCCCGATTATCTGCGTGATCCTGGCAATGGTGGTGCTCATGATCTTCGCGGCCGCCGGCGGTGCGCCCTTCATCTACGCCCTGTTCTGATTTCCGCCTCAGTGCGGTTGAGTCGGGATCAGGGTTTATATGTCAGGACCGATTGGGGTTCTCGATACCATAAAAATTTTACGGTTCTTCCGGGATTTCAAAAATGCCATATCCCGGAAGAACCGTTTTTTTATTTTTCAAGCGGCTGCTGGACACCGGTTGGGTTGTCGGGGTCCATGCCGGTTCCGCCGGGCCATTCGGGCCAGACGACTTCGCCCGCGCGCTGTTTGGCCTTGGCTTCATCGGAGAAGTCGTAAGTGCCAAGTTCCTGGGCGTTCAGGTCGAGCCAGAGGGTGATGCGATGAAAATCCTCATAGCTGAGCTTGATGTTTTTGTGCCGCGGATCGGGCTTGATATCGGAGCCATGGTGTTGGGGTCCGAGATACTTGAGAAGTTCGCTTCCCCGCGCGCCGATTTCGCCGGCGATGGAGCGTGAGAATCCCGCGCCTTTGGGGCCGGGATCCCCCAGGAAGAGACCGTTGTTGTCATCGTCCTTATAGCCGCCGTATGCCGCGTGATAATAGCGGATATAATTTTCGAGATCGCCGACCCATTTCTTGCCGGGTTCCTTGGTCGTGTTCCAGTATTCGAAGCTGATGCCCTTGCCTTCTTTTTCGTGGCAGGGCTTGCAGTTTTTTTCGAAGACCGGCTTGGCCAGTCGCGGGTAGGTCAGCGGATAGGTGCCGTCCACTTCCGGGGTGATCTTGCTGGGTTCGCGCTGAAAGGCGATGGGGGTGCCCTTGAGTTTGGGGGCGACCCATTTGTCTTCATGGCAGCCGACGCATGTCAGCTGCTCGCCGCGATGGACGTATGTGCCGGACAGCATGGACTGAACAGCCATGCCGGTATCATCCACGGC
The DNA here is from genome assembly GCA_964462565.1 of uncultured Candidatus Sumerlaeota bacterium. Taxonomy (GTDB): domain Bacteria; phylum Sumerlaeota; class Sumerlaeia; order UBA8349; family UBA8349; genus CAYWYC01. The sequence goes on along the minus strand of CAYWYC010000271.1, from coordinate 3,017 downwards.
CTGGAAGTAAATCTCGCGTTCGATGGGCGCTTCAAAGTAGGCGCTGCCGTCGGCTTCAACGGGCACAGTGCCGATGATGTGCTTGATAAGGGTTCCGTCGCTCCATCCGAGGTACACATTGCGGGGGGTATCCCAGGGCCACTTGGGCCGGGCCAGAATCTGGCAGATGCGGATGTGGGTAATATTGGTGTTTTCGGGCCATTCAAAGTCGGACTCATAGACGTCCATGATCCCGATGGTGGCCTTGGGGGCGTCTGCGGCGCGTTTGCCCTGGAAGGTCTTGAGCGGAATAATGGGCGGTACGGGCCGGGCCTTGACGGGGATGGGTGTGCGAATACGATGGCTGAAGAGGTTTTCGCTGTCGAAGAGAAGAACTTCGTTGCGGAATTTATCGACGAGAAGCATCTCGGAAAATTCGCAGGCAATGACGTAATCTTCGCTCAGGGGCGTGGGACTGGTGAACATGCGCTTGCGTTTGTTGCCGTCTTTGAAGCGGTCTTCTTCCTTAAAACTGCCCTTGTCACCCATCATCTGCATATCGGGATAAAAGAAGCGGATCTGCTCCTGGTATTTGGCGCGTTTGGAAATATCAATGACCACCAGGTTGCCCTTGTAGGCCTGATGGTGGCCCGTTTCGATGGCCACGAACTTGGAAGGCGTGCCCGGAATGGGACGCACGTAGCATTCGGAAATGGGGTGGAAGGGCTTGTCGTCTTCCTCGTAGTTGCCATGGTAGGAGCGCGGATCGGTTCCGTCGGGATTCATGAGCCAGAAAGACTGGGCCGAGTAGGCGTGGCGGTCGATATAGTCCCAGCGGGAATAGGCGATCTTGCCGTCCTCGCATACCGAGGGGTGGCGCTCGTTGGTTTCGTGCCAGGTGAGGCGGACCAGATTGCTGCCGTCATTATCGACACTGTACATGTTGCCGGAAAGAGCCATCCATCCGCAGCGCTGGCCGCCGTTGTGGCGGTCCGATACGAAGAGGCGTCGTCCGTCAGGCAGATAGGTGGGATCGTAGTCGTCAAATTCTCCGTCATGATCGTTGATCATGCGCAGGTTCGATCCGTCGAGGTTCATGGCAAAGTTACGGAATACGTTGGGATATTGCGATTTGGGATGATCCTTGCCCCAGCCCTTGGGACACCAGGCGAACATCATTTCCTTGCCGTCAAAGGAAAGCGAAGGCGTCTGATAGGCGGCGCGGCCTTCCCATTTGGGGTTCTTGTTGCTGAGGGTGTCGCCCTTGTAGCGTCCGCTTACGACCTTGGCGTGTTCGAGCATGTCCTTGATCTGCATTTTATTTTGCTTGTAGCCGGTGACCATGTAGATGCTGGCGCCGGGATCGGTGAAATGATAGGAACCCATTTGGGCGCTGTGGAACATTTCGATAGAGCCATTGCCGGTGAAGATGATGCTTTCGAAATCAAGGAGCGGGTTTTGCATGGCGATCTCGCGGCGCAAGGCGCATACGGCTTTGAAGAGGCTGAGATTATCGGGTTTGTCCTTGCTCCAGGCCTGGAGCGTGTCGAGTTGTTCTTCTTCAATCTTGAAGTCGGGAGCGCCGGGCATGGTGCGAAGGTCTTCCATCATGGCGCGGGTGCGTCGGAGAATGACATCCACGGGGCCGCGGTCGGAGTTCCAGATCAGGCGATGGTCGGTGGTGTCGTGCTTGCCCCAGGTTTCGATTTCTTTTTCGATCCGGGTGTAGGCGAACTCCCAGTGCTTGTCGAGAAGTTCGGTCATGTCGGTTTTTTCCTGGGCTTGCGTGGGAAGTACCAGGATCAAGCTCAGGATGAGGCTGATGCAGAGAGATAGAGTTTTGTAAAAATGCATAGGGGACCTTCTTTTACGAGTGTTGTGCGCAAATGAATTGCGTCTGGAAATTACTGGTATGCTAACATGACGAGTATGACATTTATAGGAAAAAATATATAATTCTGCGGGAATGCGGGACCTGACGTGTTCAGGCGTGAATAAGCAATTGATGGCTTAATATGTATAGTCTGGAGAGACTAATATGAGATTCGGACATAGGAAATTACCCCTTTGCCCCTTTTTATTTTTTCCCATCTCGCACTTCCCTCGGTCGCTCCACCCAGCAAGAACCCGCAATGCACCTCGACCTATTCTGTCCCTAGATCAAAAACATTGATTTTTGGGCGGTGGGTTGTTAAACCAGACCGTGAGTAGATGGGTCTGGAAAACCGACGCGGATTGGGAAAGGTGGATTATGACAAGCCGGAAAATTCTGAGCCAAAGCGTGCCCGTGCAGGTGGAAGGATACTACCTGGTGCGGCAACCGGCTGGCGAGGGTCCGTGGCCCCTGCTGATCGGCTTTCACGGGTATGGCGAAACGGCGGAGATCCAGATGGAACGCCTGGAGGCGATTCCGGGAACCAAAAACTGGCTGCTCGCATCTGTCGAGGGCCTGAATCATTTCTATCCGAAAAACCACAACGCGGCTGGAGCCAGCTGGATGACCAGCCGCCGCCGGGAACAGGCCATCCAGCAAAATATGGACTATGTGGATGGGGTGGTCGAAAGTCTGATCCGGCAATATGCCACGCCCGATACGCTCGTTTACGCGGGCTTTTCGCAAGGGGCGGCCATGGCGGCGCGCGCGGCGGTGCTGTGCAAGTCGGGTTGCAGCGGGCTGGTCATGATGGGCGGCGATGTGCCGGAAGAATTGAATGCCGCGCAATTGTCGGACATCGGCTCCTGCATGCTGGCCCGGGGAAAAAAGGATCGCGCCTTCAGTGCCGAACGGATGAAGGCCGACGCCGAACGGATGCGCAAGGCCGGCGCGCAGGTGCGCTGTGAAACGGTGGAAGGCGGCCACGGCTGGCCGGAGGAGTTTGGGAAAATCGTGGGCGAATACCTGGAGACGTTGTGGGAGCGCGAACTGAAAGACGCCCCCGCCAACGCCGACCTGGGGGCCCATGAGAAGCAGGAATAAAGGGTGTACCGCCACCATCCTGGTGGCAGTAGAGGGTGGGGGATAGAATAAGAAGAGGAAG
>CAYWYC010000270.1:0-6276 GCA_964462565.1 uncultured Candidatus Sumerlaeota bacterium | reverse complement strand
CAAAAAAACGGGCAGAGAAGGAGATTCCTTTTCTGCCCGATAGTTTTATGGAGAACTTAAATCCGACGCTTTCTGCGGATCAAGTCAATGCTCTCAATCCAGATCAGTCGGCGCTGCGATCCATCAGCCACTGGTCATATCCCATATCGGTCTTGGGATAGGCGATGTCCTTCAGATCTTTGGCTGCCATCTCAGCCGTCTTCACCACTTGAGGAATGGAAGTGTCGTCCATGGCGAAAACATCAAAGTGGGGCGTCAGATAAACCACCATTTTCGTTTCATCCGTCGTGTTCACCGTACGGCCGAAAACATACTTACCCACCAGTGGAATGTTCATCAGATAAGGAACCCCAACCGTTTCTTCGATATCGGCCGTTTTGCTGATGCCGCCGAAGATGATCGGTTCCTGGTCGCGAACCTCAAAGGTGCTGCTGAGGTAGCGTTGGGAGATAATGGGATCGCCCGAAGGCATGTAACCGGCAATATCGTCCACCTGGAGGATAATGTCCAGTTCCGCCGATTCCAGACCTACGACAGGGGCAATAGCCAGTTTGACGCCTGTCTGGCCTGTCGCCTTGTAGCTGAGTTCACGGGACGTCCAGTTGGGAAGGCTCACGATGGCAGGTGGATCGGTATTTTCAAATTCATAAACATCAGCATTACCACCTTCGCCTTCGCCTTCGCCGTTACCGGCTTCTTCGTTGTCTTCCGACTGATTGTTCACAAAGGAGACGACGCCATTGGTCACGCTCAATCCGGCCGCCTTGCCGCTCTTGGCCGTGATGGTGGTCTCCGTCATCAATTTGGCTTTGCCCTTGGTCCGCAGAAAATCCACAAATGCAGAAGTCAGGGTGAAGTCATAGGAAGAGAATTTCCACCAGTCCTGGTTGCGATCGGGGATGGTCGTTTCGCCGCCCGAAAAACGGGCATCTTCATTATAAAAGGCAAAACGGAAAAGCCGGGCTCCCGGACCATTCTTCCAGGCTTGGAAATCGACACCAAAGTTCAGGTCGTCATACTTGCTGACTTCATAAATTTCCACGTCCAGGCTCAGCTGGCTCGGGGGGATGTCCACTTCGCGCAGGCCTTTTTCGAAGAGGGGCTGAATGCAGGGCTGGTCAAAGCGCAATACGGCGTTGTTCGTCACGTCGATATCAAAACTGGCATCGGGCGTCGCATAGAGAAACAGAATATTCATGATATCTTGAACATCACGGTGCTTGGCCTTGTAATAAAGGGTCCAACTGCCGTCATTGACTTCCTTCACCCATTCTTTGTCAATGGCCTTGAGGGTTTTTTTAATGTAGGGAATCTGGAAATCGGGACAGACGACGACCAGGTTCTTGCCGCAGTCGTGCCAGTCGGAATAGAGGGTTCCCGTCTGCCGGTTATACTTGTCCCAAAGCGTATCCGCATCGCCGCCTTCCTTGCGGGTGATGGTACGCACCAGACCACGCAATTCACGGGGGCAGGCATTGTCCAGAGTGATCACTTCCGTGACATAGTCATTGATGTTGACCTTCTGGTCCGTGCGCAAAACGCGCAGGGTGCCGGTTTCTTTGTCCAGATTGATCTGCTCGTCCTGATAGACATAATTGTTGATACCGCTTTCCGTCTGGGACGGACTGGGATCGGAAAAATGGGAAACATCTTCCGCATAATCGTTTTGCAGTGCAAACGCGGCCGGCGCAGTCATCAGTACGAGAAGCGCTGCCAAGGCCGCCACCAGGTTAATCTTACGATTCATTTTTTTGCTCCTTTTCATTGGCATCTTGATTGGCATTGTTGGTGTACTCGTTTCCGCCGGCATTATTCATTGTCTTCAAGACCCGGGATGACCTTGACCACATCGGCCCAGACCCGACCCTTGATATCTTCATCGTCCGTCCCGCAGTTCGAATCGTCACACATCAGCGTGGGCGTCACCGAGGCCAGGACCATGAAGCGTTTGTTCGTGTTGACTTCCGAACCGAAAATATAACCCACGATAGGCAGAGAACCCAGAATGGGAACCTTGCGGGTGGTCTTGACGATTTCATCGCGAACCACACCGCCGATGGTAGTTTCGGAATTAACAGGAGTGGCCACTTCACCCGAATCGCTCAGGGATTTCATGACGGGATTGCCGCTGCCGTCGTAGCCCTGGATGCTGGAAAGGTTGAGTTCCCAATCCAGGTTGACCATCTGATCGCCCACGACAGGAACGATGTCGAGTTCCACACCTGCCTTTACAGGCACTTCGCGGGTGACCGTGGCGCCGGGAGTGGAGTTCACGATATTGATGCTCTCACCCAGGGCCGTACCGGTGATGGTCGTCACGACTTGCCCCGTAATATTCTGCTGCTGGCTGGCCTTGGCGTCTTCCAATTCGCGGGAATCTCCCGAAACCGAATAATAAATCACCTCGTCCATGGCGGCGATATGAGCGGCCTTGCTGCTGGAGGCCATAATCTTGACATCCGAAATGGCCTTGGCGCGTCCCTTGGCGGCCAGGAAATCAAAAAAGGCCGAGGGATAGTCCACAAAAGAATTCGAAAAGCGGGCATCATAGTGGCCGGCGCCAAAATCAGCACTGTTCACCGTAGCGCCATAATTCCGCGTGTTGAAGAGCGCCTGGCCGGGACCGTTTTTCCAGTCGATAAAATCCAGTCCCAGGGTTCCGTCGTTGCTCACGTTCACTTCGTACATCTTGACTTTGAGTTCCACCTGACGAATCGACATGTCCAGTTCATTGCTCAGGGCATTCATGGCTGCCGCGGCGCCCTCATTGGCGTCGAAAATCAGGACAGAGTTGGTTTCCACATCGCGCAGCAATGCTCCGCTGCTTCCGATATAGTTACCCAGGACAGCAAAAAATCCGTCATCAGCGATGCTGCGGTGCTTTAAGCGATAATAAACATAAGCCGATCCGGGACCACTGTTCAAACCTTCGCGGTCCAGCTGCTTGGCCAGAGTCCGCAGAGATTCCAACTGGTATTCCGGGCAGATTACAACGATATATCCCGCATTGCCTTCCGGATTTGCAAAAACATACACTCCACCTTCTTCACGACTTACCACCGCCCAAAAGAAGTTCACCAGATTAAAGGGGTTCACATTTTTGAACTCCAGGGCGTCGCAGACGAACTTGTTGGTCTGAGCCTTGTTCGTCGTACGCATAATCTTCACCACATTCTCCTCACCATCCTGGGGAGGAATGGCCTTCGCTGATGGCGCGGCCCAAAGGCAGGCGGCTAAAGCCAGCAGCAACAGTAAACCTACTGTTTTTCGATGCATGACAGATACTCCTTTCTCCAATTTAAATTATCCCACTATTCCTTGGGATGTGTTCGCTGCCGGAATTTTTCGAAAATCCGCGACGTTTTAGGATAAGGCAGTTCGCCCGAATCATCTTTCCGGACAAACGGCTTTGCTTCTGAAATCACCTGCGCCATATAAGGACACACAAAATAGGACTTCTTCTGGGGCTCTTCCGAATCACTCTCCAATTCCAGATTCACCCACCATACAAAAAACCCGGCCTCATCGATGATCGTCTTGGCGTCAGTCTCCGCGACCTTGGCCGCATCCCCCAACTCCGACTTGGCCAGTTTAACCGCATCGGCACGCGTCAGCCGGCCGTTCAGGTAACGATGGGCATATACCTTTTCGCCCTTTACGGAAAAGGGCATGGGCCGGGATTCTTCCTTTACGGGAACTCGCAAATCTTTGGGGTTAGGCATGGTGTACTGCGCCATTAATACGTAATTGCCACGTTCCATCGTCAAAGTGCTGAAAAGAAAACGGCGCTCGATAAGCCCTTCCGCTGGAATCGCTTTATAAAGTTCGGTGATCTCATGGCGCGAAGACACTGGCGATACAAAGCGCAGCTGCTTCTCGCCTCCTTCCGCAGCGGGACGCACCATAAACTTGAGAGAGGCGCGATCCAGTTCCAATACCTGAATAGGCTTCTCGCTCTTGTTGATGAGAACCACTTTCAGGATAGCAGGCTCACCGGGAGCGTACAGGTCCTTCTCCATCATCACACTCAGGTCCAAGGCTTCCCGGTAAGAAGAAGTCGATCCCGAAAATCCCGAACAAGCTGCTGAAAACAGAATCACAACTAGAAGCAACGAAACAGACACTGCCCGAATCTCACGCATGTAAGTAACTCTCAAAATAGATTATCTGCAAAAATAGCCGGTTTTCGAATTACAAAACCGGAATCTCGTGAAACGAATTAAGAAAACTAAGGATGCTACTGCCAAAACCGTCGCTATCTTATACATATCCAGCATCTTAAATCAAGCAAAACAAAGACATTTTTTTCGCAAGATTTTAAGCCCCTGAAGAAATACTACCAAAGACAATTCGGTAATACATAATAGTATTGACGATAAAATACGAGACTGGAACCTTCGTGGCTACTTGTTTTCTTTTTGCAGCTGATCAATCAGAACATCGCTGCGCAGGTCGTAAATGCTGCGATCGCTTGTAATGGCCTGACGCAGGCCACAATACAGAACGTGGGGGGGAAGGGCCTGAACCGATTCATCGATCCGCCACTTTTTGGGAAAATGGGCCAGTTCCATGTCTTCGGGACACATGCCCATGCTTCTGATAAGGTCCGAATAATCGGCGAACAAGCCCCGGTTGCGAATGCGGTCGAGCATGGCCTCGCCTTTTTCATCGGCGTTATGCAAAAGCCAGATCGGCAGGCGGGTCTTTCGGGTGGTGATGCGATGCTCCAACTTCTCCTGCGCCGCCGCCGGATAGCCCGATTCCGAAACGACCAGGGTGTTGCATTCTTCGTGAAAACCGTTCCGGACCAGGAAATCCACCATAATATTCTGCTGACAAATCAGCACACGCTTGTAGCCGCCCTTGATGAGTTCGGGATATTTCGGCTTGTCTTTTTCAAGATTCGGTTTATTCAGGAGTAACTTTTGAAATTCCGGATAGACGCGATATGTCTTGTGGGCTTCCCAGAAAAGGTCGGGGTGCACCTTGCTGAACTGAAAAGAACGCAACATGTAGAGCAAACCATGAAAGGCTCCCGCGCCAAGAACCACGTAGAGCTTGTGCAAATTGTTCGGCAATATCGCCGCCGTCACGATTGCCCCGAGCCAAACCGCCGCCGCCCAGGGAGCCGTCTGGAAGGTTTTCTCGTAATGCACCAGGCGCACATATTCATGTTCGAGTTGCTTGCGGGTATAATGATAATAGTAATTCTCGCTGCAATTCGTGACCACTTTTTCAACAAACTGCTTTGAATAAAAGCCCTCACCCACGCGCTCCTTGCGGGGGCCGGTGGCATTTGCTTCACTCGCCATGGTTCATACTTTCTCTGTCATGTTCGCGCTTGTACGCTATTCCTGTATGTTTCTTCGGCACAAAGGCTGAATTCCCGAAGGGACTTTTAGGATTTTTCGAAGAAAGATGCTTTTTCGAAAAGAAAGGCAAAAATCGGAAAACAGCCCACTTACATCAAGACTGATGCTTTCAAAAAAACGAAAAGAATTTAGAAAAACGCTTGACTGGCATGGAAAGCCTCCCTAGTATATGGAACAATGCTGGAAAGTTGTAGGGTTCGTAAACGCCGGATTTTATGACTTATCTTTACACCACAGGAAGAGTTGGAAAGGAATGCGATTATGCCAGATTTTGAAAAAATGGCCGAATGTGTAGTGCGTGGACATATTGATGCCAACGCCCCCTATCCCCCCGATATGAAGGGACAGCCCGGAGTCAAGGAACTCGTGCAGGAAGCCATCGACGGTGGCACACCCGCCCAGGAAATCCTGAACGAAGGACTTGTGAAGGGTATGGATGAAGTGGGTCGCCGTTTTCGCGAGAACGAATACTTTGTGCCCGACGTGCTGATCTCGGCCAAAGCGATGAAAGCCGGAAGCGATATGCTCAAGCCCCTCCTGGCCGAATCCGGCGCCAAGCCCCTGGGCACCGTCGTCATCGGAACCGTGGAAGGCGACATGCACGATATCGGCAAAAACCTGGTCGTCATGATGCTCGAAGGCGCGGGTTTCAACGTGATAGACCTCGGCGTCAACGTGAGCGCTGAAAAGTTCAGCAATGCCATCAAGGAAAATGAAGACGCCACCATCGTGGCTCTGTCCGCCCTGCTGACCACCACCATGGTCAACATGAGCAAGACCATCGAAGCCGTCAAGGGTATCAAGGCCGACGCCAAGGTTATGGTCGGTGGCGCGCCTGTTACCGACAGCTTCGCCAAGGAAATCGGCGCAGACGGTTACGCCCCCGACGCCAGCCGCGCCGTGG
>CAYWYC010000269.1:0-6297 GCA_964462565.1 uncultured Candidatus Sumerlaeota bacterium | reverse complement strand
TCCCATGCCTGCTAAAAAAAGATTTCTGTTTATCTTTGCTGGGCCCTTTAATAAAATGGTGGCGCTATCTGGAGAATCGTCAGGACGTTTTCCAGAAATTTCGAAAAGAACACATTCGTGAAAGGGAGGTGTGTGGTGAAATCGATCATTTTGGTGTTGGTCTTACTGCTGGCAACGATGAGTATTGCGGGGCAACCCTACTTGAACCACCAATTGCGACTGGAGCCGGTCTGGTCTCGAGTGGCCGACTCTCTGGGGGAACCGGGTTCGGTGGAAAGCGTGGAGTTTTCGGCGGATGGAAAATTTGTGGTCAGTGGCTCCAAGTACGATAATGCGGTCATAATGTGGCGTACTTCAGACGGTGCGGAATTATGGCGGAAATATACGAAGCAGGAGGTGGAAAGAGTCGGTTGGTCCAGCGATGGAAAGTATGTCGCGGCGGGCAGCGAGGATTATCTGGTGACCGTTTTCGATGCGCAGACAGGGGATGTCCATAAAAAATTCCCGCATAAGCGCGGCGTTGATGGTTTAACGTGGTCGCATAAGGGCCAGATACTGGTCAGCGGGGAAGAACGCATTCAAAAGGAAGATGGCGGCACTCAGGGATTTATCCGCGTTTTTGATATGGCTGACGCCAAGGAAACGCAGACGATTAATTTCGGTAATACCGTGAATGAACTTTTTTTCTCAAATGATGACCGCTACCTCTTGGCCGTGGGGCACGGAGCCGTCAAGGTGTACGACGCCAGCGACTGGTCGCTGATCCAAACACTGAAGCCCGACTATTGGGTGACTTTTACCAGTGGAACTTTTTCGCCCGATGGCAAGCATGTGATTGCGGTGGGACAAGGCGGTACTTCCCGCGGCAATGTGTATTTGTGGGAATGGAAGTCCGGCAAGATGTTGAAAACCTTTAATCATACCGGCAAAAAGATCGAGTCCATCGCGTGGCATCCCAATGGAGATTATATTGCCCACGCGGGGCATGATCCCTATATCTATGTTTATCGTCTATCCGATATTTTGCGATACGGCAATGATTCGATTCCCGTGGCTCATAAAGTATGGGGCGGGGATAATTCCGAGTACATTGATTTTAACGCGGACGGAAGTTTTCTTTGCAGTGCCCACCAGAACGGCTTGATCAAACTGTGGGTATGGATGAGCGAAGATGCCGATCTGAATGCACAGCGGCACCAATGGCTGAAAAAGCGCCAGAAAGACGCCGAACTGGAAAAGTGACAAACTAATGGAGCGCGCTTATTTCAGCTTCGTCGCCAGTTCATGGGCGAGGATGATGAAGACGCTGGAGCCCCAGGTGTAGGCGCGGTCGCAGAGCGCTTCGCCGGTGAGGGGATCGTAATTTTCGGACATGTAGCCGCTGGATACGCACATGTCGCAGTAGCGTCGGGCGATTTCTTTGGCCTGGTCCTTGTAGCCGCCACGCAGGAGTCCATCATAAACCAGCATGGTGGACGGCGGCCAGATGGGTCCGCGCCAGTAGCCGTTTTTCTCGTAGAGCGAGCTCTGCGGGCTTTCCGTGGCGGGGCCGTATTGGGTGACGAATCGTCCGTCGGGCAGGAGCGCCTCGGCAAGTTTTTTGCGGTATTTTTTCGGCAGGCGCTTGCCCAGAACGATCGGGATAAAGTTCAACATGCTGTCGCCTTCTTCGGCCCGGGCGTGGTCGCCATTTCGCAGCGACACAAACTGCTCACCATTCCAGCTGTGTTCGATGAGTCGGTCGAGCAGCTGGTCGGCTCTTTTCTTCCACTTTTTCGATGCCGAATCCTTGCCCAGCTTGGCGGCGATATCGCTCAGCACATCCATCTGCAGTATCAGGAAGGCCGACAGGTCCGGCGCTTCCACGGCAAAACCCACGTCGAAAACCGTGGCGTTGTCCCAGCCGGAATCGTTGCCATGGTTGTACTGGGGGATGCCGTCGCCATCGTAGTCGCGATGCTTGAACCACCAGTTGGTCCACTTGACCAGGGGACCATAAATTTCCTTGAGGTGCTTCTTGTCGGCCAGGGGCTTGTGCTTCATCAGCCGCATCAGGGTCCAGCCGTGAATGGGCGGCTTGCAGTATTCCAGCGTGCAGGTGGGCGATGCCACCGAGTCGGGCAAGACGCCTTCGGGCGTCTGGTGATCGAAAAGGGTCATCAACTGGTCCCAGCCCAGTTCGGGCATCTTGTAGGCCGTGGCCATGGCGTTGAAGCAATGGTCCCAGCTCCAGCACTGGGTCATCACGTTCTTGCTCATGAGCATGGTATCGCGGGTGAACTGGTCTTCCTGCCCGACGACGGCCGACCAGTTGACATAGGCGGCCAGGGCCAGCGAATCCCCATATTGCTTCTCCACCTTGGGCTGCTTTTTCAGCCAGTCCTTCCACTCCTTCTTCACCGCCGCCACGGCCTCGTCAAATGTCTCGCTGAGATCGGCTTCGGAATAGGAAGCGCGAAATTCTTCGATTGAGGCTTCCAGTTTGCCATCCTCGTTCGGCTCAAAGCGCACCTCGATTTTCGGGCAATAAAAGCGCCGCCCGCGACCGTGGGGCCGGGGATCCCAGCTGTGGGAAACATCCATCGATCCGCTCAGCGCGCCTACCATCAGGTTCATCCGGTTCTGGGGCGACTTGATGTGGAAGCGTCCGGCAGGTCCGGCAATGCCGTAGGGATAATTCTCGCCATGGGAAATCATCTGCAAGCCCAGGCCCTCACTGCGCAGACGAATCATGTTGGGCTCGGCGAAGCAGAACTCCATGAATCCCCCTTCAGCCTCGAAACGCAGGAGCCAGGGTTTTGCGATTTTCTGAACATCGGCCCAGGCGACGGGATTGCCGTCCTTGGTCAGGTACATGTCCATCACCTCGCGGGACTTGCCCACGCCGCGCACATTGCGGAGCAGGAGCGGCTCGTTTTCGGCGTGATTAAAGGTGAAATTAAGGCCCATAAAACTGCCATAGCGGCTGAATGGTACAGCATGGAGATCGAACATGTAACTTTCCTTTCGCGATTATCCAAAAATTTTTATGCGCATTCTTTTTCGAAAAAAAATCAATTCCCGCCAACGGCCATGGGACGCACACGTCCGCCGCCCCGGGATTCCACAATCAGCGAGGGTTTCCCGCGATATTCCACGAGGCTCGAATCGCTCACGCTGCCTTCCAGGTATTGGACGGGCCCCAACTGGGCCTGGGCCTTGTTCTGCGCCGTGACCCCCACCAGGCCAAACTCAACCATGGCCCCACGAAAAAGGCTGCTTCCTTTTATGCGCAGGTCCAGCTTTTTCGCAAAGCCCTTTTTGCACCAGACATCGGTGGCCGTTTGCTGATGGATCTGAAACTTTTCCAGCTGGAGCATATCAATCTCCACACGGCTGATCCCCGATACCTTCATAATCGCCTCGGGGGCCTCGATTTTTTCAAGCAACAATTGGGCGCCTTCCGAAGCATCGCAGGAAATTACCGTACTGCTCTTCCATGGACCGACATTCGCCAGAGAGGGACCACTGATACTGATCGCCTCAAGCGAGGGCAAGTCAAGCATGAAGCGGATGGGCCGCGTGTTCTGGATGGCCAATTCGCTCAGGATGCCCAGGCTCAGGCTGTCACCATCGGGCGTGGCGTACACATACCTGCTCAGGTTTTCCTCGATCTCGACGACCAGCTTGGCTTCCTTGCCAAATCGGACGAAAAGATCGCCCACGTCGCCGAATTTGACAGACCGGGGCGCGTCGATATCGTATTCCAGCCGGATCGCTTCTCCCGACCCGCGCACAACGGTTTCCTGACGGCTGCATCCTGAGGCCAACAGCATCAGCAGCAAGACGCAGGCAAAAGAATATTTCATGGCCGTGATTTTCATTTCATGGTTTCCCGGAAAACGGAATTATAAATCCACATCGCATCGCTTATAAATCTCGTCCATATATTTCAGGAAGCCCCGATAATCCATGATCTGGTCGAGTTCTTCCTTGCTGAGAAATTTCTGTCCATCCTCGTCCTGTTCCAGGTTTTCGCGGAAGGCGCCCTCGCCGCCCCAGGTCTTCATGGCGCAGCGCTGGACAACGGCATAGGCGTCCTCGCGGGTGATGCCCTTGTCGATCAGGCTGAGCAGCACCTTTTGCGAAAAGATGAGACCCCGCGTTTTCTCCAGGTTGGCCTGCATGGCTTCGGGGTAAATGTGCAGACCGTCCAGGATGCGCGTCAGGCGGTTGAGCATATAGTGCACCAGGGTCGTCGAGTCGGCCAGGATCACCCGTTCCGCGCCCGAGTGGCTGATGTCGCGTTCATGCCAGAGCGCCACGTTTTCCATGGCCACCATCTGGTTGCCGCGCAACACACGCGCCAGGCCCGTCAGGTTTTCGCAGCCGATAGGGTTGCGCTTGTGGGGCATGGCCGATGAGCCCTTCTGGCCCTTGCGAAAGGGTTCTTCCACTTCGCGGATATCGGTGCGCTGGAGCGAACGAATTTCCACGGCGATTTTTTCGATGGTCGCCCCGGTTATTGCCAGGGACGACACATACTCGGCATGGCGGTCGCGCTGGATAATCTGCGTGCTGATGGAGGCCGGCTTCAGGTTCAGCCGCTCGCACACATATTGCTCGATCTCGGGCCCCGTATGGGCAAAGGTGCCCACGGCCCCGGAAATAATGCCCACGCGCATGCATTCACGTGCCTGGCACAGGCGGATCCGGTTGCGGCGCATTTCTTCCAGCCAGACGAGAAACTTGTGGCCCAGCACGATGGGTTCGGCATGAATGCCATGGGTGCGGCCCACCATGATAGTCTCGCGGTGTTCCCTGGCTTGGCGCTTCAGTACGTCCAGCATGGCGTCGAGTTTTTCCAGGATCAGGTCGATGGCCTTGACCAGCCGCAGGCTCTGGGCCGTATCCACCACGTCCGATGATGTCAACCCCATGTGGACAAAACGCGACGACGGCCCGATATTTTCCGCCAGGTTCGTCGTAAAGGCGATCACATCATGATGCACTTCGGCTTCGATTTCCTCGATGCGCTCGACGGTAAAGGCGGCTTTTTCCTTGATGTTCTTGAGGTCTTCGGTGGGAATCTTGCCGAGTTTTTCCCAGGCCTCGCAGGCGGCGATTTCCACGTCCAGCCAAGCCTGAAACTTGCTCTCATCGCTCCACAGGTCGATCATTTCGGGCGTGCTGTAGCGTTTGATCATAGTTCATCTTCCTTCAGTAGAATTTGCTTCACCTCCGCCGCGTTAGGAGCCAGCAGCACCTTGCGGCGGATCGATTTGTCTTTCAACTTGAGCACCAGCCGGGCCAGAACCTTCAGAAAATCGCCGGACTGGGCTTCATTCGCGCCGATCATGGCCACGATGTGGACGGGTTCGTCGTCCAAGGCCTCAAAGTCGATCCCGCCGGGAGACCGCCCGACAGCCAGGACGAAATCCTTCACCGAGGCGATCTTAACATGGGGCATGGCCAGGCCGATGCCGATACCCGTCGAAATGATTTTCTCCCGATCCAGCAGACTGCTCAGAAACTCGTCGGGATCGGTGATTTCGGGCCGGTCGGAAAGCACATCCACCAGCTCGCGGATGGCGTCGTCCTTGGTCCGCGCTTTCAGGTCGATAACTTCGGCTGATTCAATGATACGTTGTATTTCAGGCATGTTTATTTCCTTGCTTCTCATACAGCCTTCTCGCTGTCACAAGGGCTCATTTTTATCCGCCCACCCATGAAATGCAAGAGAAAACATGGCTCAATCCCTCACATACCTTGATTCTTCATACTGATATCTGTCTTGGGTTTTGCGTAAGGCATAACCTGCCGCCGCCTTTTTTCGCCTATGGAAGAGAGGCTGTAGCATAAACAATTCTGCTGTTTCTGGTTTTTCGTGTATTTCGTGTGTTTCGTGGTTAAAAAAAGTACCGCCGGCATCTTGCCGGCAAAACCCTCTTTGACAATATTACCAACCAGGCTTCACTCTGTACAACAATCGTAATCTTAATCGAGATCAAGGCTGATATTGAGACAGGATTAACAGGATTAACAAGATTAATCGGCAGTCCCAAATCCTGTTCATCTTGTCAATTCTGCCCAATATTTCTTGATTCATTTTCAAGTCAGCAATCCGCTTCCGACACTCCGCGCTTCTTTCTAATGAACCACGGAGGCTCGGAGAGCACAGAGGGAGTCTGGTGAACCGAAAATCAAAGCGCGGATTTTTGCAATCATCATAATAAAAGTTGTCCTCAAATTGCAGCAACGTTCCTCCGAGTCCTCCGTGCCTCCGTGGTGATATTCTTCTCCCTGCCAGACACAATG
>CAYWYC010000268.1:0-6434 GCA_964462565.1 uncultured Candidatus Sumerlaeota bacterium | reverse complement strand
CCTGCGCGAAGCCATTTTGCCGGCAGGATGCCGGCGGTACGTATCGCCACCATCCCTGGTGGCAGTGGGGCAGCAGGGATTGAGGAAATTCACCGCATCATAATATTGGGCATGCCTGACGGATAGGCGCCACAAAAGAGAGGCAAAGGGCAAAATATCGATAAACCTGTCGCGATAAACGGGTGTCCATTTTTGTTTGTTTGTTTCATTCTTTTATTGACATGTTTCCTGAAATCCGCCATCTTTGAGGCACGATAAGAATTATTCTGGACGGGTTCCAGAAAAAGAAGGGACTGACCGATGGCTCGAATTCTGGTGATTGACGATGAAGAGCAACTGCGCGGTATGCTGCGTGAGTTGTTTGAAAAAATGGGACACACCGTGGTGGAAGCGGAAAATGGCGATGTGGGGGTTCAGGAATATCGCAAGCAACCGGCCGACGTGGTGATTACGGACATTGTGATGCCCGAGAAATCGGGAATCGGGAGCATTCTTTCGCTGAAGCGGGAATATCCCGATGTCAAGATGATCGCCATCTCCGGGCATAGCCGGGTGGGCGACAAGGATCTGCTGGACCTGGCGCGGGAACTGGGCGCGGAATACGCCATGACCAAGCCCTTCAAGATGGCCGAGATCGCCGATTGTGTCAATAAATTGCTTGAAGAAGACGAATAGAGCCGGATCTGCCGGGGACTATTTTTCCACCCGGGATTCGGACTCGAACCGATAGGGTTCCAGAACGTCTTCCAACTGCTCCGGTATCAGGCATTCCATAAACTTACCTTCCGGACGATCCTTATCGTCCAGCACGGTGGCTTCGCGGTGCACGCGGGCGACCAGTTCGTAGTGATCGTAGGGAATCAGAATTTTCGCGGGTTTGTTATGCTGCATGACGATGCGCTCGATTTCGGCGAGGAGCGTATCGATGCCGATATTTTCGCGCGCCGATATGGCGACGGCCGGCGGATGACTCTGGGGCAAGGTGCGGACCTGGATGGGATCGTCGAGCAGATCAATCTTGTTCCATACGGTGAGGCGGGGGGTGGACTGGCAGTTAAGGGTTTCGAAGATTTCGCGGGTGGCCTGAAATTCCACATCCAGCCGCGGCGAAGTGGAATCGACAACGTGCAGGATTAAATCGGCGTAGGCAATTTCCTCAAGGGTGGCGCGAAAGGCGGCGACCAGTTCCGTGGGCAGTTTGCTGACGAAACCCACCGTATCGATCAGGCCGACTTCGAGTCCGCCGGGCAGGGACAGGCTGCGGACGGTGGTGTCAAGCGTGGCGAAGAGTTTGTCCTCGGCCAGAGCACCCGTCTGGGTAAGGGTGTTGAGAAGGGTGGACTTTCCGGCGTTGGTATATCCGGCGATGCCGATAAGGGGCATGCCCGATTGCTGGCGGCGCTGGCGTTGCACGGCGCGTTGCTTCTGGATGGTCTTGAGCGTTTTTTCCAGGTGCTGGACCCGTTCGCGGATGCGTCGGCGGTCCACTTCGAGCTGGGTTTCACCGGGGCCACGCGTGGCAATTCGCGCGCCCGTACCACCCATCTTGGCCGAGGCGATGCCAATGCCGATGAGGCGTGAGCGGCGGTACTGGAGTTGGGCCAGTTCCACCTGGGTCATGCTTTCGCGGGTCTGGGCGTGGGTGGCAAAGATGTCCAGGATGACTTCGGTGCGCGTCACGGTCCGGCACCCGAATGCCTTTTCCAGATTGCGCTGCTGGACGGGGCTTGTTTCATCGTCCAGAACAATCATGTCGGCATCGAGGCGCTCGGTCCAGGCGACGAGGTTTTCGACATGGCCCTTCGAGATGAGTGTGGCGGGATTGGGTTCGCGGAGGCGGATAATTTTGCTGTCGAGGATCTCGGCCCCGGCGCTGTCCACCAGACGCTCGAGTTCTTCGAGCGAAAGCTGGGCTTCCTCAGGCGTCTGACCTTCCCGTTGCAGGCCGACCAGTACGGCGCGTTCGATAATGGGAGGTGCTTCGGTTTCGTAGAATTCGTTTCGCATATATAGAGGCAGCGCGTGGCTGTTTTATCGCTCCTTTTCAAAAGTCTGGATATGAGTATCTCACTTCGGGGATTTTTTTGCAATATGGCGAATATGAAATCTGCATGGCGATAATTATAGCGATAATTCCTCGAAATCTCCGATAAAACCAATATATTGGGCAGGTTGGCGGAATCCGGCTCCGGGCCGATGGTTCCTTTCGCGAAAAAAGATGAAAAACTCCTTGATTTTATGGTCGGAGCAATGTAAATACTTGTTTCTTGCGGCCTTGCTGTGAGAAGGCCGAAGGCTTGTCCAAGCCCGGAAAAGACTGGCGGAGCGAGCTGAATTGCCCGATTCGCATCTCCCGGGGCCGAGGCCGGCTCATCATGCGGAATCCGGATGTCGGAGCGGCTTTCAGGCTGATGAAGGATCAACTCTTTTGGAGGATATTGCACCATGTACGCAGTAATTCGTTCTGGCGACAAACAATACAAAGTAGAAAAAGGCGAACGCCTTCGCGTTCCGTCGATGGAAGCGGAAGCAGGCCAGGAAGTGGACTTTGACGTTTTGGCCTTTCATGACGGGGAAAATCTGACGATTGGTACGCCTGTCGTGGAAAACGCGACGGTGAAGGGCAAAGTGGTGAAGCATGGCCGTGGTCGCAAGATGGTGGTCTATCGCTTTCGGCGTCGCAAGGGCCAGCACCGCAAAAAAGGACACCGTCAGGGCTTTACCGAAATCGTAATCGAAGACATCCAGGCCTGATTTTCAGGCAAGAGAAACCAGAAGCCTGATCGCAGGCGGGAGGATATAGAAAATGGCACATAAAAAGGGAGTAGGCAGTACGCGAAATGGCCGGGACTCTGCAGGTAAGCGTCTCGGCGCCAAGGCTTTTGACGGCCAGACCGTCAACGCAGGATGCATTCTGGTTCGCCAGCGCGGCAACAAGTTTTACCCCGGCGAATTTGTCGGACAGGGCAAAGATGATACCCTCTTCGCCAAAGCCGGCGGCACGGTCAAGTATGAAGTGCGCGGCCGCCGGCAGCGTCGCTTCATCAGCGTGATGCCGGCCGAAGCAGAATAATATATCGTTTTTTCCCTGGTCCGCAGCATAGGCTGCGTTTTCAGACGGGCGATTCCATATCCTGGTGTCGCCCGTTTTTCTATTATTCCCCCTTTTCCAGCCCAAAATTTCATTAGACAAGTTGCCCCGCGAGTGCTATGTTTCTGAAATATAGGGAAAAGAGGATGCCTTTTTCATGAGTCATATCTGTATGTTCTGAAACTCTCCGAAAACAATCGGGGAGGACCTTTGCATATTCAGAAACACCATGGAATATCTCTTTTCAAGATCAGAGGAAAGGTGAAATTATGCGAAAGAGGAATGGAACTTTTTCTGGACAAGCTGCCTGGATCGCCCTGCTTGCGGTCCTGTCTCTCAGCGCCATGCCCGCCTGGGCGCAGCGGAATCAGGCAAAGGCAAGCGGGCCGACGAATTTTGTGGAACGCCCGGCGATCTTTGAGGTGACGACCGATGTGGTGAATGAGGACCTGGAAGCTTTCACCATCACCGCCGGAGCCTTCGGCAACTCGGTCCTTCGTGTCTCGGGGGGCTTTGAACCGGTGAATTACCGCGATCTGATTCGCGCGAATCAGGATTCGCCCGACCGCGTTTATTCCAACAATCTGGACAAGTGGGACACGCGTGGGTCGGGCTATATGGATGGCGCCGATGTGCGCGTTTATCGCGTGATCAACGGGAAGATGCAAATAGTCCGCACCGACAAGATCGTTGATGGGGGTACAGTGGTCGCGGGCTGGAACAAGAACGAACAGAAGCCGGTTAAGCCGGAATCGACGGAATATTATTTCAAGTGGACGGACTGGAGTCGCCCCGACAGCGACCGGTGGTTTACCATCTTCGCCATGGACAAGGAAGGCAACCTGTCCGATCCGGCCACACCGGTGCGTGTGCGTCGTCCGGAAGGGGATGCCAAGGGCAAGACCCCAAACAATACGACCAATTTCAGAAAGCCGCGGCGCAGTTCCGGCGATACGCAGGCACCTCCCCAGCCGCAAAACCTGAAGGCTGCGGTCCAGGATGACGGCGTGGTGAAATTCACCTGGTCCCCCGTGCAAGCTGACGATCTGGCGGGATATGTCTTTGCGCGCAGCGATGTGGACCCCCGCGAGCATAAGGGCTTTTACCTGCAGCTGGCCGATTCTCCCGCCGATCCCGAAAAGCACATCAAGGACGGCGACATGATCATTGCCAGCACCGTCTATCGCCAGTTCGACCCGGCAATGTACTCGGTCCGCATCGGCAACTTGTGGCGGGTGACGAAGGAGAACTATCCGGACTTGATTCCCGATAAATTCTACCCCAACGCGATCCCCGGCAAAGGCTGGCGGCTGGTCGATCACGCGGTGAACACACCCGTGGAAGACGGCGGCCAGACCTATCTGGAAATGACGCTGCGCGAAGGTGACTCGGAAACCCTGGGCGGATATATCCTTGGCAATACGGAACAGGACTGGTACTATGTGCCCCATTCCGACGTGCCTTACGTGATCGAATTCTGGGCCAAGGCCGACGGTGTGGACGCGCCGCCGATTGTTTTTGAAACGACCGGGAGCCGCGATGGCGCCCCCATGCCGCGCCAGGAATTCAAGGCCACCACCCAGTGGCGCCGCTTTCGCAAGGAAGTCAAGGCGACTCCGCCCGATAATTCGGTCGGACGCATCCATCTGACCTTCAGCGGCCCGGCGACCTATTCGATCGACAACTTTCGCATTTATCGCGCCGATACGCCCTTTCTGGATTATCCGCCGGAAATATATGAACGCCTGAAAAAATCAGGTATGTCGGCCTTCCGCACCCATGGCCCCATCAAAACGGGGACTACCACTTACGACATGGCCCAGTTTACCAACCCGCCGGGCGTGTTGCAGGGCGTAAGAAAAGCGAATACGCTGGACCAGCAGTTCAAGATGATGGAGAAGGCGGAGATCGATCCCTGGCTCCAGATCGAGATGCACATGAGCCCCGAAGAATGGCTGGGCTTTGTGGAATATATCGCCGCGCCCTATGATCCCGCGCGGGACACGCCGGAATCGAAGCCCTGGGCCTACAAACGTTACAAGCAGGGTCGCGAAAAGCCCTGGACCGATGCCTTTGACCGCATCTATTTTGAAATCTCCAACGAAACCTGGAACTGGCTGTTCAGTCCCTGGGTTTTTGAATCCATGACGGACGCCGCCACCGGCGAGAAATACGACCGCGGCCGTGTTTATGGGATGTTCAACGAGCATATCATCGAAATCTTTCGCAGCAGTCCCTACTGGAATGATGAGATCGAAAACAAGTTCGTCTATATGATCGGCGGATGGAGCCGGTCGAACTATGGCTGGGAAGCGGTGCAGGGTTCGCCCTCGTCGCACTTCCAGCTGATCGCGGCCTATAACGGCGGCTGGGACGAAGGCGAAGGTCCGCCCCAGGTGAATCCGGCGAGTTTTTTCAACGCCCTCGGCCAGGTTTATCAGTCGGCTGTGCATACGGCGCGGCTGAATGCCGAACGGCTGGTCGAGCATCGCAAACAACATGACCCAAACCTGCGTCTGGGAACCTACGAAGCGGGCCCCGGTTATGCCCTGAACGGTCTGAACGGCGCGAAGGTTTCCGCCAAACAAGCCGCCGAGCAGGAAAAGGTGATGAAGAGCAAGGCGGCCGGTACGGCCACGCTGGACTCATTCCTTATGCGGGCCTATTATGACTTCGACTCGCAGAACTTTTTCACCTTCAGCGAGGGACGTACCTGGAGCAGCCACACCAAATGGTATCGCGGCGGACAGAGTTATCCCTGCTTCATGACGCTCGAACTATTCAACCATCAGGGACAGGGCGACATGCTCAGCACGAAGATGGAAAGCGTGGCGACGGTAGACACGCCCAAGTCCCGTCGGCGCATCGCCACCCAAAATGCTCCGCTGGCCATGGTCTATGCCACCCGCGACGGACAGCGCGTGAACCTGTTCTGCATCTCGCGGCGCTTCCCCGGCTACCCCGAGGCTGAAGACGATGGCTATACGGAAATGACGGTGAAGCTGCCCTTTTCCAAGGCGGAAAAGGTAAGCCTCTACCGCCTCACGGGCGAGCCTTCGGACAACAACATCATGGAAGATATTATCGAGATCGAAGAAGTGGCCGTGGGCGAAAACATGAGCGGCCTCAGCCAGTTCAAGATCAACGACAAAACCGGCGGCGACGCCAAGGGCCTGCCCCCGGGTGAGACTTATCTCTATGTCTTTGAAGGCACCGACATCGGCCCCGAAGGCAAAAAACTGAGCCTGGAAGAAGTCCTGGTCCAGCCCACGACGCTCGAAACCAACTGAGCGACATTCACCCGCTCCAAATCAAATCAGCCCCACACCATTCCGGTGTGGGG
>CAYWYC010000267.1:0-6467 GCA_964462565.1 uncultured Candidatus Sumerlaeota bacterium | reverse complement strand
CTTTTGCGGGTGGGATATGCCTTACGCAAAAGCCAAGACAGATATCAGTATGAAGAATCAAGGTCCATTCCGCTCTATCAGGAATATATATTGGTTTTTTGGGGGATGGTGGATTATAATACGCTTACCGTGTTATGGCAGGATTATTGGGGGTAAAGGTATTTGGATGAATGGTCTGATTGAGGAAATATATAAAAACCGGCTGGTGCGTCTATTCGGGATAGGGGTTTTGGCTTTTCTGGCTTTTTTGCCGACGCGCACCGAGGCATGTTCCGTGCCCGTTTTTCGCTATGCCCTGGAGCGTTGGGAGCCGGACTTTTATGAAGCTTATATTTTTTACCGGGACGGCCTGGAAGGCGATTCCGCTTTGCTGGACCTGCTGAACAATAAGGACAAGTCGGCGCCGCCGGTGAACCTGCGTTTGATTATGACGGACGTGGACGGCGAAATGGACGAACGTACGCGCAAGATCTGGGACACCACCCAAAAGGCGGAGAAAATGCCTGAGTTGCCCGCTATTGCCGTTTTTCTTCCGCCCCGCATGCGTATGGACGCGCCGATTACGGTAGAGCCTTTGACCCGGGAGAATGTGGAGCGTATCCTTCAGTCTCCGGCGCGAGAGGAAATCAGCCGCCGTATTCGTGGCGGGCATTCGGCGGTTTTTCTGATGGTGGAAGGCGCGGAAGCGGAAATGAATGAATCAGCCGAGGCAGCGCTTACCAGTTCTTTCGACTGGGCCCAGAAGAACCTGCAACTGGCGACGGAAATGGTGGACGAGCAGGGGCTTCCTTTTCAGGCGGATCCAAATACTCCAGAGATCAAGATTCATTTTTCCCGGCTTCGTATGCAAAAAAATGATCCCCGTGAGACCTACCTCATGGATAATTTTTACGCCATGGATCCCGAATTGCGGGAAAAAACGGAGCCCATGGTTTTCACCTTTTTCGGTCAGGGACGGGCGGTTTATCCCTTTATCGGCGACGAGATCACGTCGGACAATCTGAACATGGCCTGTGCCTTTCTGGCCGGAGATTGCTCCTGCGTGATCAAGGACCAGAACCCGGGCATGGACATGCTTTTCCAGACGGACTGGTGGGACCTTGCGAGTGGTTCGGTGGTTGAAAACGAGCCTTTGCCCCCCTTACGTGGATATACAGGCTTTGCCGCTGCCAATACCCAAAGGGTCAATCAGGAAGCCGGGACCGCCTCGGAGGATACCGCTTCGACAACATCGAGCCTTGGTGATACCAATTTTGCCGGTCCGGAAGATACTTCTTCAGGATTGATGAAAAAAATATTGCTGGTGTGCCTGGCCCTGGGCCTGATCCTGATTGTCGGCTTTTCCGTATGGCTCCACAAACGGGGAAGCACAAACTGAGAATCTCGCGGCTTTTCTTTGGCAGAAAAACTTTCGAGATTCGCTATAAACAAAAATCCCGCCGGATTCTTCGGGCATTGCCCGGGTTTCCGGCGGGATCAGAATAATCGAATGATTGGCTCTTTTATTGGGCCGATGTTTTTTCCTTCGTCAGATTCAGCAAGCCACCTGCCGCCAGAATTTCGCGCTGGCGTTCCGTGAAATTGAGCGCAACGGGAAAAGTGTTGTTCTTGGTGACGTTTTTCACTTCCAACTGCGACTTGCCCTGTCGGATTGCCGAGAGCATGCCCTTCATTTCCAACTCGTCGCCCTGGGAGATTCCATCATAGTCCACGGGGTTTTCGAAGGTCAGCGGCACAATTCCGAAGTTGATCAGGTTCGCCAGATGGATACGGGCGAAGGACTTGACGATCACGGCCTTTACGCCGAGATACATGGGCGCCAGTGCCGCGTGTTCCCGGGAGGAGCCTTGTCCGTAGTTTTCGCCGCCGATAATAAAGCCGCCATTCTTTTCTTTGGCCCGTGCGGGAAAATTCTCATCTAGCACGGAAAAAACATATTCGCTGATCGCCGGAATATTCGAGCGCAAGGGCAGCACCTTGGAGCCGGCGGGCATGATGTGGTCGGTGGTGATATTGTCTTCGACCTTCAGCAGCACCTCACCAGCCAGTTTGGCAGGCATCTTTTTCTTCATGGGCAGGGGCTGGATGTTCGGGCCGCGGATTACTTCCACCTTCTTGGGATCATCCGCCGGGGCCAGGACCATCGAGTCGTCCACCACGATCTGGTCCGGCTTACGGATGCGCGGATAGGAGCCCAGCTCACGCGGGTCTGTGATGTATCCGCTCAAGGCCGAAGCCACAGCCGTCTGGCCACTGCAAAGGTACACCTCGGCGTCCTTGGTGCCGGAGCGCCCGATAAAGTTCCGGTTGAAGGTACGCAGCGCCGCCGATCCGCTGGGCGGAGACTGGCCCATGCCGATGCAGGGACCACAGGCCGGTTCCAGCAGGCGCACACCTGCCGCGATGATCGGTTCCAGCCCGCCCTGTTCGATCAGGTTTTGCAGCACCTGTTTTGATCCCGGAGCCAGCGAGACGCTCGTCTCGGGGTGGACCTTCTTGCCCTTGAGCACACGGCTGATCATGAGCAGGTCATCCAACGAGGAGTTGGTGCAGGAGCCGATGCTGACCTGTGCCAGTTTTACCTTGCCCAGTTTCTTCGCGGGCTTCACGGCGTCGGGGCTGTGGGGGCAGGCCACGAGCGGCTCCAACTCGTTCAGGTTAATCTCGATTTCTTCATCGTATGCGGCGTCGTCATCGGCCGTCACAAACTTATGCTTGCTGCCGCGATGCTGCATTTTCATGTATTCCAGCGTTTTTTCATCGCTCGGGAAGACGCTGGTCGTCGCGCCCAGTTCCGCGCCCATATTCGTAATGGTCGCGCGTTCGGGAACGCTCAGACTCGCCACGCCGGGACCGCGATATTCGATAATACGTCCCACGCCACCCTTCACCTTCAGCCGGCGCAGAACTTCCAGGATAATGTCCTTGGCGGCCACCCAGGGCTTCAGTTTGCCTTCCAGCCACACGCCCACCACCTTGGGTGCTGTCAGGTAGAAAGGCTGACCCGCCATCGCCAGCGCCACGTCCAGGCCACCCGCGCCAATCGCCAGCATGCCCAGACCGCCGCCCGTGGGGGTATGACTGTCGCTGCCCAGGAGCGTCATGCCGGGTACGCCAAAGCGCTCCAGATGCACCTGGTGGCAGATGCCGTTGCCGGGCCGGCTGAAATAGACACCGTGCTTCGACGCCACCGACTGCAGATAACGATGGTCGTCGGCGTTTTCAAAACCGCACTGCAGCGTGTTATGGTCCACGTAGGAAACGGAAAGTTTCGTCTGCACCTGCGGCACTTCCAGAGCCTCAAACTGCAAGTAGGCCATCGTGCCTGTCGCGTCCTGGGTCAGTGTCTGGTCGATACGAATGGCAATCTCATTGCCCGGCTCCAGATCGCCTTCCACCAGGTGCGACTTCAGAATTTTATAGGTAAGATTTCTTGGCATGCATATTCCCCCGTATTCAAGATTCGCGCCGCAATAATATTGCGACACACAGCGCTCCTAAACTTATCCGATTTGACGCCGAAGGTCAAGCCATCATGCAAATCTCACCGCCCTGGACGGAAAACTCCCCAAGCCTACTTTTTATCTTCCGCGGCTTCCTCAGCCACCTCTCCCGTTCGATAATAGTCTGAACGTACCGCCGGCATCTTGCCGGCACAGTGGCGGGTATTAATCCCCTGGTTTCGGGGCGATCCTTTTGTGAGATCTTTCGTATTGACTTGAGTGGAGCCCAAAAATCCCGGAAGGGCCAAATCTTTTTGCTTTCCATCTTCCCGCTATTTTGTATACGCGTCAAAGCCCGCATTGTCGTGCTTAAGAGTTGCCCATGAAAATCTAATGTTGAAAAACTTTCAAGCAAAACGCTATTCATTGGAATCGCTGTCTTTTTCAAATTGAATCATCGGCCCAACCAGGTTCAGTTTGTTCGTGTCGGGGCCTTTTTCGTAGCTGCCAAGCGGCCAGAGGGTCCATTGTTGGCGTTTTGCGATTGGATCGTGGGTGTGCATGTAAATGGGGAAAATCAAGAAGCGTGAAAAAAGTGCTTCGCCAGCCGTGTTGATATGGCTGGACTGAAAGATGGGGCCGATAAAGGTTCGCTTGTAGAAGGAATCGCCATCCTTTTCCGGGCTCTTCACCGGGATCAGCGGATAAAAGAAGTCAAAGGCTCCCGGCTGCGAAACCCATGAGCCGAACAAGGGACACAGAAAGTACCAGCCTCCCTCGGGTTCCTGCCGGCTCCATTGTCCGTAGAGCGGAAAAAATCCCCAGGCCGACAAGTCTTCGCGATGGGTTTTGTAAATCGTCATAAACGCGAAACGCCAGGCTTTTTCATTCCGCGGATCATGTTCCAGCACCGGGAGATCGCGCCGTGGCATGGTAATGGGGATCAGCCAATATCCCCAACTGCTCCCCGCGTCACTTTTCTTGCTCCAACGTGACACAGCATAGGGATATAGCAAGGAGACCAGGTTTTCCTTTTCACCAGGCACGCGAAATACGGACAGCAGCGAAAATCCGTTCATCCAATATTTCCGGGCCGAATCATAAACCTTGCCCTCTTCGGCGTTGCAGTAAAAAAACAAGGGCCATCCACGGACCCATTTATCCTGATCATTTTTCTCACTCGCATAAAAGGGCCACAATATATCCAGGCGCTTTTCGGAACCATCGGGACTGCTCACATTGCGGTAAAGAGGAAAGATATTCGGTCCCTTGGCGTTTTTAATCGGGCTGCATCCCGCCGCACAAACCACCGCCAAAAAAAGTAGGCCCCACAGAATACGCCATCGAACCATTTGCATCATTATTTATCCCTTTGCCTGTTTGCGAAAGTCCAGTGTCGTGAAACACTCTGAATCATGATAATCTGACCATTATAGTAGCGGCTAAACTGTTTGATGTCAAGCCTATGCCTGCATGCCGAAGGGTACGATCAGAAATATTGGATTTTTGGACCTTGCCGCGGAACAGATGGCCTCTGTTCGTCTGAAATGGCCAGGGAAAAGATATAATCTGGAGAAAGGCGAAATATGTCTTGACCTATCCGGATATGTGTGGATATTAATGTGATAGGTGGATAGCACCCCGCATCTAAAAAAACAAGGAAGCCCGCCGGTCTGCATCATGGAACCGGCGTAAACGGACAGAATCATGCAAAGCATCCATTCCAAGCCCGTATATAGACAGATCGAAATGGAACTGGCCCGTCGTATTCTGGAAGGGGACTATGTGCCCGGGGACCGCTTGCCTGGACGCAGCGCCCTGATGCGGGAATATGGCGCGGCTTATGGTACCCTGGACCGGGCCTTGCGGAGCCTGACGGAGCGCGGGATTTTAAACGTAGTCAACGGCCGAGGCACCTATATCAAGCGGATCCCCCTGGAAAGCGATCTAGAAAGTTTTCCCAAGTCCCACGCAGATTCCAGAGATAATGCCGTATCAATTTTCAATCCCTACGAAAAAGGAGTGGGTTCGGGAAAAGTGCTACACCAGCGCGCCACCATCGGCGTTATCGGCAGCACGGACCTTGCTGTTCGGGGTCGCAACTGGACTCCTGTCATCGTTCACCATCTGGAACGGATGATTACACACAGCAATGGCGCCATGCATTTTTACAATCGCTACCTCCACGATGAGGCAAGCTGGATAACCGATCACAGCCTGGCGGAGCGAATCGTCCGGGATAAAGTGGAGGCCCTGGTATTCAACAGCATCCATTATCCCCCGGAAGTGACTGAGCGTCTTTTGCAGCATCTTGTCAAAACAGACATACCGGTTTCCTGCATCAGTTGGACGCCTTTGTCGCTGCATTTTCCGCATTGCTATTTCGCAAATGTGGATTCCGGATTTGTGGCGATGGAGCATCTGATCCGTGCCGGATATGACCGGGTGCTTTTTGGAGGCGCCTTTAAGCAAACTTGGGAAAAAGATCGGCTTGAAGGTGCGCGCCGTGCCATTCGCCAGTACGCGCTTCCCGATGATATGCTGGAAGTGGTGGAGTATCCGATTAACTGGACGCGCAATGGTGGAGAGGTTCGGGAGGGAGGCCGTTCCTTTTGCCGGGAACATGTTCTGGATCGCGGCAGGCAATATAGCCGGGCGAATCAGGCCTTTGCGGTTCTGGCCATGAATGATGAGATGGCCATGGGTATTCTGGATGTTCTCGCCGCGAATGAGCTCCGCGCCGGGCAGGATATCGGCCTGCTGGGATTTGACGATGACGACTATTCGCAGGCGCGTGGCTTGAGCACCGTGCGGCCGCCGCTTCAGGAATTGGCCCGCGTTGCGGCCGAGATGGTGGTGGACCAGCTGAATGGTGCAAGTTCGCCCCTGCGCGTTTGCTGCGCACCCGAGGCGGTTGCGCGGGCTACAACGTTTCGCCGCTGATGCTTTAATGATAGAGCCGTTTTCCAAAGTCTTTTTCTTATGACGAATCGGATATGTGCATTTTATCCACAGATTACGCAG
>CAYWYC010000266.1:0-6493 GCA_964462565.1 uncultured Candidatus Sumerlaeota bacterium | reverse complement strand
CGGCTTTTGACTCTACTGCTTGAAGGATTAAGGTACTCAGAAAACCTTCCGATTCGTTGCTTCAAATTAACACAGCCCCCATTTATGTCGTGCACCCTTTTTAGCCTATCGTTCCATAACTGCTTGAAAATGCCACGTAATTTCGGTATGGCTTTGGGAAACTTGTGCGCTGGAAGGAGCCTTCGCGTGACGGAAAAAAAAGAGTCTCTTCGTTTTGAAAATATCAAGTTGATCGTTTTTGATCTGGATGGAACATTGGTGGATACCTTTGATGACATTGCAGCGGCGGCGAACTACGCGCTGGAGCGGGCTGGTTACGAGAAGATGGATATTGGAGAAATCCGCGCACGTGTGGGTGGCGGCGGCAAAAACCTGATGCGGAAGTGCATGGGTGATGATGCCGGTGAGATGAAAATCGAAAAGGCCTTTCAGGATTGGCGCGACTATTACGCGGAGCATCCCTGCGACTTCGCGCACGCCTATGCGGGCGTCGAAGAATGCCTCGAAATCTTAAAGCAAAAAGGCATCACACTGGCGGTGCTTTCGAACAAACTGGACAGCCTGACTAAGCGCATTACCGAAGAACTGGGCCTGGATAAATGGCTCGACCGGGTGCAAGGCGAAGATCTTTCAAAGCCGCGCAAGCCCGATCCCACCTTGCTTGAAGAAATCATGGAGGAATATTCCGCGAATCGCGAAAATACGATCATGGTGGGAGACGGTGACGCGGATATATTGGTGGCATTGGCCGCGTCTATTCCGGCAATAGGCGTCGGCTATGGTGTGCATGGCAGATTAGACCTGGAAAATCTGGGAGCGCGGGTGGTAATCGATGATATTTGTGAACTACCCGGATTGCTGGACGGATGACTTTCCGAATCAAGTTTATTCAATAAAAAAGCGCTGAATGCCGATCTTGGCTCCAGCGCTTTTTTTGTGCGATTCCTGAGGAGGATTATCCCTGAATAGCCTTTTTAATGGCGGAGATATGGGCCGGAGTGGTGCCGCAGCAACCGCCGACAATATTGGCGCCGGCTTCCACGAGTTGCGGGACCTGCGCAGCCATTTCCTCGGGACCTTCGGGAAAAACATCAACGCCACTCACATTTTTGGGGAGCCCTGCGTTGGCGTGAACAAGGATCGGAATGTCTTTATCGACTTGGCGCATTTCACGGACAATCTCGATCATGCCGGCGATGCCGTTCCCACAATTGGTGCCGATAATATCGACTCCGGCCTCGACCATGGATTTTGCAAAATCGCCAGGGGAGACGCCCATCATCGTGCGATAGCCCTTGGATGTTTTGTCAAAGGTAAAAGTACAGATTATTTCGCAAGAGCAGTTTTCCTTGGCGGCGCGAACGGCAACCAGCGCTTCGTCAAGGGCGCTCATGGTCTCGATGCAAAAGGCGTCGGCTCCGCCTTTTTCCAAGGCGACCATCTGTTCCTTGAAACCTTCGTAGAGTGCTTCCTCCGAAACTTCCCCCATCATCAGCATCACGCCCGTGGGACCGACGGATGGGATGGTCCAATTGCTATCGCCGGCGGCTTCGCGCGAGATTTTGGAAGCGGCTTCGTTGATTTCGGCAACGCGGCTTTCGAGGCCTTGGTGGAAATGCTGGAGTTTGAAAGCAGATCCGCCAAAACTATCGGCCTGGATCATGTCGGCTCCGGCTTCGATATAAGCTTTGGCAACATCAAGGACCGCGTCGGGTTTTTCCACATTCCAAAGTTCCGGACATTCACCCGGCTGAAGCCCCTTCTGCTGCAAAACGGTTCCCCAGGCTCCGTCAGACACCAAAACCCGGCCTTCCTTGACTGCTTCGACTATTTTCGGTCTGCTCATTCTATTCTCGCTTTCCATCTTTCATGCAAAAAAGCTTACCCCTTTTTAATACCCGACGCGACAGCATCGGCGCAAGGTGAAACTGCTTGCTCAACAATCAGGCGAGAATGCTCAACCATACATTGAGGGGAGTGCTCATTCCTCGTTAGCCTTCCTGGATTTTTGGGTTCTACTCCAGTCAATACGGAAATCTCACCCGTAAATACAATGGGGACGAATTGTGAAGCACGTCGGCTTGCCGACGTTTTTTTGCGCGTAAGAAAGGCGACGGGACCAAGGTCCCGCAAAACAAAGCGATGGCAAGCCCTCGCACTTCTATGAATGAATTTTCAGGAACTACGAAATACACCAAATAGACGAAAATACCAGCAGATTTGATTTTATTAAACAGTCTTTCTTTGTTTCGATATGATCTCTATCATCGCCTTTTCGTGTGTTTTGTGTATTTCGTGGTTCATACATCGCTCTCGCAATCGAGCCTTACATCAGCCCCCAGAATTATTTTCCCCCAAAGTCCCGGAAGTGTCCTCTTTATAAGTATGGACATGAAAGCGGTCGATGATCGCCTCCATGGAGCCTTTCTCGGTGACGCGTCCTTCCTGAAGCAACACACCCGCCGAAGCCACATCCCCTGCAAAGGGAATGTCATGCGTGACCACGATGAAAGTTGTGGCGTCCTGAAGGTCTAGCAGCCACTGGCCGAATTCCCCGGTGGTGTTGACATCGAGGGCCGAAGTCGGCTCGTCAAGCAGGAGATATTCCGGCTTGAGCATGAGGGCGCGGGCGATGGCGACGCGCTGGGCCTGACCGCCGCTGATCCGCGCGGGATACTGGTCGGCGATCTCGGGAAGATTAAGCCGTTCGAGCATTTCAGCCGCCATATAATGCGCCTCGCGGGACTCCATGCCATGCGCCGTTTCAGGCGCGAGTACCAGATTTTCAAGCACTGTAAGGTGGGGAAAAAGCTGGAGGTCCTGAAAGACCACGCCGATTTTCTGGCGAAATTCCTTTTCGGGAATATCCTGGATGGGCTTTCCATGCAGGGAAATATCGCCTCGCTGGGCGTATAGAAACCGCGCCAGGCAATTGAGGAGCGTCGTTTTTCCCGAGCCGCTCTCCCCGAGTATGGCAAAAATGCTGCCAGCTGGGAAGTCCACGTTGATATCGTGGAGCACGTCGCCGTCTTCTTCCGTATATGCGTAATGGAGATGATGGGTTTCAAGCATTATCGAATCCTTTTTTCTTGATGCGGTTTTCAATGACTCCGGCAAGTTTCATAAGAGGAAATGTGAAAACGAAAAACATAATGGCTACAATGAGATACCACTTGCCGGGATCGTAGCTGACACTGACGAGGGATTTTGCCACAGAGACCACTTCGCTTACGGCGATGATCGAGATCAGGGCTGTGTCCTTGAGGAGGGCCACGGTCGAATTCATGAGCGGCGGCATGGCCACTCGGAACGCCTGGGGCCATACGACGCGGCGAAAAGTCAGCCATTTGGACAAACCCAATGCGCGGGCCGCGCGCTTCTGGCCGGGATCGACAGCCATCAGGCCGGATCGTACAATTTCCGCCATGTAGGAGGCGGCGTTGATGCTGAGGGTAATAATGGCCGCGGTGATCGGGCTCAGGTTCAGCGATTCATGGATAGAACCGGGGACAAAATAAACGAAGAGCAACTGAATCAGCACCGGCGTTCCACGAATGAAATCGACGATGGCCCGGATGGGGAGGCGGATGGCCGCGCCTCCGGAATGCAGCGCCAGACCGCTGGGCACGGCAATAATAAATCCGATCAGTAATGAGGAAAAAGCGACTAAAAGCGTAACGGCAAAGCCCCGGGCCAGCATCCGGAAAGCGACTGAGTTGGAGATGCCTGCACTGTCGTCACGTTCCAGAACGCCTTCATTGCCGGAAAGCACTGTTTCGTCAGGCGCATAGCCAAACCAATGCCGGTGAATGGTGTCAAGGGTTCCGTCCTGTTCCATGTCTTCAAGGGCGGCGTTGATTTTCCGGAGAAGCTCGTCGCGTCCTTTTTGCACGGGGATTCCCATGCGCTCGCGATAGAGCATGGGACCGGCAGGAACAAAGGGACGCCCGGACGCCTTGATCTGGTACAGGCCGACAAGGCGGTCGGTAAGGAAGCCCTGAATACGGCGATTTTCCATGTCCTGAAAAATGCCGACCGTCCCATCGTAAGTGGCAATGTCAACCAGGGGCTGTTTTTCGCGGAGATATTGCTCAAAGGTTTCACCGACGACCACGCCGACTTTTTTACCGTAAAGGTCTTCGATCTTCGCGTACTTATCGACATCATCCTTGTGGATAAAAATTTGGGCTCCTGATTCGTAATAGGGCTTTGAAAAGTTGACCTTTTCGGCGCGGGCCGGAGTAATTGCCATGGAGCCGATGATGGCGTCGTATTTCCCGGCCAGGAGTCCAGCCAGAATACCGTCCCATTCCGTGGTGATAATCTCCACAGGCCGGCCGATCCGCTTGGCGACCTCACGTGAGACATCAACATCAAAGCCGATCAGATCGCCTGTCTGGGAATGGTAAAAACTGAAGGGGGGATATTTGCCCGTCAGCGCGACCGAGAAAGTCACGTCACTCTCATTTGTATCCTGGGCAAGGCCTGACATAATCGGGAGAAATCCCCACAGGGCAAAGAGAAACAGAATGAGGGGAAAACGTAAGATTGATTTTAGAAACTTCCGGGATGACAGATGAATGATTGAACACCCGCCGGGGGCATGCCCCTTTGGAACAAACATGGATTTCCTCCTTTTGTGATATCTGGAACAAGTTTACTGCTGCTTATTACTCACTTCTTAACCGTAACAATGATCTCTTCTGATTCTTCTTGAAAAGACGCGGCGGCTTCAAAAATCTTTTGGCCTTCCTTGATTCGGAAAATATAGTCGCCATAATACCCACGCGCCTGAAAGCGCCCTTTGTGATCGGTCCGGGTCTGGCCTTTTGTCCACCATTCCTGAAAAACAAGGCGCTTGTAAACTTCCAGAGCCGGCTTCGGGGACCAGTCCTTGTTGAAGAGCGGCGCGTTGCCTGTCCAGTGTTGACCGTCCCAAAATCCCCACATGGTGATGCCGTTGACCGCCGGATGGCTGAAGGCGACGGTGTAAAACTGTTCCAGGTATTCAGCCTGGGCCTGGTCGCGCGCTTCTTTGGTATCTCCCCAGCCCTTTCCCCACATGTCGAATTCGGTAATCTGGATCGGAATATCGTATCGACCAAAGCGATCCAGGGTTTCACGTAACTGGAGGGGAGTGCGCCTTTGCCAGCCATTTGTGTAATGGGCCTGCATGCCGATTCCGCCAAGGGGCGCATTATTGTCGAGAAGAAAGCGAATCGTTTCTTCATAAGAATCTTTGTGCTTTTTCTGATCGCCAACCAGAATGCCGAAATCATTGATATAGAGTCTGGAAACGGGATCGGCACCCCGCGCCGCCTCAAACCATTTCAGCAGCAGGGGCGCTTTTTCTTTTGGAACATCGGGGTTGGCGATCTTTGTGATCTCATGCTCGGAAAAATGCTCGTTCACAACATCCCATTCATCGACAAGCCCGCGATAGCGTCTTCCCACGGTTTCGATGTGTTCCAGCGAACGTCTGACAGCATATTCAGCGGCGTCGGGTGCGTTGTTTTGGAGTTTTTCTTTGACGTCTTTCGGCATGGCGCCGTATTTAAAGGTAGCCCAGATCATCACATGGGCATGGATGGATAAGCCGTTTTTCAGCATCCACTGGGTCGCGGCATCGGCCAGGGCACGCCTATCGGGTTCTTCCTGGAAGCGCCATTTGTAATAATTCCCGAGCGTGCCGCGGTTAAAGAGTTTCAGGATATTCTTGTGGTAGGGGTGATCAGGATCGGGCAGTGTTTCTGCAAGTCGGTCGGCGCGTATGCAGGTCCCAAAGGGAAAGGCGTGCCGAAGCATCTCGTATTCGACCGCAACGTATTTTATGGGGCGACCCTCGACGTCGAGGATTCGGACGTTCATCGGGCCCTTGCGATTTCTTTCGATTCCGGCAAGGGCTTCACGTCGCCAGTCGGGACCAATATCATCAGTGGTCTCGATGTGCTGGCAAGCAACCATCAGGCAAGTTGTCAAAAGGGGGAAGAGAAATAATTTTATATAGATATTGAGCATAATAGACTTTCAACGGCTTATTGATCGCCTATTATAGCGTCTGAAATCAGGAAGGCAAGGTTTAGATTTTTTTCATCTCGCCATAAAAACCGGGAAGGCCGGTTATGGCGGGTGCACGACATAAATGGGGGTTTATTTAACTGAAGCAATGAACCGAGGGATTTTCTGAATAATCAAAATCTTTAGGGCCAAGGGCCCGTTCGATAATAGCCAGGGATTTCAACCCCTGGCTTGGGGCGCCCCTGAATAGAGGGCTGAAGGCCCGATCCAAGATTCTGCACGTCTTTTTATAGGTCGGGCCTTCAGCCCTCTTTCTTTTTTTGGCTTCGTCCTTCCTGGGGTTGAAACCCCAGGCTATTATGGAGCGCGCCTGTGGCGCTCAAAAGAGGACGCCAATGTTTTTATTGAGCATTTTGAGGCTCGTGTTTATCATGAGATCTCTTAATAGTCTCCCCCCTATTTATGTCGTGCACCC
>CAYWYC010000265.1:0-6538 GCA_964462565.1 uncultured Candidatus Sumerlaeota bacterium | reverse complement strand
GACAAATTGGGTTGTGGGGCAAAGCCCACCTTGGACAGTATTGGATAATACCGATGGGTCCGGCCTTATGAGGATTTTATCTGAAACCCTCTTTTATGTCGCGCACTCCGTAAAATAGCCCCTATTCTTTCAGATCGCAGACGGCGAGAAAAACGAGACGATAGGCCAGGTCGAGGTCGTGAAGAATCTGATCCTGAAATTCAGCAAAGTACATCTGGCCCTCGAGAACCTGATTGTAGAGTCCCTTGATATTGTCGGCCACCATCATGAGACGTTCCAGGCTCATGCGCACATCGTCACGAAGAAGGATGCGTACCAGATCGCAAAGAAATGCGCGGAATTCTTCCTCGTGGGGAACCAGGCCGGACATATTCTGGAAGAGCACGCAGACAGACCGGATGGGGTCGGACTCGACGGCAAAGGCAGGCTCGTCAAATTCGATTCGGGCCGCAGGATCGAAATCGGCCTGGCTCCATTTCTCGAATTGAACGACAAAACCCGGTATGGGCATGGGATCGAGGCTCTGGAGAAAATCTTTTTCGTATTTAATGCGCCTGGGTAATATGGGCAAGAGCAGAAAATAGTCAGGCAGCATTTCCACATCACGTTGGAGTTGGGTCTGAAAACTTTCGTCCCCCACGGGATATCCGTCCAGCACCAGCGCTTCCACCAGCGAATGCTCCACCCAGGTTTTCCAATGCACCAGCGGCTTGTGCGGTTTGTTTGTGCCTTCGGAGTCGCTGGACAGGTAGCCCAGGACGCGCATGGTGGATCGGGCCTTCAGCGAGCGGGTGCGGATATGGGCCAGGGCCTTGTCAATCTGCTGGGCCTGCCATTCCCGCCAGCGTTCGACCATGCCTTTTTCGGAATCGAAGTCAAGATCGGCCGGATCGAAGCCGAGATCGCGCAATGTGGCCGCGCGACAGGCATCGCAAAAACACCAGGGCACCAGGTTGGAATCGAT
This sequence comes from uncultured Candidatus Sumerlaeota bacterium, assembly GCA_964462565.1. Taxonomy (GTDB): domain Bacteria; phylum Sumerlaeota; class Sumerlaeia; order UBA8349; family UBA8349; genus CAYWYC01. The sequence goes on along the minus strand of CAYWYC010000265.1, from coordinate 5,574 downwards.
AATGCTGTAAAAAGGGTGTCGGCGAAGGTCCAACACGAGGCCGTGAAAGGGATATTCCTCAAGCAGGGCATGCATCATGTCGCAAAAAAAGCGCCGATAGTCATGATTCACCGGGCAGAAATACATCTCATGGGGGTCATAGTCAAAAGGTCGCCGCTTTTTTTTGGGATGACGGCGCGTGGCCCAGTCGGGATGTTTCTGGAGAACGGGCGGCTTTCCCTGAGAACCATGGGCGCCATAGGGGGACTGATAGATCAGGACTTCCAACCCACGTTTCCAGGCTATTTCAAAGACCAACTCGAAGGGATCCCACTTGCGGATACGGGGGTGGATGGGCCGCATACCGGCTTCTTTCCAGGCCTGCGAATGGAATATGGGATATCCTTCCACCAGTGCCGGGATCACGACAGAATTCCAGCCATTATCCGCCAGAGCATGCAAGCCTCTCTCAAGGCTCTTTCGGTCAACCAGCTGATCCATCTTGAGCATGGCCATCCGTGTTTGGGGGATGCGGGTCTCGATGGTTTCGAGAAAATCACCCGGTTCTTCTTCGGGCTGGCCGATATCGCCATCGGATTCAATTATATCGCTCATTTCACCATCTCCTGATTACTGCTTGGGTCGCTGGCCTGACGAGATACTCCATTCAATTGAAATAGAAGATCTTAGCCCGCCAAAAAAGTTGCAAAAGCCTGCTCAATTGCCCTTCAGGGCCGCCCTCCTCCTGCCGATAGGGAGAAAGAAAGGGCTTTCCGGATATTCGCGGGAGCAATTGCTTCCCCAAACCGGCGATGGAGCCAGGTTCCACTCTTCTATATTAGATTGAGGAATTGCGGCTTACAATGAGAATCTTTACTTGCCGTATTTTCGCGAATCATATATATGAAAGCCAGGTAACCATTTTCAGCAGCACATAAGCCGCGAACCTGGGTGATGGCGGTTCCTGCTTCCCGAAATCTTTGGAACGCGGTTTTTTATGACAAAATCATTCTGGTCTCTGGAGGTAGGTCGCATTGTCCCCTGAAAGCTTGCTCCGAAAGATTATACTCTCGCTCATCCTGATCCTGCTGTGTGGCAAGCTGGCCGCCCGCGATTTTGATTTGATCCTTCTGATGGATGAATCGGGAAGTATGCTGAAAACCGATCCACGTGGTCATCGCAAAGATGCAGCCAACCTTTTTCTGCGTCTTTGTGATGATTCTCACGTGGTCGGAGCCATGGGCTTTGCCACGGACGTGCGCGTCCTGTCCGAGCCGATGCCTGTGAGTCCGTCCAATCGCGATTTTCTGGTTCGCCAGATAGAGATGATCAAGTCCAGAGGACTTTTTACGGATATCGAAAAAGGCCTGGAACTGGCCTTGCGGGAATTGCCAAGACGATCGCCCGACTCCAGACGCAGGGCAGTCCTGCTCATGACCGATGGTGAAGTGGATCTTTCCGATGGGGATGATTCGCGTGAGATTTTGACTTCTATCGCGAATATCCGGGGATCCGTGGTTTCGCGATATCAGCAGGAGGGCGTGGAACTCTATTGTGTGGCCTTTTCGTCAGGGGCCGACCTGAAGTTGCTCAACTACATTGCCGAAGCCACAGGCGGCATGTGCGTCCAGGGCACGCGCGACGATGAATTGCAGCGCCTTTTCCTGCGGCTCTTTGAAGAAATTTCTCAACCCCAGACCATTCCGATCATCGATGATTCCGTTTTGATAGATAGTTCCGTACGTGAAGCAACCTTCCTGATCACCCACGATTTGAACGAGGGCGAGCGGGTGCGGCTGGTTCCTCCGGGCGAGAGCCCCGTATCGCGGCGTGCTGCCGAAGCCGATCCTTCCTTTCGCTGGTTTTCAGCACCCCGCTATGAACTGATCACGATTTCCGAACCCAAGCCGGGCAAGTGGAACATCCTGCCGCAGAGCCGGTCTCCTCAGGACCGCGTGATTATTCTGGCCGACATGGAACTGCAATTGAGCAATTTCGAACCAGTCGCGCGGGCCGGTGAGAGCCGATGGCTACTGGCTGAATTGAAAAGCCAGGGCAAAACGGTAACGGCCCCTCAGATATTGAACCGCCTCGAGATGACGGTGACCTTGAGCGGCAGCCGGCGCGTGGAATTTCCTTTGTGGGACGATGGCCAACACGGCGACGGAAGTGCGGGAGATGGCCTTTTCGGTGCGCAGTTTAGGGCACCGAACGCTTTTGGTCCCTATGATCTGGAGATTATCGCCCGAGCGCCAACCATCGAACGCCGTATTGTCCGCAATCTGAATGTCGTGGATCGGTGGTTCCAGATCCAGATCGAAAAGGAAGTGGTCAGTCCCGGAGATGTGATTCCGCTGAAAGTTCTCTCTGAAGCCGACGCTGTTACAAACCAGGTGGCCCAGCCCGAATTCACGGCAACCATTCTGAGCCCCGACGCCAGCCGCGTCAGCCTGGAGATTCCGGCTGTGCGGAGTAACCTTCACATGCTCTCCTTTGATGAGACCGGTATTATGGGCAACTATCGCCTGACCGTGACCGGCGTATTGAGGGACGCCCGAGGTAATGTGATTGCCCGCGACACAATCGGCCCCTTGAACTTCATTGTGAAATCCAGCACCTCATCCCATATTGTGCCGCCTATCGCCGAACATACCCCGGAACCTGCGCCTGAACGTACTGCGGAACCCACCCCGCAGGCTACGCCCGAAGAACATCATGCCCAAGCCACGCCCGAGCAGCACGGTGGCGCGGGAACAATGGATGAAGGAGAACCGCAGGACAGTGGCATAGGTGGTCTCAGTATTATCATCCAAATACTCATCGTCCTCATCCTGCTTTTTATCGCGGGTGCTCTGGGCTTTCTGGTATTCAAGCGACGCGCTCCGGGTTACGAAGCGCAATCCATGGCTCCCCTGCGGCAGCGCGCTTCCCAAATCCGCGAAGAATCCTATTCCGCTTCGGCTGATGGGGGAGGACGCAAGCGCCGGGACAGTCAGGGAGACATGGACGACCAACTCGATGCTCTGATCGGCGGAGAAGAAAGTGGAGAAGGACTGGAAGATAGCGAAGACCTGATTCCCGAACCGACTTCGGAAGAAGAACCGAGCCAGTTGCCGGGTGTAGATGAATCGGGTGAGACAGAAGAAGTGGAAGCGGATATCGAACAGGTGGCCGAGGCGGAAACGGTAGTCGGAGAAATGCCGCCCGAAGCCGAAGAAGAAAGTGAAGAAGCATCGGGACCGGCACTTGATGATGACGAGCAAAACCTTCTGGCCGAGATCATGGGAGAAAGCGCCGAATCTGAAGAAGCGGAGGATGCCGCAGAGGAAGAAGAAGCGGTTCCCGAAGAAGATGAAGTGCTTCAGGATACGGGTGAAACCGAAGTCACCTCCGAGGCAACTGAACCGGAAATGGAAGCGACTGCCGGGGAATCGGAATCCGATGAGAATATGAGCAGTGAAGAAGCCGATCTGCTGGCCGAAATCATGGGAGAACAGGATGCCGTCCAGGAAGAAACTGCCGCGACAGAAAACACGGCAGAAAATTCGGATGAAGGAGAGATGAGCAGCGATGAAGCGGACCTTCTTTCCGAAATTATGGGTGAAGTGGCAAGTGATGAAGATTCGGGCCAGGGCTCTCCCAAGATACCCGAAGAGGCCGACAACAAGAGTGAGCAGGATGCAATCGATGATATCCTGAAACAAATAGAAGGACTGATGGAATAAACGCAGGATCAACGCCGACCGGCCAGTTTTCGGTCGGCGTTGACATATCATATACAGAAGCAAGAAACATGCATCCGATAAACCGGCGAGCAAGCCAATGCGCCATTAACAGGCTCATGAGAGCGAACGATGGATACGATATTTTCCTGGGACACATACGGAGATGCCTGGTTGACGACAGCCCTTTCGGCAATCGTCCTGCTGCTGGTAGGCTATCTTGCCACGCGCCTGCAACTGGCCCATAACCGCACCCGGGTTTATGAGAGCGGCTTGTATAATTGCTGGAGCAACTATCTGGAATGCCTTTCCAAGGCCCTTGAGCGTCTGCGGAATCTTCGCGCCATCCTGGCCCAGGTCCGTCCCGGACCGGACAAGCCGGACTTCAACGACATCTGTGATGATCTTTATAATATTGTGGGAGAAGAGATCGGCTTGATCGAAAGCCAACTCGAAGCCATGACCGAGACGGAAGACCGGGCGTGGTATGAATTGGAAATAGCTTGGCGTCCGCTGCTGGATATCAATAACCACATCGCGGCGATGGCGGAGTTGCTGCTGGAGGCCATTACGGAAGAAGAGCTGGAAGAACGCAAGAAGCGATGGCTGGAAAAATGGGAAACGGAAAAGGAAGCAGAACTCAAGAAATACAAACGGCAGATTGCCGACCTCAAGGCGCGCATACGGGAATATGAATTGCAGTTGGAGGAGTTGGAGGCGCTGCGGGGCGAAGTAAACAGGCTGAAGGCTCTGGCCCATGAGAATGAGGCGAATGACGCCGAAGAAATCCAACGTCTGCGGGACGAGTTGGAACGTCTTAAAAAGAAAGACAGCAGCGAACTGGACGAAGAAATCGCCGCCCGCATGATGGCCGAGCTTTCGGAAGTTGGAAGTCTGGAACAGGCGGAGGCGGAGTTGGCGAAGACACAGGGCGAAATGCATTTTTGCCGAAATCAATTGCAGGAAATCAAGGACGATGCCGAAGAGGCCCGCCGCTTACAGGCCAAGGCCGACTGGATGGCGCAGAAAAACCGGTGGTGGACCTTGGTCCGCAAGAATCGCAAGCAGACCCTGCTGCTCGATGAGTACAATACGGAAAAGATGGATGCCAGTCCCGAAGATGAAGAGCGCATGGCCGCCATCCGCGATTTCCAGGAGATGGAAGCCAAAAACGCCGAAATGCGCGGACGGATTTCGGAACTCACGACTAATAACCGGAAACTGACTGCCCAATTGGAGCAGTTTAACGCGCAGGCAGCTTCGGCGGAGGAACTGCGGCATACCTTGCACCAGGTGGAGATCGCGCGGAAGAACACGCAAAGGGAACTGAACAGCCTGGAGCAAATGGTGAGCCAGATGGAAAGCGACTTGCTGAAGGCGACGACGGAAAATCGGAAGTTGGCGAAGTCGGAACAGAAACTGGGCGAGTTTATCCAGGAAAACAGGGTCTTGCAGGAGGATTTACGCAAGAGTGAATCGAAGCACTTGGAAAAAATAGCCGCTTACGAAATCGAACTGGATAAACTGCAAGCCGCGCTGAAGAACGCTGAAGAAAAACTGAATAGCCAGGATATCGATGGCATGGTGCCCGAAGAAGAAGTGATGAGCCTGCAAAATGCCTATGACCAGCTGAACAACCAGGTGATCCAGGTGAAGGGCGCGCGGGTCCAGGCGGAGCGCGGTGAAAAAAAGGCCAAAGAAGAACTGGACAAGATGCAAAAAGAATTTAAAGCCCTCCAGACCAAATACCGAGAATTACTGAATGCCTTCAAGCAGATGAACCAGGAAGTCCAGAAGAAGTAAATATTCCATTTTAACACTATATAAAAACGATCAGGTTTGGGTGCACGACATAAATAGGGGGCTATTCGTG
>CAYWYC010000264.1:0-6584 GCA_964462565.1 uncultured Candidatus Sumerlaeota bacterium | reverse complement strand
GGAATTCCTATAAACCTCTCGATTTTCGATGCCTTGATCGTTTACAATGATTTTCGGAAATGGACATACGCCATGCGCGAACTCATGCGGGGAGGCATGGGCGAGGCATTATTCGGGAGATACTGGTCTATGGTACAGATCTTGTGGCGAGGAAAAGTGCGGCGCCTCTTCGGGGGAACAATGCTCCTGGCAATGGTGGCTGTCTTCGGGGGTTGCGCGGTGCAGCCCTATTATTACAGCTATGCGGTGGAATCGGAAAACACGATGCTCCTGCGCGATGGCGAAAGCCAGTTCGAACATGGGCGGCCCAATGCCTTTATCGATGGCTTGGGGCACTATATTTTATCGCTGCCCAGCAAGATCATGCTTTGGAACTGGCAGGTGGACCGCCATTACGTCTCCCCGCTGCACGAAAAAGAACTGGAGCGCTATCTGGAGAAAAACGACCTGCACAGCGTGAAGGTGCGCATCAATCAGTATGCCCCCGGCGGGGAATGGAGCCGCCTCTTTCGCAACAGCGGCGTCACGCCCTTCTGGCGCTATACCATCGGTATTCTGTCCATGGTCAACTACACAATTTTGCCCGGCCGGCTTTTCGGCGGGGACAATTACAACCCCTATACCAACACGATCAATATCTATTCCAACCACCCGGCGATCCTCCTGCATGAGGCGGGCCACGCCAAGGACTTTGCGCGCCGCCGCCGGCCCTGGAACGGGATTTACGCGGCGCTGCGCTATCTGCCTTTTGTTCCGCTCTATCAGGAGGCCATTGCCACGGGCGACGCGGTGGGCTATATGCGCGAAGAAGCGCAAACCCGCGAAGAAAAACGGGCCTACAAGGTGCTCTATCCGGCTTACGGAACCTATATCGCCGGGCAGGCATTGGATCTTTCGATGGCGAACCCGGCCTGGTGGGTGCGTTACGTGGTCTATGCCGGGGTCGTCATTCCAGCTCATGTGGTCGGAAGGGTTAAGGCCGCCCATGTTGAGGACGATGAAGTTTCTGCTGAACTCACACGCTGACAGCAAGGAGACAAAACGGAATGCCCCTCTTTATATACGAAATCAACGCGATAGTGTGGTTGAAGGAACAGGACTGGTACGATCCCGAAAATCCGGACCTGGCGGATATCCCCGAGGCCGATATCAAGGCCTGGAAGGACATGGGGTTCGAGGCCATCTGGTTCCTGGGCGTGTGGACCAAGGGCGAGGCTACGCGAAAAATATGCCTGGAGAGCAAGGATCTGGTCGAGGAGTTTGAGGAAATGATGCCCGACCAAAGCAAGGACGAAATCATCGGTTCGCCCTTCAGCATTGCCGATTACTGCATTGCTCCCGATCTGGGAAAAGAGGACACCCTGGCCCGCCTGCGTCGGAAGCTCAACGATCAGGGCCTGAAACTGATCCTCGATTTCGTGCCCAATCACATGGCCGTCGATCATTCCTGGGTGTATAGCCACCCCGAGCGCTTCGTGAACGGCTCGGAAATCGAAATGGAACGGGCTCCGGGAAATTATTTCAATGTGCCCGACAGCGACACCATCCTGGCCCACGGGCGTGACCCCTATTTCAGCGGATGGACCGACACGGTGCAGATCAATATTTTTTCGAAAGACGCGCGTAAGGCCATGATCGATATCATGACGCAAATCGCCGATGTCTGCGATGGCATCCGCTGCGACATGGCCATGCTGCTGAACAATGATGTCTTCAAGCGGACCTGGGGGGATCTTTCGCTGATTGATTATGGGGAAGCGCCGCCCGAGTTCTGGGAAGAAGCCATCACCGCCGTCCATCGCGAGCATTCCGACTTCATTTTTCTGGCCGAAGTGTATTGGAACCTGGAAGAAAAAATGCGCGAAATGGGCTTTGATTTCATGTACGACAAATCTACCTACGATGACGCGCGATCGGGCAATGGCGCGCATATTCGCGGCCATCTCCACGATACCGCCCATTATGAGGATCATCTGATCCGCTTTCTGGAAAATCATGACGAAGACCGGGCGGAGGATGTTTTTGGCAAGCGGCACCGGGCCATGGCAACGATGGTTTCCTTTTTGCCGGGGCCGAGGTTGTTTCATGACGGGCAGTTCGAAGGCCGTAAGGTGAAGTTGCCCGTGCAGTTCGGGGTCAGGCCCGATGAGAGGTCGGACGACGATCTTTATCGCTTTTACATGCGGCTTCTCGAGCTGACGCGTAATCCGGTAGTGCGCTCGGGAAATTTCCGTCCCCTTTATGTGTCGGCTGCCTGGGACGGTAACGACACATCGAAGCTGATCGTAACGGGCTGGCGATGGAAGGATGATGAGCGTTACCTGATGGCCGTGAACCTGGGCACCCAACAGGCCCAGGCCTATACCGAGGTGCCCCTGGACGGGATCGATTCCGAGGTGATCGAATTGCGCGACGTGCTTAACGATATCGTTTATTACCGCGCCACCGACCATGTGCGGGAGAAGGGGCTTTACCTGGACATGCCCGCCGGACAATTTCACGTGTTCCACACCTGCCCGGCTCCCGAAGGCAAGTTGCCCGATGACCGGCGTTAATCGCCCTTGATGGTTTCATAAGCGGCCAGTGCCCGTTCGCGCGCTTCGGCGTGGTCGATTAGAGGCTCGGAGGTGTCTTCCGCGTCTGCAAGCCAGCGCTTGACATAGGCCTCGTCAGGATCGAACTTCTTCGCCTGGGTCATGGGGTTGAATATACGGAAATAGGGCGCCGCATCAGCCCCGCATCCGGCGGTCCACTGCCAGCCAAGCGTATTGTTGCCCAGGTCGGCATCCACCAGGCAGTCCCAGAACCAGCGCGCGCCTTCCTGCCAGGGGATCAGCAAATCCTTCGTCAAAAATGAAGCCACCAGCATGCGCACGCGGTTATGCATCCATCCGCTCTTGCGCAGCTGGATCATGCCGGCGTCGATGATGGGAAAACCGGTACGCCCCTCTTGCCAGCGTCGGAGGACTTCGACGTCCTGCTTCCAGGGAAACTTCGCGAATTTTTCATAAAGGGGTTGGTCGGGGGTTTTTGGAAAATGGTGCAGCAGATGCCAGGCAAATTCCCGCCAGACCAGCTGGCGCAGATAGGCTTCGCCACTTTCCAAGAGTCGCGTTCCGCCCAGGCGATCCATGTGATTGCGCGCGGCATGGTATATCTGGAGCGGCGAAATATCGCCATGGGCCAGATAGGGCGACATGCAGGAAACGCCGTCCAGATCGGGGCGGTCGCGGTTTTTGTCGTAAGAGGCAAGAACATTTTCAAGAAAAGATTCCAGTCGCGCCATCGCGCCCTCTTCGCCCGGCGTCCACCAGTCGTGCATGTGGTCCGACCAGGGCCACTCCGCCGGAAAGGGCAGGTCGTCGATGCTGCCGGTATCGATATCGCCGGGATAATGGCTCAGTGTTTCAGGCGTGGAAAAAGGCTCAGGCAGGTCGCGCAGAATATCACCGCATGCCCGATAGTAGGGCGTGAATACCTTGTAAGGGCCGCCCGATTTGGTTTCGATTTTCCAGGGCTCGATCAGCAGAAAGCCGGAAAAGGAGCGCACTTCGATATCGCGTTTTTCAAGGGCGTTGGTGATTTTTTTCTGACGTGATGCGGCGGTGGGCTCGTAGCGGCGATTGAAATAAAGAGCGCCGGCTCCTGTCTCGTCGATCAGTTTTTTCAATACCTTTTGCGCGTCACCCCTGCGAATTACCAGGGGGCAGTGCCGCTGATGCAGGCTTTTTTCCAGCGCCCGAAGCGATTGCCCCTGCCACCACTGCCAGGCCTCTCCCGGAAGCCAGTCGCCTTCCATCGCCGGATCCCAGATATAGACCGGCAGGACGCAGGAGTCGCGCGCCGCCTCATGAAGCGCCGGATTCGCCGAAAGCCGAAGGTCGCGATCCAGCCAGACAATGATGGGCTTTTCCGTCATGGCATCAATCCTCGATTCCATTGCGCGCGGCAACGCCCTGATCGTAATAATGCTTCACCAGCCGCATTTCCGTCACCAGGTCCGCCGCATCGACAAGCCGCGGGTCAGCACGCCGGCCCGTCAGCACCAACTCGACCGTTTCGGGTTTCCGCGCGATCAGTTCCAGCAGGTCTTCCGCCTCGAAAAGATGGAAAAAATTCGCCACCAGCGCCTCGTCCAGAATGACCAGATCGTAAGCGCCGCCGGTCATGGCTTCACGCGCCGCATGCAGCCCTTCGCGGGCCATGGTAATGTCCTGAAGCGAAGCTTTGCCCGTTACAAATTCCTCGCGGCCAAATTGGCGGACATCGATTTGAGGGGCCAACTTCTGCAAACTGGTGATTTCATTATAGGGGCCCGACTTCATGAACTGCCCGAAAAACACACGCAGTCCCGCACCCGCCGCACGCACGGCCAGACCGATTGCCGCCGTTGTCTTCCCCTTGCCGTCACCCGTATAAAGCTGCACATAGCCCCGCATCGCCTTGCCTTTCATTCGCGTTTATCCATAACCAGTACACGGCTTTCGCGGAAAAAACGCAAGTTTCTTATTGGATCAGGCGTCCAGAGAAATTTCTGAACAGGCTCCGGCCTTCACTTCATGCGTAAAAAGGCCCTTTTTCGATGTCCAGCATGTGACTGAGCAATCCTCCGCGCTGCGCACCAGCAGCCGGTCCGCCTGGCGATCGACGACTTCGACCGTGGCGGGAGAGAGGTACTTGTCGGTGCGGCCGATAAGCGCGACGCCCTGAATGATGGGGCAGATGAGAAAATAGCGATCGCCGAAACCTGCCAGTTCCAGTTCGCAAGGCGAATCGAGTTCTTGCGCCGTTTCTTCGTACCAGTCGTAAAGCAGAAGCCCCTCGTATTCGCAGTCCCATTCGGCCTGATCCTTTTGCATGAGTACGGCGGCCTGGATGTAATCGGCCTGTGAAATGCTTGCCCCTACCGGCTTCTCCGGTTCGGTCAGGTTATAGACGGCGATGGCGGCGGCGTGGTTCGCCAGAGGCGCGACGGCCTTGACCGCCGCCGCTTCCGAATAGGGATCGATGAAGATGGAGTCGGCTGTGACCGTGGCCGGAGCCAGGGGACGATAGATGCGTCCGTCGGCATCGCACAGCGGCCGCACAAATTCTTCCACCAGGCCGTCGGGGGCATCGGACAAATAAACAGGCCCGCCCGAAAGCGCCTTGCTCACGGCCATCATGCGTCCGCAAACGGTGTCGCTGGAGTGGAACATGTCATGGTCACCCCAGAAAATCTGCCCCAGCCAGAGCATGTTGACATAGGAGTTGTAGAGGTGGCGCCGGGCCTTGGGCAGGCTGTTTTTGGCGTAGTCTTCGCTGCATCGCGTAACAGCGCTGAGCGTGGTGTTGAAGGTACACAGGGCGTTATGGGCCATGCAGTTGATGAGGCCGTTCTGGTAATAGGCGGCATTCATTTCAAGGGCCTGGGAACAATTGGCCGACGCTTCCACCGCTTGTTCCGTGCCCTTGTAAAAGCGTAGGTTGCGGGCCTGATTGTCCACCTTGACAAAATCGAAGCCGCCTTCGCAATTGTCGCGCATCATGGTGCGATAGAATTCCATGGCGGCGTGGCGGTCGTTTTTGGGAAGCACCAGGCGCGCGTCGTCGGGTTTGTCGGGATTCTGGACGAGCACCGGACATTCCACGACCTGCATGAGATCGCGCAGATGGTCCATGGTATGGTCCGGAGAGGCGCCCTGAAAGTGTCCGTTAAAATTCCGCCACAGGCCCATCCATCGGAGTTTCCCGTCCTTTTGCGAGGTGACAGGTTTCCAGCCGTTGGGAAACTTTTGTTTATCGGTGCCAAAACTTTTCAGCTGGCGGTTGGGTGTCATGTCCAGATAGCCGTCATCCACGAGGGCCCAGCGGACGGGCAGGGGGGATGCCTTGAGTTTGGCAATGGCGTCGAGGATGACACTTTCGGAAATATCCACGCGATACTCTTCCCAGCTGCACCATCCAAGCCAGTTGAATATTTCGGGATAGGCTTTTTCGTCCCGCAGGCGCAGGCGGCCCTCGACGAGGGGATGATGTCGCGCCGCCTGCCACACATTGCGCAGGGCGGCATAGGGATCGGGCTGTATCGACCAGGCGGCCAGGGGTATTTCTCCATCGACGGAACCCGTGCCCAGGTTGCCGCAGGCGATGTGGCCCGCGGTACCGTCCGACTCAAACCAGGCCAGTGTACGGGGCCCGGCAATGGGCAGGATGGCCAGGTAGTCGCCCGAAGTCAGGCGCAACAGCATGAGCACGCCGCCGAGTTTGAGCGAGGTCAAATCGTCATGAAGCAGGGCCTGCATGCGGTTCGCGCCGTCGGGCCATTTTTCGTCGCCGATGTTGATCACGTCATATTTCTGGCTCGGGGCCCAGTATAGAAGGCGGTCGAACTCCGGCAGGGCCAAATCCGCTTTCCAGAGCGCACCGCCTTCGTCGGGCTGGGCGATGTGCAAATCTATGGTTTCGACCCGAGTCTGTCCGCTTGTTCCGTCAATCTTGAAAATCGCCATAAGCCTTTATCTCCCCTTGTTATTCGTATATGCAATCATCGGGATTATAATTAAGGCGTCCGGCATGTGCCAGAAAAAGCGTATCGCCGGCAT
>CAYWYC010000263.1:0-6595 GCA_964462565.1 uncultured Candidatus Sumerlaeota bacterium | reverse complement strand
GACGGCCCTTACGGGCCTTACTACAAACGAGAAACCCAGGGGTTAAAACCCTTGGCTATTATGGGACGGGCCTCTGGCGAATTTTTTATCTGCGAGTATCTGCGTAATCTGTGGATAAGAATATCGTATATCCAACTCGCCAAACGGAAAGACTTTTGAGGAGCACTATTTAACCAGCATCCTGAATTCAAATCCAGAAATCGCTTACTATGCTCCGCGTCCTTGCGTCTCCGCGTTTCTTTTTCTAGTGTACCGCGATAGTACGGCGTTCCCGGATAATATGGCTTGCGGCTCTGCTGCCTCACGATGCTCTCGTGAAAGCCTATGACCCCCTAAGGGTATTTACGTGGTCCTGGGGGAATTCCCATTTTTCTTTCCATGCCTATAATCCTGCCCAGATTCGGAAGCCCTGGCTTTCGGCAAATACCTGGAAAGGAATTGCACCATGCATCCCCAACGAGACATCCCCCCAATCCACAAAATTTTCTGGGCCATTCTGGCCGTCCTGTTGCTGGCCGTTATCGCCCAGGCCATCGACACCAACGAGATCGAAATCGGCGCGAACAGCGTTTATGACGACACCGTGAAAATCGGTCGATCCGTTTCAGGCCAGTTGCTTTTCAAGGACGTCGATCATCCGTCCTCGATCAGTCTGTCCGACCTGAGCGAGCAAGCCGCATCCCACGGCAGCATGACCGGGCTTTCCGCCGACGACCATCCGCAGTACCTGAACGAAAGCCGGCATTCTACCGTGCACAGCGCCACCTGGAATGGCAATATGTCCACACCCCCTGACGCCGCCGGCAATACTGTTCTGGCTGACCACCTCCAGGATCTGGACATTCATCCCAACCGCACGGGCGTTTCCGAAATCACCGGCAACTGGCGCTTTGCCGGAACGCCCCGAATCTGGAACGGTCTTGACTTTTCCGCCGCCGGTTCCGATGGCGATGTGCAATTTCAATTCTCCGATTCGCCCGACAATGCATCCATCCTCTGGAGCGATGCCAAAAATGAATTTGAAAGCAATCGCAACTGGCGACTGCCCAATCTTGTGCTCGACTCCAGTGGCTATATCGGCCTGGGAACTTCCTCTGCCCGCATCGCATTCACCGACTCGCCCGACCGCGCCGATTGTTACGGCTATTTCGCCTTTCAGAACGAAACCGACTTTATCGCTGAACCCACCTTTCGCCAGAACCTCAATACCTATGGCGGAATCGACTATCTGGAGACGGATGGACTCTTCAATCTCACGGGAGCCAACCTGCTTGTCGGAACATCCCGCTATACGGGCGCGTCTTCCGTGGCCTCCTGGCTTTATGATTCCGTGAACGGCGACGTCACATCTTCCGCCGACATCGGCATCAATACCACAAGCCCCGCCGCCGACTTTGTTGTCAACGGCAAGGCCCTCATCGGTGGAAACACCTCCCACGACTTGCTGGATTCTGCCCTGGTCATGCATTACAAAATGAATGACAATGCCGCCAATTCAACTGTCACCAACAACGCCGGTTCCCCGGACGGAGATTTTATGTCGGGCGGGGTTTCCGATAATACGGAAAACCACGACGTCACCGGCCAGATAAACGGCGCACTCGACTTTGATGGAACCGACGACTATGTGGATACCAGTATCCTCGCCGGCAACGTCCTGAATACAGACTTCACCATTGCCTTCTGGGTCAAGTTCGACGACGGACAACCGGCTGCGAATACACACATCGTCGGAACCATGAACGACCCCAACGACCGCTTCCAGATAATGATCATGAGCACGGGCTCTATTTTTTGCGAATACAAGGTCGATGACGAATTTTATACCGTGCAGACCGATGCCGGCAGTATTGCCGATGGCGCCACCGGCTGGCACCATTTTGCCGCGGTTTACGATTCACAGAATAACATTAAAAAAGCGTACCTCGACGGCAACGAAGCAGTGTCCAGTTCCTATAGCGGCAACCCGGCCAATTTCGGCCTCAATGCCAATATTTATCTCGGACATCATTATCTCAGCTCCTGCTTTGCCGGACAAATGGACGATGTGCGCTTTTATTCCGAGGCCCTGTCCACCGCCGAAATCAGCACCATCTACAGCGGTGGCGCGGGCACTGAAGAAACCAGTTTTGCCTACGAACTCGATGTGGACGGCAATCTCTATGTGGATGGGGCCGTACATGCCGCCAGCCTTCTTGTGCTGTCCGATCCCCGTGATAAAATCTTCCCCGAAAGCGCTGATGTGGCCGGCGATGAAGCCACCAGCAAGGTTCTCAGTGCCTCTGCCGCCGTTACCCGATTCTGGCTCAAGTCCGACCTCTACGAAGAAAAAAGCACGACGCGCACCGTGAGCATGGATATACCCTACACCGATACAAAGAGCTCGCAAACCCTCACCCGCCAGGTCACGCATGTGATCGATACCATCACCACCGTACCCAAATCGACGATACCCGACGCCCGCCTTGGTTTTCGCACGGACCGCCTGCCCGAAGAAGCGGTAAAGCACGGAGCCGACGGCAAAGACCGGGTCGATCCCATGGCGCTGCTGGCGATACAGATGAAGGCCTTTGAGCAATTGCGCAACGATCTGAAGGCCGCAAAGACGGAAATCGTGCTGCTCCAAAGCCAAATGGCCGCCCTGGAGGCGCGCATTGCCAAAATCGAGTCGTCCAAGACAGCAAGCGAAATCGCATCACCCTGATTTCATAACACTTAAACATCTTTTCGAAAATATCCTTGCCCGTCTCCCGAATTTGGACTACAAAAATAGATTACGCAGTCCATCTGCCGGGAGCACGGGCCTTTTCTTTTTGCGTCTGCTTTCTGCTTTTATCTCCGGCGCACAATATATGGACTTTTGCCTGTGAGTCATATACTATGCCTTGTACCTCAGGCTCATTCAGAAAAATATAGGATATTCCGCATACATGAAAATCAACCGCCATTTTACTTCCCCCGGAAAAAACCCCTACGACGCGATCAAATATGAAAAGCGTCAGTGCGTCATCCGCAATACCGACGGTTCCGTGGTCTTCCAGATGGAAGACATCGAAGTTCCCGCCGACTGGTCCCAACTGGCCAGCGACATCCTCATCTCCAAGTATCTCCGCAAGGCAGGCGTCCCCGGCGATCCCGGCCACGAGACCAGCGTCCGCCAGGTTATCGGCCGTGTCGTCAGCGCCATCCGTGCGGCAGGCGAGGAAATGGGCGGTTATTTCGATTCCGCCGAAGATGGCGATGCCTTTGAAAACGAAATGACCCATGTGCTCCTGCACCAGATGGGCGCGTTCAACTCACCCGTCTGGTTCAACCAGGGCCTGCACCGCGCATACCGCATCACCGGCGGTGGCGGAAACTGGTGCTGGGACACGCAGCGCAAAAGCCTGCGCCAGCTCGAAAACAACTACGAAAAGCCCCAGTGCTCGGCCTGCTTCATCCAGTCTGTCGATGACGACCTCATGTCGATTTTCGAGCTTGTCAAAAACGAGGCCCGCATTTTCAAGTACGGTTCCGGCACGGGCACCAATTTTTCCAGCCTCCGCGGAAACCGCGAAAGCCTTTCCGGCGGCGGGACTTCTTCCGGGCTCATGAGCTTTCTGGAAGTATTTGACCGTGCCGCCGGAGCCACCAAGAGCGGCGGAACCACGCGCCGCGCCGCCAAGATGGTCTGCCTCGATGCCGACCACCCCGAGATCCGTGAATTTGTCGGCTGGAAGCGCACGGAAGAGCAGAAGGCCAAGGCCCTCATTGAGCAGGGCTACTCCGCCGACTTCAACGGCGAGGCCTACCACACCATTTCCGGGCAAAACGGCAATAACTCCGTCCGCGTGACCGATGCCTTCATGAAGGCCTGCGAAGCGGGCGAGAATTGGTCCACCACTTTTCGCACCACCGGCGAGACCGCCGATACTTTTCCGGCCCATGCCCTCATGCGCGAAATCTGCGAGTCCGCCTGGGAATGCGCCGATCCCGGTCTCCAGTTCGACACCACGATCAACGCCTGGCATACCTGCTCCGAAAGCGGGCCCATCCGCGCCAGCAACCCCTGTTCCGAATTCATGTTTCTCGACGACTCCGCCTGCAACCTGGCATCCATCAATCTGCTCAAATACATGCAGCCCGACGGCGGTTTTGACATCGAAGCCTTTCTGCATACGATCCGGCTCTTTATCCTGGCCCAGGAAATTCTGGTGGATGCTTCGTCCTATCCCACTCCCAAGATCGCGCACAACAGTCACCTCTATCGTCCCCTGGGCTTGGGTTACGCCAACCTGGGAGCCATGATCATGGCGCGCGGAATGGCTTATGACAGCGACGAGGGCCGCGCCCTGGCCGGCGCTATCACGGCCATCATGACCGGCCATGCCTATCAGGTCTCCGCCGAAATCGCCGAAAAATGCGGAACCTTTGACGAATACGAAAAGAACGCCGAGGCCATGCTGGCTGTCATGCAAAAGCACCGCGCCGCCGCCGACCGCATATCGCCAAGCCTGTGCCCCGAGGCCCTGCGCGACGCCGCATGCCGCGTCTGGGATGAAGCCATCGCCGCCGGGAAAAAATCGGGCTATCGCAACGCCCAGGTTTCCGTGCTCGCGCCCACGGGCACCATCGGCCTCCTCATGGATTGCGACACCACGGGCATCGAGCCTGACTTTGCCCTGGTCAAGTTCAAGAAACTCGCCGGAGGCGGCTACTTCAAGATCGTCAATCAGACCGTCAAGCGCGCCCTGGAAAGCCTGGGCTACAGCGCCGACGAAATTTTCGAGATCATTCTCTATCTCAACGGACGCCAAAGCCTGGAAGGCGCGCCCCACATCAATCGCGACAGCCTCAAGGAAAAGGGCCTCACCGATGCCGAGTTGGAAGCGGTGGAGTTTGCCCTGCCGGCTGCCTTCGACCTGGACCAGGCCATCGCGCCGTCGGTCCTGGGCGAGGAAGCCATGCAGCGCCTGGGCTATGGCAAGTCTGATTATGGCAAGCCGCGTTTTTCCCTGCTCAAGGCTTTGGGTTTTGCAGCCGACCAGATCGAGGAAGCCGGAGAATATATTTGCGGGGCCATGACCGTCGAAGGCGCGCCGCACCTCAAGAAGGAGCACTACGCCGTATTCGATTGCGCCAGTCCCTGCGGCAAGCGGGGCACGCGGTTTATTGATCCCAAGGGCCACGTCCGCATGATGGCGGCGGCCCAGCCTTTTCTGAGCGGAGCCATCAGCAAGACGGTCAACATGCCCAACTCAAGCACCGTCGAGGAAATTCAGGGCATCTATGAAATGGCCTGGAAACTGGGGCTCAAGGCTGTGGCTCTTTATCGTGACGGATGCAAGAGCAGCCAGCCCCTGAACCGCTCGCGCCAGGAAGAAACGGAAGTCGCCGAATCGGAAGAAGGCCAGCTGGAGCTCTTTCCCGAACTCGCGCAAAATGGACCCAAGCGTCGCCAGCTGCCCAAGCGACGTCGTGGCATTACCGTTGAGGCCCGCGTTGGCGGCCACAAGGTATTCCTGCGTACCGGCGAGTATGAAGACGGCTCACTGGGCGAGGTTTTCATTGATATGCACAAGGAGGGCTCGTCTTTTAGATCCATGATGATGTGTTTTGCTATTGCAGTCTCCAAGGGATTGCAGTATGGTGTTCCCCTAAGCCAGTTTGTAGATACATTTACTTTTACGAATTTTGAGCCGAAGGGTATATGCGACCATCCCAATATCAAGATGGCGTCTTCGGTCATTGACTTTGTTTTTCGTGTGCTGGGCCTGGAATATCTGGGCCGCACCGACCTCTGCCAGGTCAAGCCGGAAGAGGTGGAAGAGCGGCAGGAGCCCGATGATACGGATTCGGCCCTGCGCACGTTGAAGCAGGAACCGGCCCTGCCCCGGACGCGCGTGGAAGCCGTGGAAATCGACCGGAACCGGGCCTCGAGCGGTCTGGACCGGCAGATGCAGGAAGCGATGAGCGACGCGCCTTTTTGCGATGTATGCGGGCACATCACCGTGCGTAACGGCACATGCTATAAATGTATGAATTGCGGAAATTCGATGGGTTGTTCCTGATCGAAAGAAGGGACAGACAGGAGTGAACAGGCAGGTCGTTTCTATTCAGGAACGAATCTGAAGGGTTTCGCTTTTTTATGAAGCCGCCCTTTTCTGTAACTAACAGGTTTGCCGGGGATCCGCGCGAGAAGCAGCCATATTGCTCGCGTACCTGCTCCAACTCCTGCCAGTTGTTGTTCCTTCCAGCAGACCACAGAAAGGGCTTCCTACTGGGGAAGCTTCCTCATTCTCCCGCCTCCCCGGCAATTGAATGCAACGGCCGCCATGCCACAGACATGACGGCCGTATTCGTTTATCGGACAGATCAGGCGAAAGTCTTTCTCCAATTTTTGAGCATGGATCGGTCCTTCAGCCCTCTCTTCTTTTTCTTTGTCCTTCCTGGGGTTGAAACCCCAGGCTATTATTGGTCGCGCCTGTGGCGCTTTAGCATCTGCGCAATCTGCGGATAAAAGGCCACATATCCGGCTCGGCCTTAACACGAAAGACTAAAGAGAACGGCTCCAAGGTGGGCTTTGCCCACAACCCAATTTGTCGGAATTTCAGAA
>CAYWYC010000262.1:0-6628 GCA_964462565.1 uncultured Candidatus Sumerlaeota bacterium | reverse complement strand
CTCCACTGCCACCAGGATGGTGGCGATACGTACCGCCGGCATCTTGCCGGCAACATGGCTCGCGAAGAGCGGCATGGATGGAAAATGGGAATAAACAGGATTGACTTATGTGAAATGACGAAACGGCTCTATTCAACATAGCGCAGGAGTTCTTCGAGGACTTTTTGCGGCTCCAGAGGTTTGGAGAGATGGGAGTCGCATCCGGCTTCGGTGCACTGCTTGCGGGTCTGGCTGTCGGCCGATGCGGTCAGCGCCAGGATGGGTAATTTGCTGAAATCGGGATTCTTGCGGATTTCGCGAGTGGCAGTCAGGCCGTCCATGCGAGGCATACGCAAATCCATCAGCACGATTTGTGGCTGAAAAAGTTGGACTTTTTCAATCGCTTCTTCTCCGTTTTCAGCGATTTCCACCTGGACGCCCCAGTTTTCCAGAATGGCCAGAATCAGTTCCTGATTGATGATGTTATCTTCCGCCACCAGGATGCGGCAGCCTTCCAGGCGCTGCACTTCGGGCTCCTGCCGGTGTTTCACGGTGTGTTTTTCCCAGAATGTGGGGGGCTTTGCGGTGGATCGGGGGATGGAAAAGCTGAATACCGAGCCCTTTCCGGGACTGCTTTCGACGCATATTTTTCCGCCATGGAGTTCAACCAGGCGCTTCGTCAGAGCGAGCCCGAGGCCTGTACCGCCGAGCTCGGAATCGCGAACCTGTTCCACCTGGTAAAATTCCGAGAAAAGATTTTTCTGGTCTTCCGCGGCAATGCCCATTCCATTATCCCGGACGGAGATCATGGCCCACTTTTCACTGGTGATGTTGCAGGTCAATTCCACGCGTCCCTGGGCGGGGGTGAACTTCATGGCATTGGAAAGCAGATTCAGGAGTATCTGGGTAAGAAGTCGCCGGTCCGCCCATATCAGCGCCCTGGAGTCGAGCCCTGAATCCACAACAAAGTCGATATTCTTTGCCTGGGCCTGTACCTGCACCAGGGTCGTTATGTCTTCAAAAAGTTCGGCAGGACCGATGCTTTCGCAATGGACCTCGATGCGGTTGGCATCGGCCTTTGCCAAGTCCAGAAGATCGTTTATCAGATTCAGCAGGTGGCGGCTGGAGAAGCGTATTTTGTCAAAATATTCCTTTTGCTTGTCATTGAGGGGGTGTTCATTCGAATCGGCCAGAATGTCGGTAAATCCCAGGATGCCATTGAGCGGGGTTCGCAGTTCATGGCTCATATTTGCCAGAAAGCGCGTCTTCGCTTCATTGGCTTTTTCGGCTTCCTGTCGCGCCAGTTCCGTCGCCTTTTCGCTGCTGCGAAGGGCCTCTTCCACCTGGATGCGCTCCTGTATCTCCTTTTGCAATTTGCGGTTGGTCCGCACCAGCTCTTCCGTGCGTTCCATAACCATCTGGTCCAGATGGTCCCGATGCTCGATCAGTTCCAGTTGGGCGCGTTTTTGGGAAGTAATGTCCCGTCCGGCGGATATGGCGCCGATAACTTTCCCATTCCGGTCCTTCAGCACCCGACACTGCCATGCCAGCAGGCGCTTTTCTCCGTCAATGCGCCGTTGCCAACTCTCCACATAAACCACATCCTGCTGTCCCTGGAAAAGCGGCTCCACTTCCGAATATGTATCATTTTCGTTCTCAAAAAAATCGGAGACATGTCGCCCGATAGCATCAGGCCCGTAAAAAGCAAGGCCCGCTTCGTTCAGCCAGATCATGCGCTTGTCACTATCCACTTCGCAAATAATGTCCGGCACCGCTCCCACCAGGGCTTCCATGCGCTTGTCGAGATGAAACTTGTGCTCCTGTTCCCGGCTGTGATGCAGACCAAGGGCGATGGCGGACGCGATTCTTTCCAGATTACGCACCTGCCTGGAACGAAAGAAATGTTTCTGGAAACTGCTGATTTGCAAAAGGCCGATGGTATGCTCCTGAAATTTGAGCGGAATCAGGCAAATAGACTGGTAGCCCTCCCTTATGCAGGTTCCCCGCAAAATTCCATCCAATCCCGAAAAAGATCCGTCAGCCGCCCTTCGCGCCGTGTCATTTTCCCAAAGGCTTCCATAGTCGGTCATGAATGGCAGGGACAAATCCAGGTCGCCACGCAACACGTGGCCGCAAAGACATTCCCATTTTTCCGGGCATTTTCCCGTCCCGGAGGCAAAGCCGCAAAGACTTCTTTCTTTATCCAGAAATTCGGCGCTCATCCCCCGTGTTTCATAATAAGGACAATCGCCATCCTGCTCCAAACGCAGGCCAACCGCATCGCACGAGAGCATATCGTGAATCCGTTCGAGAATATTACGAACCGCCTCATGCTCATTACTCATCCCCGCGCTAATATTCAACACATCCATCATCAGGTCCATCGAGGCAAAGCATCCCTCGCTCGAGTCGTCGATGGTCTCATTCAGATCGTCCTGAAGAAAACCGGAATTTGCCCGGTGTATGTCCATAGCCGAAATGTCACTTATGCGAAACCTGCTTTCCATAATTTCTCAACCATATTCCCCGTCAACGAATTACAATCCTGAGCATCAGGATCGGAAGATTCCCACAGCCTTTTATTTATCGACCGCAGGACGGACAGACTGAAATTTTTGCCGTAAAATTCGGAAAAATACGTATGAAACGGAAATACCTGGATGGTTATCAAGGCTGGATAAAAAAAGACCATTCGCCACGACAAACAGCCGTTTTTTCTGTAACATAATTTTATATTATTTAGCTTGACTTGTTAGCATTCATTCAATGACAATGAATTATTCCCTTTGAGGAAGCAAAAAAACAGCCTGTCACCTCATACTATTATTTTGCGGGGAAGCGAAATCTCTTTTATTTGTGACGGCTGTCATTTATCTAAGGAGGTTGCAAAATGTTGTGTCAACAAAAAAGTACCCATCCCTTTTCCGGCTTTACCCTGATCGAACTTTTGATCGTGGTAGCCATCATCGCTATTCTCGCGGCTATTGCCGTACCGAACTTTCTGGAAGCCCAGGTTCGGGCAAAATCGGCCAGACTGAAGGCCGATATGCGCAGCATGGCAACGGGCCTCGAGGCCTATGTCGTCGATCACAACCAGTATATCCCCTCTGGATATAAGGATTGGTCGGCCCAGGCGGATATGCCCAAATATGCCGACTCCGCCAATGACGATTTCCCCGTTGTGGGTGGATTTATCAGCTTTTTGAGCACACCCGTTTCTTATTTTACTTCCGGCTTTGTGCGGGATCCCTTTTTCCAGAACGATTCCGACGGGGGAAATTTCTCCAAGGAAATGCGCCTGCGAAAGTTCATCAAATACCGCACCTATTCGACCACCGGCGTCGTTGCCCTGAAAAGCGGCGGAAAATGGGCCGGTGATTCACCCCGCGGAGAACAACGAGAGAAAAACGGGGAGCCGGCTGCGGGTGACGATATCAAAGCCCGATTCTATATCCTTTATTCGCCCGGTCCCAATCGCCAAATGGACAAATTGCCTCCCGATATGCTCGGCGGAAAATCCGGCAGTAACCACCTATTTGGGTATTGGGTCCAAAATGATTATCCCGAACATGCCGTGAACCTGATCTACGACCCCACCAACGGCACACGCAGCGCCGGTGAAATGGTCCGTTGCGGCGGCTCTTCCGATGGGAAGCATATTCCTGAATTCAAGGCGCAAATGCTCAAGTATCAAAACAACTGATCCATTGAAGAATAAGTCATTTACAGGTCACCTCGGCAGGCGCAGGCTTGCCGGGGTTTTTTTTATCCGATCGATAATTGCGAATCTTTCTTGCTGCGCGAAAAGCATGCCTGGGCTTTAGGCTTGCTTTAAATGCGCCACTTTGCTATTAATCTGTGTCAATCTTTCCGATTTTCCCGGAAAGGAATCTGGCAGAGTAAGCCAAAGGAGACGGAATATGTGTCACGACGAAATGTGGGATAAAATGAGAATACCGGAAGAATTGCGGGATATCTTTAATAATTGTCGGTCCATCGCGGTCGCCAACACCCATCAGGAGCTGGTAGATATGTGTTGCGGCGATTTGGACTGTCACTCGCTGGAAGTCAATTATGAATTGCCCGATGGAACATTGTCCACCGAAGCCCATGTGGCGCGAGTGCGCAATGGTATTGTGGCAAACTACCCGGATCCCTATATGCGACGTCGCGATCCCGAGACCATGGTCATTGCCGATGATGAGCCGACGGACAAAATTCGCTTCCGCGATCGATTTGACCAGGAATTTGAGCCCCTTCGTCAAGAGACATTTGAATGGTTGAAGGGCCAGGACCTGATCGCCTTCTGTTTTATAGCCGGACGCGACTATGTCGGCAAATACGGGATGGCCGTTGCTCCCAAGAATGCCGCTTTTTTCGCCCTGGGCCTTTCTTTGCTTCAAGGTGTTCTGGATACGGAGAATCTGCCGGATGATTTCGTGCCCACCGGCATCATTTATGTGGCGCCGCCTTTCCGCCATACCCATTTCGATGGCAAACAGGTTGTGGTCCACAATCGTCGCGATCAGGTATATGAACTTTTCTCATATAACCTCTATCCCGGCCCCAGCGCCAAAAAAGGCGTCTATGGAATGCTCATCGACATTGGTGAAAAAGAGGGATGGGTGGCCACCCATTGTTCCACCGTCCAGGTGATCACACCCTATGACAACATGACCACTATCATGCACGAAGGCGCCAGCGGCGGCGGAAAGAGCGAAATGCTGGAACCGGCACACCGCCTGAGCGATGGGCGATTGCTCTTGGGCCATAACCTCGTGAGCAATGAAAAACGTTATCTCGAAATGCCGCGCAGCTGCGACCTGCGTCCGGTTACCGACGATATGGCCCTCTGCCATCCCTCCATCCAGCAAAATGACGGACGCCTCTGGCTGATGGACGCCGAAGACGCATGGTTTGTGCGCGTGGACCATATCAACCAATACGGGATGGACCTCGATCTCGAAAAACTCACCGCCAATCCGCCTCGTCCCCTGCTTTTTTTGAACATTGACGCCGTGCCCGACTCCCGCGCCCTCATCTGGGAGCATATCGAAGACGAAGCCGGAAAGCCCTGCCCGAATCCCCGTGTTGTTATACCCCGCGATATCGTTCCCAACATTGTCAAGGGGCCCATCGGTGTGGACATCCGCAGCATGGGCGTGCGTATGCCTCCCTGCACACGGGAAAAACCGTCCTATGGCATTCTGGGCTTTGTACACGTTCTGCCCCCGGCGCTGGCCTGGCTCTGGCGTCTGGTATCACCGCGAGGATTCTCGAATCCCAGCATTGTCACCAAAGGCTCCCTCAGTTCCGAGGGCGTTGGCAGCTACTGGCCTTTTGCCACCGGAAAAATGGTCAACCAGGCAAACCTTCTGCTCAAACAGATTATCAATACCCCCAAGACGCGATATATCCTCATGCCCAACCAGCACGTAGGCGCCTGGAAAACTGGCTTCATGCCCCAGTGGGTCGCCCGCGAATACCTGGCGCGCCGTGGAAACGCCCCTTTCCAGGAAGGCCAGATTCGCCCGGCGCGTTTGTCCATTCTGGGATATGCCGTTTACAGCATGCGCGTGGAAGGAACCCAGATTCCCCATTGGATGCTCGAAGTGCAAACCCAGCCTGAAGTCGGCGAAGACGGATATGATGCCGGCGCCAAAATACTCGAGGACTTCTTCAAGGAAACCCTCGAGCAATATTTGAGTCCATATCTGTCGCCTCTGGGAAGACGCATTATCGAATGCTGCATGGACGGTGGCAAGGTAAACGACTACGAAGAAATGATCCAATTCGAGAGCAGACCCACTATCCAGCCGACGATTTACTAGGCCGGATTTATTTCGGCTGTATCAAGGCTTCCCGGGTCAGGCGGGTGACGCTTTTCCAGTCACGCGCGGCGAGAAGTTTTTTGTCCACAATCCAACTGCCCCCCACGGCCAGCACGGCTTCGTTGGCCAGGTAATCCACGGCGTTTGCCGCGGTGATGCCGCCGGTGGGGATAAAGCGCACCCCCCGGTGCTTATAAGGGCCGTAGAGCGCTTTGATCATGCTGAGTCCGCCCATGGCTCCGGCGGGGAAGAATTTCAGTATCTTGCAGTCGCGATCGAGCGCAGCCTCAACTTCGGAGGGGGTGCATACTCCGGGGAAAAAGGGCAGGCCCATCTCTTTGGCGCGATCCACGATTTTGGGATTCAGCCCCGGAGCCACGGCAAACTGGGCCCCGGCCTCTTTCGCCGCTTCCACTTCTTCCAGCGTCGTTACCGTACCGGCCCCCAGAGCAAAGTCGGGGAATTCTTTTGCCACGATCCGGATGGCTTCGGGCGCGGCCTTCGTGCGAAAGGTAATCTCCGCCACCTGCAAGCCCCCGTCCTGCAAAGCCTCGCAAAGCGGAGCCGCATCCTGCGCGTTTTCCAGCGCTATCACCGGGATAATCCGTCCTTTTTCAATCTTTTCCAAAATCATGCCTGTCTCCTTTTATTTTCGTGTTCATTGCTCGCGCTTCCTACTCCACTTATTTCCAGATATTGGACCATAATCCTGGATGCCAGGCAAGGAGAGCAAGACAAATTTTGCATTCGGGACGACTTGATGGCGAGAAACTTGCGTGTGACGCCCGGGTGCACGACAAAAATAGGGGGCTATTCGT
>CAYWYC010000261.1:0-6632 GCA_964462565.1 uncultured Candidatus Sumerlaeota bacterium | reverse complement strand
GAATCCATTCATCATCCTGGAAAATTCTGCTCCGGACGACGGCCCTTACGGGCCTCACTACAAACGAGAGATCCCATGCCTGCAAGCATTATCTGTATATTTATGCTGGCATATAGCATTGAAAACATACACCTTACAAAGAGCACCCAAAAGGTTTCTTTGTTTTTGTGAAAGAAGCCAAAAACTAAGGCTCTAAAACCCGGGGCTATTTTTTGGGAAAGCCCTCCGGGCTTTTCGCCTGAATCTTTCAAGCAAATCTTGAATATCATCGCATTCAGACCATCCGATTAAACTTTCCCCAAAAATCCCGAAAGGGCCAGAAAAAGAAAAGAGGGCTGAAGGGCCGATCCATGCTCAAAAATTGTAGAAAGACTTTTGAGAACGGCTCAATAAAAAAGGCCGGATGAAATCGTGTGATCGCATCCGGCCTTTGCATTTGGTCGGTTGTTATGAAACGATGGTCAGTCCATATCGGTGACGTTTTTCACGTCGTCGAAGAAGTAATCGGGCAGGTGCCACTGGGTATCGATACGGTCGTACCAGCCGCGTTCTTCGTTGGTCAGGATAACCTCGTCGATGATCTGGGGCGTCACGAAAAGATAAAGTTCGTTCTTTTCCTGGCTGTTGCCCTTATACTTGAAGAGCCATCCCAGAACAGGAATGCGGTGGAACCAGGGCACTCCGGTAATCTGATCGCTGGAAGTCAGGTTACGGATACCGCCGGTCATGATGGTGTCGCCGCTGCTGACGATAACCGCGGTGTTGCTCTCGCGGCGGTCCAGCACGGGCACGCCCAGGCTGGTTCCCGTATTGATCTGCTGCAGAATGCTGATGGCCATGCGCACATAGCCATTGGCGGTGATGGTCGGCGTGACTTCGATGATCGTACCCGCAAGACGAAAGTTCACCGTTTGCTCGACAGTGCCGTTGGAAATCGTCGTGGTGAGATAGGGTAATTCCGTCACGGACACGATATCGGCGGTCTGCTTGTTCATGGTCACGACCTTGGGATTGGACAGGATTTCGACCACCTGCCGGTCCTCGAGCATGGCCAGCCGCGCTCCGATGTTAAAATCTTCGCCGAAAATGTTGATGGTGTCGCCCAGGGCAAAGTCAAAGCCCGATGCCGCGGCGGCGCCGAAGGGTAGCAGGGTCCGGCCGATATCGACGGGCGCCTGATAATCTTCGCGTTCCAGGTCGCCTTCATCGTTTCGCGTGTAATTGTAGAAATCACGATTGCTCGGGCTGTTGTCGTCGGAATCGATCTTCCAGGCTTCCAGGTTCGTGCCGATATCGCGGAAAGCATTGATATTGACATCTACCAGGCGCGCCTCGATAGATACCTGACGCTGAGGAACATCGAGTTCCCGAATGACGCCGACAATGGTCTCGTAGAGCGGCGAGGGCGCGGTGACAATAATACTGTTGGCGGCTTCATGAGGCACAATCCGCACCAGGCTTTCATTCACACCCTTGAGGAGTTTTTTCACGTCGGCGAATTTTTGTCCCGCTTGTTCCGTCGTGGCGGCAAAGTCCGTAAAGAGATTATTCAGGTCGGTCGCCAACTCTTTGGTATCGAGCCAGTTGAGCTGGATGGTCGTGGTTTTGGGGCGCTCGGTGGCGTTTTGGGGTTTGTCCAATGTGGCCACGATATCGCGAATCTGTTCCAGTTTTGGAGGCGGAGCCATGACCAGCAGGGAATTCGATTCGCGATGGAAAGTGACATTCAGCGCCACTTCCGAGACCTGTTCGAACTGCTGTTCTTCGCCTTCCCCTTCTCTGCCTTCCTGGTCTTCGCTTTTCTTCTCAGCGGCTACGCTGGGCCAAAGCATTTGCAGGTCCGTGGCAAAGCGTTCGGCGTCCAGGTATTGCAGCGGGATAATTTCGGTGAGCGTTTCCACGCCGGTTTCGCCAAAGAGGGTAGCGCTGACAATGCGAACGATGTTCTCGTCTTCCCGCACGACAAAGGTCAATCCCTGGGTGCGCAGGATGTTATAGAGGGCCACGCCCAGCCGCACGTCTTCCAGGTGAAGGGTGACCTTGCCGGATACCTCGATGGGATTCATGAGGATATTCAGGTTGGCCTTGGCGGCAATCAGGCGAATCACATCCTGAAGATCGGCGTTTCGAAAGTCCAGAACCTCCATCTTCTGGTTCAGAATTTCGTGGGTCTTCAGGTCGCCGGCACGATTCTGCCAGCCTTGCTTGACCTTGACCGTAATCGGAGCTTGCGCCCAGATATTAGCGAGTCCAAACAAGAGAATAATGGAACAGGTAATAGTTATGCGTAAGCGTTTCATGGGAGTAATCACTCTCCTTCCCTGGTGCTGACTTCAAAAATTTTATCCCGAACCCGGAATTTGACGGTTTCTTCGTTTATTGCTTCTACCACTACCAAAGTGCTCGGATCCGGAACGATATCGCCGGGGTGCAAGGTGTGTGTTCCGACGAGACATACGGCCGTCCCCTCGTCGGCAATGACCCCCCGTGTGTTGTTTTGAATCCATATGGGGAGTTTGGCTTCACCGGTATCATTGGCCGAGGGAAAACCACCCCGCTGGCGGATTTCTTCCAGGTCTCCCACATTTTCCTCGAGATCTTTTTTCAGGGCTATCAATTTTTCGTTCTGTGCCCAGTTTTCGGGAGCCGATTCGAGCAGATAGAGCACCTGGGCATAAGCGGCCATGGCATCTTCATATCTCGCCCCGGCCTGGGCGGCTTCGGCCAGGCGTCCCGCTTCTTCGGAAATCACGCGAAGACGCGACCAGGGCACCAGCATGGGGTCGGTCTTGACCTTGGGCTGGTATATAAAAGTGGGATCCTCACCGAGCAGCCGTCTCATTTTTTCATCGTCCAAGGCAAGGGGTTGGGCTTGGTCCTCTTCGAGGATTTCCAGGTCGGCTCCCTCGCCAGCCAGGTCTTTCAGGTCCGACAGCGCGTCTTCCACATCCACCGCCTCGCCTTCGGTACTGTTGGGTGAAAGGTTTTTCGCGGCGCTCTTCATGCGGTCAAGCAGGCTCTGGGCCTGGCTCGATGCAGTCATGAGGCACATGGCGCTCAGGACAAGGAAAACGCGTAAAGCGGCATTTCCCAGTCCCTTTCCCGATCTTTTCTTTGGAATGTTCATAATCCAGACTCCTTTACCGGAAGGCATATTCGCTATCCGTTTTCTTCCTTATCTGCTCTTCTATTTATCCTCTTTGTTTTTCTTGAGGTCGGTCAGCATAAAGGATGCAATAGTCACATCAATAGGATGCAAAGATGGCCGCAGAGGGTTGTTTGAGATCTTGAATGTCTTCACGCGCATAAAGCGTTTGGGATTTTCCTCCACCATGTTCAGAAAATACCCAAAAGCATGGAAGCGGGCATCCATATCAATCTTGTAAGGAATCTCGGCAAAAGTGTTATAGACTTCCACGTTCTCCGGCATCATAGTGACGATGTTTGTAATTCCTGTTTGCTCCAGGATGTCCTGCAGGGCTTTGTAGAAGTCCTGGGCCCGTGTGGTTTTGGGCAGCCGCTTGGAAGCCTTTTCAATCCGTTGCATGGCCATGTTATATTCGGGAGTGCCCTTTAATTCGTTGAACTGCTTGATGGCGGCCAATTCTTTTTCCAACTGCTCAATTTTTTCTTTGCCTTTTTTTATGTTTGTTTCCGCCTGGGCGATAGATGAAGATCCAAACATCCAGTACAAATAGGCGATTACACCCAGGCCCAGCAGCCCTATGGCGATAATGCTGGTCAGTTTCTTTTTATCTTCCGGCGTCAGTGTCATCTTTCCCATCTCCTTCCCACCCGATTTCCGGGCAGGTCCTGAAAGAATTCCGCTTTTTCTTAGCGCTGGGTCGTCAGTTTCAGTTCAAAAGACCAAACCGGTACTCCGTCCAGGATTTCTTCCGTCATAACTCCAGGTTCAATTTTCAGGCTGGTATCCCGTTCGCCAGTCTGGGTGAAGTGGTCGCGGAAATATATGGTTTCTCCCTGGGCGTTTTCCATGCTGGCATTCTGCATGGCTTCCCGAAATTCGATTACCTTTTGCAGACGATTTGTACCCAGATTGGCCAGTTCGGTAACGGCCTTGACCGTCAGGGTCTGCGTGATCAGGGGTTTTTTGCGGACTTCCGGCTCTTCGCCCAGTTCGCGTTTGGCTTTGGTTTTCGCCGAGCCTTCTTCCATTGCATCGACTTCTTTTTTTCTTTTTTCGTATTCGGCCCGGTCTTTTTTCGATTGCTCGGTTTCCACGAGTTTGATGTTTTCATCGAGTTCAATATCTACCAGATAGATGTCCTGGGGAACCATATTGGCGAGCATGTTGAGCTTGGCGGACCACAGGATTCTGTCTTCGGGCATGAGTTCATTCACGATTTCCAGCTGCTCCTGGGTAACCTTCCATTGTTCATACTCGTTTTTGTATTGAGCCAGATTATTTTCAACGCTCTTTTCCAGTTTTTTGACCTTGGCCTGGACAATGTCAGCACGGTCCTGGGCGTCGGTAATTTTGGCATAGGCGAAAAAATATCCAAAAAGCACCCATGCGGCGAGAAAAGCCAGGGCCACCAGTCCGATCAGCAACTGCACCGTCTTGGGCGAAGTCGGTCCCTTGGGCGCCTTGGCCGAGGCGCCTTTTTTCTTACTCTGTAATTCGGGTGGGAGCAGGTTTATTTTAATCATTGCTTAGTCCACCGCCTTTCTCAAAGCCAGGCCAATGCTCACGCTGAGCAATTGTTTGTTGTCTTTTAGAAAATCCGCGTGGATATCCTTGCTGCTTGCCGGAATGCGAACAAGGGGGTCGAGAATTTCCACGGGAAGGTCCAACGCATCCTGAATATAGGCATCGATGCCGCTGAGGTTGGCCGATCCGCCGCCCAGCACCAGGCGGTTCACCTTCAGGCCGCGAGACTGGTTTTCGAAAAACTGGATCGACCGGCGAATTTCGCCGACAAGATTGTTCAGGTTGTTCTGGACAATGCGGGTCTCCGGTAATTCCGGTGGAGCCTCATGAGCGGTATTTTCTTCATCTTCTTCTTCCGCTTCCATCATTCCGGTCATGGCCTCAACCGTTGAACGGATCGTTTCCATCACGTCCGATTCGTCGGTGTTGTCCAGATCTTCATCGACGGTAATATTGGCGGTATCGTCCTTGGTCCGCATGGTCTCTTCCGAAGGTATCGCCCCATGGCGAACCTTCAAGGATTCGGCTTCCTGGAAGGAGAGTTCCATACGCTGCATAAGCGCAGTGGTGATAGTGTTGCCGCCAATGGAAATATCGCGCGAGAACTTCGGCGTTCCCGCGGCATACACCGAGATGCTGGTGATATCGCCTCCGATATTAACCAGGCCCACCACATCCTCGGGCGCCGTGTCGTAGTTGACTTCGTAACAATTTAAAAATGCGAAAGAATCCACATCCACGACTACGGGGTTGAGCCCGGCATCGCGAATAATGGAAACGTGGTCGGAAATATGATCTTTTCGGGCGCACACCAGGAGGACGTCCATGCGTTTCATGTCGCCTTCGCCTGAATGGCCGATAACGGCGGAATCGATATTCACGTCGTCGATACGAAAGGGGATATACTCCTCGGCTTCCCATCGCAAGGCGTTTTTCAATTCCGACTCGGGCATCTCGGGTACCTGGATGTAGCGAACGATAATCGATTCGCCCGCCACGGCACTCACGGCGTTGGTCGCTTTGATGCCGGCCGACGAGATGGCCCGTTTGATAGCATCCACTACGGCCGCCCTCTGGGCTTCGGGGTTCTTGGGCTTATCCCCATTCGGGTATATTTCCGCCATCCCGGCCCGGATCAGTTGAATATTTTTGCCTTTATTATCGAGTTCCACAGCTTTGACAAGCCGCGTGCCGATATCCAATCCCACTGCCGGCTTGGAAAACAATGAAGAAAACAGTGCCATGGTGAACTCCTTTTGCCTGCCGCTGCTTCGATCTTTAAATATACCAAGGAATAGAACCAGCCTGGCCGGTCCGAATCGTTACATATAACATTTGTTGAACGATCGCCTCCCCTGGCGAGTCAGTCCCCTTGCTGCTTCTGATGGCCGCGCTTCCGAAGCTGGATGGGAGAAGGATTCACCACACGAAAATCTTTCCCTTACGCAAAGCCTTCATATACAGCCTCTAAACTAATCGTCATCTTGCTTCAGAAACTAAAACCCAGAATCGCATTTCTTAAAAAAATTCCGAAATTAATCCGAATATAGTACCTTGGTCCCACGGCCCCGCCCGCTTTCAGACGCAGAAGTACCACCGATCAAAAGCCGATCAGGAAAAAAATGATTCTGGTATGCGGGAGAAAAACATGGATCCCCCTTCTTTTGCCGGAAGGTAGAAACACCGAACAAGGCCCGAAAGACAGCCTTGTCACGGGATGGCAAAGAGAGGGAGAATAACGATTTGCTCACGCAAAAACTCCAATGCACTTGAATCAAGTTGCCTGGATTTGCGCTACGCCCAACACCACAAAACATAATCTGGCATAAAATACGCTACCGACGCAATGAAAAAGTAATATGAATGCCAGCCGTGGTGCACGACATAAATGGGGGGCTGTGTTAATTTGAAGCAAACGAATCGAAGCGTTTTCTGAGTAATGCAAATACTTTTTCATCTT
>CAYWYC010000260.1:0-6640 GCA_964462565.1 uncultured Candidatus Sumerlaeota bacterium | reverse complement strand
CGTACCGCCGGCATCCTGTCGGCGGTACGGTACGAATAGGCTTGGCATGCCGGGGAAAAACTTTTATGCTGGGCCCAGACATCTATATTAAGGAGACGAAACATGGCACTTGAAATAAAACGTTGCGCGGAAAATCCAATTGTGTGGCCGGGAAAATACTGGTGGCGGATGGCGACGGTTTTCAATCCGGCTGTTATGTATGACGAGGGCAAGTTTTATATGTATGAGCGCGCCGCCGGGCAGTTGCGGCCTTTTCATTGCTATATCGGCCTGCTCGAAAGCGAAGACGGCGTCCACTTCGAGCATGTGAGCGACGAGCCTGTTTTCACGCCTGAAATGGCCGGCTGCAAATACGGCAGCGTCCAGGATCCGCGTATCGTGCGCATCGAGGACAAGTACTACATGACCTACGCCTATCGCCCCTATGCCTGGGGATCGAACCCGACGGGCGTAGGCGTTCCCGAAAGTTACCAGATGGAATATCCCGGCTTCAGCGGCAAGGACGAGGACAACCAGACGCGCTCCGGCATTGCCGTGTCCAAGGATCGCGTCCACTGGCAGCATCTCGCCTGGGTAACCGATGCCGATATCGACGATCGGAACGTGATTCTCTTTCCCGAAAAAATCGGCGGCAAGTTTGCAGCCTTGCGCAGGCCCAGCGGCTTCGTCAGCACGGGAGCGCGCCACGAGGCGCACCCCTGCATTCGCGTCAGCTATTCCGATGACATGCGGAAATGGTCGGAGCCGGAAGTGGTGATTCGTCCGGAATTCAAATGGGAAGACAACCGGGTCGGCGGATCAACCCCGCCCATCCGCACCGAGCATGGCTGGCTGGCGCTGTATCATGCCGTGGAAAATCAGGACGAGAAAACGCGGCGCGTGTGCTATCGCATGGGGGCCATGATGCTGGACATTAACGATCCCACAAAGGTCATCGCGCGATGCCCGCAGTTTATTATGGAGCCCACGGAATATTACGAGAAGCACGGGCTCTATATTCCCAACGTGATCTTTCCGACGGCCGCCGTGGTCAAGGATGGCGTCGTGCATATTTATTACGGCGCCTGCGACACGGCTATCGGCCTGGCTACCGTGGGACTCGACGAGTTGGTGGCCCATGTGATGCAGTATGCGTGATGGGTGTTAGCGGCTGCCGGCTTATGGATGATCAAAGACCATCTTCTGGACTTCAACGCCTTCGATGGCGGAGAGTTTGTCGGCCAGTTCGTGGCACTTGTTTTCTTCGCCCACCATTTCGAGGATGACCAGGCCGTTGGGCGAGCAGACATTCACCGCCTCATGCAGCCCCAGGCGGGTGCGGATGTTGCAGCCGTATTCGGTGAGATATTTCTGCACATCCACCGCCTTGCTCATGCGCTCCGTAATATGCACGCCAAAGATGATGTGTTTTTCCAGCATGGGAAGAATTCCTTTCCGGCAGATTCGGGCCAGCAAAAAATAATCGGATATTACCCCTTGCCATGTATCGTAAACGGTTCATCCTGAACAATCAAGCAACATGTGTGGAGAAGTCAGGCATTTGGCCGCGATCGCACTCGCAATCGAGGCAGTGCCGAATACATTTGATGCGCACTGACAGCAGGGAAATATGGACAGGATTTACAGGATGAACAGGATTTTTCAGGCGATTGCAATTGCGCGTGCGATTGGGATAGGGGTATGATGGCTGCAAATCGACTGCGGAAAGGGCCTCTCTTGAATCTGCGGCTTGCTACGGAAAAAGAAATTCCCACCATTGTGGACATGTGGATGCAGATGATGGATGAGCACCAGGGTTTCGATCCACGTGTGCGCCTGTCCGCTTCCGCCCGTTATTCCTACGAAAGCTACGTCATGCTGCACATACGCGGTCCCAAGTCGATGGTCATCATCGCCGAAAAGGAAGGGGCCGGCATTGTCGGATTCTGCTGCGCCTATGTCTGCCAGAACCTGCCCATGTTCGAGCCGCAGGAGTTCGGTTTTATTTCGGACATTTTCGTGCTGCCGGAACATCGAAAGACGGGCGTGGGGCAGGCGATTGTGGAAAAGGTGCGCCTCTTTTTTCGGGGTTTTGAATTGGAGAACATCCAACTGCAGGTTTATAATCGCAATGAACGGGGCATGCGCTTCTGGAAAAAATGCGGTTTCGAGCCCTACTTCCAGCGCATGTGCCTGGAACTGGATTATCCCGGCAAGCGTGACGAGGAGCCGGAGAAAGAATAACAGAATGACTTCGGAATCGAAAAAGGACGTGCAAAAAAATGAGCCGGTCCTGTGCCTGGCCTATGAGGTGGACTGGGGTTGGCTGGGTGCGATCCTGACGTCCGCGGGTCTGGCGCGGCATTCGCTGCTGCTGGAAGCGGAGACGGTGGATGCCTGGTTGACGGGCGAACTTGGGGCCCTGGGTTTTGCGGCGGATCAGTGTCGCTTTGTCCGCCTGGACCTTTTTGAAAAACCCGATGCACAATCAAGCGCCGCCTGTCCCTTTCTGCCGAAGCTGATTCAGGAAGCGCGTGCTTATTTTCAGGGCGATGTGGTGCACTTTGATGTCCCCCTCGACTGGCGCGCGGGCAGCGACTTTCAGCGGAAAGTATGGCGCACGGTGCAGGATATTCCCTATGGCGAAGTGCGATCCTATGGCGAGGTGGCGATCCTATGCGGCCATCCCGGCGCGGCCCGGGCCGTGGGTACGGCCATGAGCAAAAACCAGACCGGCCTTATCGTGCCCTGCCATCGCGTGGTGGCGGCCAATAGCATCGGCGGATTTTCCACCCCCGCGGGAACCCGGCTCAAAAAACGCATGATCGAATGGGAAAGCCGCAATCTGCAAAAACGCGAAACTGCCTGAACGAAAGTGAAGTGCCTTGGCGAAAGCAATCCGAGTCGTCCATATTATCGATTCCATGGATGTGGGTGGCGCACAAACCCAAATCCTGAACTGGTTTCGGACGATTGACCGCAAGCACTGCGAAATGCGGCTGGTCTGCCTGCGGGAGAAGGGCGCATTCGGCGAGGCAATCGAGAAAATGGGCTTCCCCGTCGTGGTCATGGGCAAGCGGTCTCGCGTGCAGGTGGACATGCTTTTCCGGCTCTTTCGCTTGCTGCGCGAATGGAAACCCGACGTCGTCCATTGCACAATCTTCACGGCCAACCTTTGGGGACGTCTGGCAGGATTCTTTGCCGGCGCACCCGTCCTGATCACCCACGAGCAAAGCACGGTGTCCCTGGAAAAATGGTACCGCAAATGGATCGACCGCGCGCTTTCGTGGATCAGCTATCGCATCCTCACCGTCTCCGACGACCTGCGGCAGCGTGTGATTGCCGAGGAAAAAATCGCACCCGACCGCGTCGAGGTGATGTACAACGCCGTGGATACGCAGGCGATCTACGAGGCTGGTGAAAAGCCGCTCGAAGCGGAACTGCCCCTGCCTGATGATGCCGAAATCATCGTGGGGGCGGTGGGGCGTCTGGAATATCGCAAGGATCACATAAGCCTGGTGCAGGCGGCGGCCAAAGCCCTGAAAAAGGAGCCGCGCCTTGCCTTTGTGCTGGTGGGCGAAGGACCGGACCGCGCCAAAATCGAGGCGGAAATCGCGCGTCAGAAAATCGAAAGCCGCTTCATCCTTTTGGGCGAACGCCACGACGTTCCGGCCCTGCTTCGGCGTTTTGATATTTATGTGCTCTCGTCGATTACGGAGGGGCTGTCGCTCTCTATCCTGGAAGCCATGTCGGCTTCCTGCGCCGTGGTGGCGACGCGCGTGGGCGGCAATTCGGAACTGCTGGATCAGGGCCAATGCGGCAAACTGGTCGAGGCGCGCGATCCCGACGCCATGGCTGAGGCGATTCTGGACCTGTCGAAAAAAAACGACGAACGCAAGCGCATGGCCCATGCCGCGCAAAAACGGGCGCGTGAGATCTTCGATATCCACCCCATTGTCAGATCGCTCGAAGCCCTGTATTCCAGGGCGCTCCGGGAGAAAAAGTTTCGATGATTCTCGACCGAGACACCGCTGTCTTCATGTATCACGGACTCGATCCCGGCGATGGTCGCTATGCCGATCTTGACGCCGGCGCGCGGAGTTATGTTTTGTCGGCGGAACATTTTTTCGCCCACCTCCAGGCCTTCGCGCGATCGGACCGGCCGCTCGTTTTGCCACGACGCTGGACGGGTCGGACCGATTCGACGGATGCGGGCCTGCGCGAGGGGATCGCGCCCCATGTGGTGCTGACCTTTGACGATGGCATGGCGTCGGACTACGAGGTGGCCTTTCCGGCGTTGGTCGAAACGCGTTGGGAGGCGCTCTTTTTCATCACCACCGACTGGGTGGGGAAGGAGGGGTATCTGGACTGGTCGCAGATTCAGGAAATGCACGCGGCGGGGATGGCCTTTGGATCGCACGGCAGGAGCCATGCCTTTTTATCGGACCTGGACGTAGAAGGTATTCGCGAAGAACTGGCCGATTCCCGTAAGGAACTGGAGGACCGCTTGCAAGCTCCCGTGCGAACCCTCTCGCTGCCGGGAGGACGCCATGACCGGCGCGTGCTCCAGTGCGCCGCCGATGCCAATTACGAAGCCCTCTTCACGTCGAGTCCCGATCTGCCGACTTCCGACATGGGCCTGGAAATATACGGTCGTATCGCCCTGCGGGACAACTGGGATGAAGCGCGAATGGTGCATTTTCTGGTAAACCAGAAGGAACTGCTGCCGCGTATGCGACGCGCTTATCTTGCCAAAAAAACCCTCCAGAAAATGCTGGGCAATCGCCTCTATGCCCGGCTGCATCATCTTTTCTGGAAGCGGAAAAGTTGACCGCTCTATTCCCGCCCCAGCATCTGGCGCAGACGATCGAGGTCGGGCTTTTTCAGGTGGCCGCTCAGCAGGATAAGGCCGAGGCTGACGACGGCGTAGATGATTCCGGCAACGCATAAGGTCAGAAGCGACATGATGCTCCCCGCCCCTTCAAGCCGCGCCATCAGATCATAGCGGCACATCCATCCCAGTGCCATGGCGGGTGCGCCTGCCATGATGATCGGACGCAACAGGGCATTTGTCAGAAAGGCCCCAAAGCCGTCATCGAGCCGGTGAAGCACGCGCGCCAGAAAGATGATGCTTGCCACGCTCAGCGATAAAATGGATGCCAATGGTGGGCCCATGAAGCCGAATTTTTGCACGAAGAAATAGTTGAGAATAATATTGCAGATAGCCGCGAAAAGGGCGGTCCACATGTGCAGGCGCGAAAGGTGCAGGGCCGCGGCCGTTTCCATGGAGGGGGCCAGTATGACGTTGGCGAAAAATGCCAGGCTCAGCAGGCTCAGCGCCAGCGCCGATTGTGAATCCGGACTTCCCAGCCAGGCTTGGATGATAATGGGGGCCATGGCGGCCACGTAGAAAAATCCCGGCGCGCAAAGGCAGACGAAGAGGCGCGTCGCCTGGCGATGGACGCGCCGCAATCCGATTCTATCATCACGCGCCGCCATGTCGGCTATCGCCGGAAGCAGCGCCGACACCCCGAGCCGCATAAATTCCCGCACCACCACCGCCAGCGTCGAGCCGATCTGATAAGTACCCGCCGCCGCCAATGAGACAAAGCGCGAGATGAAAATTTTGTCGAGATGAAAAATCGTAGTCTGGCAATTGGCCGCCACCTTGAGTCCCCAGGAAAAACGCAGCAGATACCAGAAAAGCGAGGCAATAGGTGTGCGCGGTCCATCGTGACCGAGTTGCCCTTGCAGCTGAAGCCAGGCCGCCGTGAAGAGGAGCGACTGGAAAACCGCCGCCCCCACAAAGACCAGGCCCATGCCAGGCAGCCCCCAGTCGAAAACAATCGCCATCGCCAGAAAGGCATAGTGCATGCAGGCGGAAACGGCGTTGAGTTTGTTGGCCCATACCATCCTCTGCATGGCCAGCATGGCATGGCGAAAGACGGCAAAACTTTCGGCCAGGGCCAGGTGGATCAGGATGCAGATGAAAAAGAATGCCGCCTGCGGAAAAAGCGCCTCGGGCACTCCCAGAAAGGCCATGACCGGCTCGATAAAAACCCAGGCCACCCCCAGCATGATCGCGGAGATGGCAAGATACGCGCCCAGGCTCGCGCCCATGAGACGCCGCAAGTCTCCCGTGCGGCCCTTGGCGAGGAATTCTGAAAAAATCTTGATGTAGCCATATTTCATGCCGGGATCGAAGAGGGTTCCCAGCACCAGCAGACTCACGCCCAGAGCATAGATGCCGAAGCGCTCCTCATCCAGATAATGCACCAGCCAAGGGATGATGAGAAATGCCAGGAACTTGGTCCATATCTGACCGAGAACATTGGCGATGGTGTTGATGAAAACGAGTCGGCTTGCGACGCTTCGGGCCGCCATGGGCGATTATCCTGAAAAAGGTGGTGCAACTCAATCAAACGCGACATCGGATTGCCTGCACAAAAAAAACGGCCTCAACCGATATTTGCTATTCCAAAGCCCAAGGGAGCTTCCCTGAGGTGGGGCCAGCATTTGGGTAACCCCTTCAGGGTTCATCATTATTTTGTCCCTTTTCCCCGAGTTAAAACCCGGGGCTATTATGGGGCAACGCCTTCGGCGTTTTTTGCAGCAGAACCAGCCTCTTCGTCTCCGGCTTCTTTCACAAAAACCAAAAAAC
>CAYWYC010000259.1:0-6666 GCA_964462565.1 uncultured Candidatus Sumerlaeota bacterium | reverse complement strand
GTCGCGCCTTTGGCGCTTTACCATCTGCGTAATCTATTATGGGTCGCGCCTTTGGGGCTTTTTTTTAGCTGCGGGTTTCATTCAAATTATTTTCAGCGCTTTTTCTACTTCCGCCTGAACGGCTACGGCCAGGGCTTTGCGTTCGTGTCCGGCGGGATCGATGGGTTTGCAGAAGATGATCTGTACGTCGGTTTTTCCGAGGCCCAGGTGGCGGATAATATGCTTGAGGAAATCATGTTCGGGACGCCAGTAGGCGACATCTTCGCTGACCAGGACATCCTGTTTTTTCGGGAAATAGCGGATCGCCACGGGCTGGATTGCGGCGTCTGTATCAAGCGCCGCCTGCAAAAATGAGGGTCGAAAGGGGAGCATGGCATCTCCGCCGGTGGAGGCGCCTTCCAGGAATACACAAACGGGGCAGGCGTTTTTCAGGCGTTCCGCGATGGCCGATGCCGTTGTTTTCAGATCCTTTGCCGCGCGCTTGCGGCTGGAAAAAACATGTCCCGTCTG
The DNA here is from genome assembly GCA_964462565.1 of uncultured Candidatus Sumerlaeota bacterium. Lineage (GTDB taxonomy): Bacteria > Sumerlaeota > Sumerlaeia > UBA8349 > UBA8349 > CAYWYC01. The sequence goes on along the minus strand of CAYWYC010000259.1, from coordinate 6,156 downwards.
GCGCACCATAAAGCCGACCAGGGGCCAGGAGGCCATGTCGCCCTTGGGAACAAAGAAGCAGGGCGCCACCGACGCGAGGGCGAAAATATCGGCATAGCCCTGATGGTTTGGGGCATAAAGCACCTTGCCCTTTTCCGGCTGGCCAATTACGTGTACGCGGTATCCCACAATCCGGCAAACCACGCGCGCCCAGAATCGCATGTGCCGGATCGATACCCGCAAGCGCGCCTCCTTGCGCTTGCGAATCAGGCGCTCAAAAGTCAGGAAAGGAAAAAGAAAAATGGTGAAAAAGAAAAGCGCAGCAAAACGAAGGAGCCCCACCAGGATGTTGGACGCGGCACGGGAGACTTGGCGCGTTTTCCCGTCATCCATTTTGTTTTAACCCCAGAGACGACATCTGGACCTTTGCGCCGTCGAGCAGGACGAGAAAATCCACCGTGCCGAATTCGCGATCGATCGCCGGTTCCGACACCACCTTGCCGCCGAGGCGCATGTAGGTATTGAAGAGCCGGGGCAGCGGAATCGCGGGCCCGATGTCCGCGCAGTATTCGCGCGAGCTGTCGCCGCAGGAATAATCGGGCAAGGTCTTAAGCATCAGTTCGGGATGGAGGTAGTTTTTGTCCCGCAGCGTTTTCATCGCCCGCCAGCCGTCGTCGGGATCCGTTGAGGTCAGTGAGCAGCATCCGAAAAGCCAGCGCAGCCGGAAGAGGCTCGCGTACACATGCAGTCCCTGCCACAGCGCCAGCAGCGCCGCCGCCTTTCGATGTTCCCGGCTGGTGCAGGCCCGTCCAAGTTCGAGCGCCTGTTTGTAGTAAGCTTTCAGGGGCGAGAGATCATATTCCTGGGCCGAATACAGCCCGATGCCGTTGAGGGCCACGCTGACCGGTTGGATGCGGTAGGTTCCGACGACTTCCCTGGTCTCCGCGTCGAGTACCAAGACATGGCTCATTTGCGCGTCAAAGGCGTCCTGGTCCAGGCCGCTTTCGGTGGATGCTGCAAGGCCTTCATTGAGTTCGATATTGAAAACCCGATACCGCAGGCGCATAGCGGCTTGCACGGCGCGATCCGATGCCGAGAATCCGACGATATAATGGGGAATCTTCTGGACGGGGGCGGTCAGGATATCCACTTGGTTCCAGAATGTGGCAAAGTCGGAGGTGTTTTCCAGCCGACGCGTCTTCCATCCTGAAGCCCCAGCGATGGTCAGGACGCTGTTTTCTGATCTTGCCGTTTTTCTTGCCATGATCGTCTATATTATTACCAGAATATGGAGAGTGGACCCAAGCACAATCGGAAGCATTCTGCCCGAAAGGGCCCCTTGGGTGCAATCTTTTTGCTGCAAAATTTGATTATTATAAAAAGTAAATCTGTTCTGGTAATGGCCTGCGATAAAAAAATAAAAGGCCGCTTCCCTCAGCAAGAAGCGGCCAATCTCTCCCGATTATGATCAATAGCGTTCTAGAATTGATATTTCAGCAATTCCGACTGAAACTCCATCATCTTGTTTTTGTCGGTACCCGGCGATCCGCCCGCTTTCCAGATTTCTCCCTGGCTCTTGGTCCCGTTTGTGGGGTCATAGGCAAACTGAACCACCGTTTCGGGGAAATTATTCTGTGGCCAGTAGCCAAAGAGATGGTTGCTGGTGGTTTTTCCGTCGGGCATGGTGATCCTGGTTCTTTCGCGGTCAGGTCCCATCGAATAAAGAGCCCAGAAGGTTACCTTCCCGGACAGCAGATTTCCGTTGCCATCCAAGGGAGATGTAGGCGTTCCCTTGACCAGATCCTGATAGGGATGCTTGTGCCAGAAATTGACGCTGCCATACTGGTTGTAGCCACGATAGCGCAAGTAGCGTTCGCTGCCGCTCCAGTTGCCGACTTTTTCATCGAGCACGAAAGGGTCTTCGACGAAAGCATCGGTAATGTAGGCGATCGGTGTGCTCAGCATCTCAAAAAATCCGCCGTGGCCTTGCGAATTGTGCCCGGTAAGATCACTTGCGGGAGGCACATAGCTGTTGTGGTCTAGAGAATAGGCTTCCAGCGCGGTGGTCAGTGATCGCATATCAGCCTTGATGCGCGAGATTTTGGCTCGGGTTTGGGCCTCCAGAAAATTGGGGACGGCAATCGCCGCCAGAATGGCGATTATCGCCACGACAATCAATAGTTCGATGAGCGTGAACGCTCGCCGTTTGGAAAATAAAGAAAACATAACTTCTACCCCCTGAAAAAAATGAGTACTGCTTGTAAAGAATTGTTACGGATTTATAGTATCGTGACTGCAAAAAAAGCGCAAGCCAAAACACATAACCCTTTATAATTTAGGCAAAAAGGCAAATTTGTTTCAGATATGGCTGCATTTGATCACAAGGCCTAAGGGGTATATCAGAAACCCTAAGCATGGAGAGACCCATGGCTTACATATCCCTCCGGACTGCTTTCTGCAAAATATTTGCAGAAACAGGTTAGCCCTGATTTGACGAAATCTGGCGCAGCAGGTCCCAATAATAGCAGAAATTATCAAATGGGACATCCGGCGGAACGGAATGGTCGATTTGGGGGATGTAACCGCCTTCTTCGATCAGGGGTGGGATTTTGGCCATGACTTCCTTTTCGATAGCCGCACGATCCTGCGCCAGAACCCGTTTGTCAATTCCACACCAGAGAATCAGGTCTTTTCCATATTCACGGCGCAGCTCGCGCACGTCCATCCCGGCCGCTACCTCGCAGGGGTGGATGCCGCGCACTCCCGATTCCAGCAGGGGCGGAATCAGCATACGGGGGTCGCCGTCGCTGTCGATGACAAAATTGGTGATGCTGTTTTTCTGGAAAAAATCGGCCAGCCGCCGGTAGCAGGGGACAAAATATTGCCGGAACAGATCGGGAGAAATGAAAGGTCCGGCCTTGTATGCCATGTCTTCCGAGAGGCTCACATAATCCAGGTCCACATCCTCCACGGCCCGGCGCAGCACCTGGAGCAGGTAGTCCGTGTAGAATTCGAGCATTTCTTGGATCAGGGCTGGATTTTCATAGAAGGCGTAGAGCAGCTGCACGGGTCCGATCCACTGGCGGATGGTCATGTAGAGGCCATGATAGAGGTCCAGCCCAAGCACCGTCTCGCGATCTTTCCAGGTGGCCACGCGGGCGTCCCAGTCGGCCGGATAGCGCGTCGGATCGTCGGGGTTGTAGCGTTTTTTCATTTCGCGGAAATCATCGATCGTCTTCACGGGAAAGTCCAGCCATTCGGGCATGGACATTTCCGACTCGCCTTCCTTGAGGGCCTGCTTGGTGATGCCGTGTTCATCGACGATGATCCAGTAATCGCCATGATCCTCGACCAGTTTCTCGTCGAATTTCGGAATCATATCCACGTTGACGGGCAGGTATTCCCATTTTTCAAAGCCGAAATAATCCTGCGGGCTTATATCCGCAGGCATGCCTTCGCGACGCCAGCGGGCAATGGTATGATTCCAGAATCCCTGGGGCCTCCAGGGAAACCGGTCGGTGGGCTTGAATTGCATGGTTTTGAGAAAACGTTGTCGGTCGTTCATGGCTTGTCCTTTCGGTTCAAACGTTTGCGTTATAAGGCAAAAGATGGGGCAAGTCCAGCCTCTTTTTTCGATGGTCTGGGATAGGAGCGTTTTATCCGCAGATTACGTGGATTACGCGGATGGAAAAGCGTCCAAAGGTGCGAAGCATACCAGCCGGACAAGCGGTCCGGGTTAAGGAAAGATTTAACAATGAGTGCTGAAGGCCCGAAAAATGAGGCATTGACTGGATTGAAAAATAATATGTATCGGGCCTTCAGCCCTTTGTTTTATTTTTATCCCACCTACCCAGACGTGCCGTCTGGGCTGATATATGGCGGGCCTTTGGCCCTGGACAACGCCTCGAGTGCGATTGCGATATGGCCTTTATTACGAACATGCCGGCCTTTTGGGGATTTTTTGATCCTGACTAAGAAACCGGGCTGCTCATCCGCGGACAACGTTCACGAAGTCGATCATAGAGGGGGCGGACTTCTTCCAGGGGCATGGCGTCCAGGTTGAAAAGATAACGTGTTTCCGGCGTGGCCAGGTCCAGCAGTTCGTTCAGTTTTTCTTCGGGCGTGTAGCCCATCATGATCACGGCCTTGCCCGAAAACATACGGACGCAGTCCTGCGGGGGTACCTGGCGGAAACTCGGGTTGAGGCCGCGCAGATTCGGTACTTGCAGGAAGCCGTCGTACTGGTGGCGGGCATGGGCGCAGCAGTGGATGAACATGCCGCCCTGGCTATTGCTGAGGGCGGTGAGAGAAGGCAGGCAGAATTCCTCGAACATTTCGAGACTGAAGGCGCCGACTTCGTCTTCCGACAGCCAGCAGCCCAGTTCGGGCGGCGCCCAGGTGTAGGGGCAATGGACGAGGTTGGCCTGAGGGAATTCGCGTCGGAAGGTGTGGAGGAATTCGTCCAAAAGACGATAGCATTTGTCCACGAGCCGCTTGACCGATTCCGGCTGCAAGGCCATCGCCATAAACATGTCCTGCTTTTCCCAGATGATGGCGGCAATGCCAAAGGGACTCTGGATGTCGGGTACACTGATGGGCACGTTCGGTCCGACTTCCCGCGCGATCAGGCCGGCCAGTTCGAAGAAGCGGTTCAGGCCACGGCAATCTTCCAGACGCGGCTGTTCGAGGCGATCGGCTTCCTCTGCGCTGGATACGATGGCCTTGGCCACGGGATTGGTGTGCATGCCTTCGTATTCATGGGTCGGGCAACCAAAGGCCTGCGCGAAAATTCCCGTATAGCCGCAGAGGTTCACAAAGGGTACGCCGTCGTCGTCCAGGGCATCGTGCATGACCACGCGATTTTTGTAGCAGTCCACGTACCAGGGAACCCACTCGGACAAGGGCCGATCGGAAACGGCATAGTCGGGCCGCTTCGAGGGACGGGGTGCGGGGGGATTATAGACGATGGCATGGCCGGGAAATGGGCCGGTATAAAGGTCGATGAGGTATTGTTTGTTGCGGGCGATGCGATCCATGAATCAATCCTTCTTGTGCAATATGTGCGGCGCTTCTTCAGGCCGGATATGCATAATAGCATTGCAATTCGTCATGTAAATAGCATATCTTATCAAAGACTTGGCATATTTGATCATGCCGATTGGAAGGACGGTTCAGCCCCGTGGCCTATTTTGACGATATCTTGTTCGTAAATGCCGACGCCGCGCCACAGTGTGACGCCGTCATCGATACGGCCTTTGAGGATCTTTATTCGCTGCAGTTTATTGTGGGCGAAAGCATCTATTACGGCATCGACGGCGGGTCCCGCATCGAGCTCGGCCCGGGCAGCGCCTTTTGGCATCATTGCGATCATAGCTACCAGTATGGTCCGGCTTCCGGATCAAGCTGGCATCACTTGTGGGTATCTTTTCGGGGTGCGCGTGGCCGGGCGCTGATGGAGGAAGGTTTTATGCCGCTTTCGGCGGCGGGGTGGATGCCTGTGTCGGAGCGGGAAAGTTTTCGCGAACGCTTTGAGCGGCTGGTGGGGATTGTGCAGGAGGATTTGCCCCGGCGAAAGTTGGAGGGGCTTTTGCTGCTGGAGGAATTGCTCCTGATGCTGATGGGGGAGAGACGGCCTGCCCATAGTCCGGCCATGCATGAGCCGGGGATCGACGCGTTGCTTTTTCGCATGGAAGAAGCGCCCATGGCCGACTATGATTTTTTTGAAGAAGCGCGCGGCCTGCACCTGAGCGCGAGCCATTTTCGACGGCTTTTTCGTCGCTACACCGGGGCGGCTCCTCACGATTTTCTGCTGCATTGCCGCATGCGCCACGCGGCGCGGCTCCTGCGGGAAAGCCAAGGCCAGGTCAAAGCCATCGCGCGCGAAGTCGGCTACGAAGACCCCGCCCAATTCTCGCGTATGTTCCGCCGCAAAATCGGCCTCAGCCCGCAGCAATTCCGCCTGTCCATCCCGTCCAGGGGATAGGGGCGGTTTTCGGCTCAGAAGCCCGCGAAATGATGCTTTTGATTCTTTTGCAGCATTTGGCAGAAAGGCTTTCGAGATTCGTTATAAATATGGATCGGGCCTTCAGCCCTCTTTTCTTTTTCTTTGTCCGTCCTGGGGTTGAAACCCCAGGCTATTATGGGACGCGCCTTTGGCGCTTTACCATCTGTGTAATC
>CAYWYC010000258.1:0-6680 GCA_964462565.1 uncultured Candidatus Sumerlaeota bacterium | reverse complement strand
GGGCGGCTCTGAAGCCCGAGAAATGGTGCTTTTGACCCTTTTGCAGAATCTCGGGCTTTTATTTGGCAGAAAGACTTTCGAGATTCGCTATAAGGATCTGGATCGGGCCTTCAGCCCTCTCCTTTTTTTCTTCGTCTGCCCCCTGTGGTTGAAACTCCAATCTATTATGGAGCGCGCCTGTGGCGCTTAAAAGAGGATGACCATTTTTTATTTAGCAATTCACTGTTGAAGCAAAACTATGCCTGCGCTATCCTGAAAGAGGGAGTTGAGGAGGGTTTTATGGACAAAATGAAAAAGATCATAACCATTTGCCTGCTTCTTTTTGCAGGTGCCAGCGTGGCGGTTTTTGCCATGCGGGAAATGGGCGTTATTGGGGCTGATGCTTCGGAGGAAAAGACAGATCAGGACGCCACCGCCTCAAAAGCCGATATCACCGTTTACTATTTTAATACGAGCAAGCGCTGTGATACTTGCATAAAACTGGAGAACTACGCCAAGGCCGCGCTTGATAAACATTATGCCGACGAAATGGCCTCCGGCAAAATCGACTGGCGCAAGGTGAACTTTGAAAAAGAAGAAAATACCGACCTGGCGATGCGCTATGACCTGGTCTTTAACACGGTGGTGATCCAGGACAATCGCAAGAGCGGCGAAGACAGTTGGGTCAGCCTGCCGGAAATATGGGACCTGGTAAAAGACAAGGAGCAGTACATGGATTTTATTCATGAAAAGATGATGCCTTTTATGGAAAAGGCAAAGACATGAGTCCCTGGTTTATCGGTCTGGTTACAGCGCTCTGGCTGGGTATCCTGATGTCGATCAGTCCGTGCCCGCTGGCGACTAATATCGCCGCCATATCCTTTATCAGCAAACAGGTGGATAAACCGCGTTATGTCTTCTGGACAGGCCTGCTCTATACGCTTGGTCGAACACTGGTCTATACCGTTATCGGCGCCTTACTCGTCGCCAGCCTGCTGAGCACGCCGGTTCTGTCCCGCTGGCTCCAGAAATATATGAACGCCCTGCTGGGCCCGCTCCTGGTGGTGATGGGTTTGTTCATTCTGGAGTTTATCCAGTTTGGCAACATCGGCGCCGGCATCGGCCAGCGGGCGCAAAAATGGGCGGAAAAGGGCAGCGTGTGGATGGCCTTTGTGCTGGGCGTGCTTTTTGCCTTGTCTTTTTGTCCGGTATCGGCGGTGCTTTTTTTCGGAAACCTGCTGGCTATCGCGATCAAGTTGGAATCAAGCATTCTGGTCCCGGCGGTTTTTGGCGTGGGCTCGGCTCTGCCCGTGATCATTTTCAGTTTTCTGATTGCCTTGGGGGCCAACTGGATCAGCAGCGCCTTTAAGCAGGTCCAGCGCTTTGAATTCTATGCCCGGCGGATTACAGGGGTTCTTTTTATATTGGTAGGGATTTACCTGAGCCTGGAATTTACCCTGGACGTGATCTGAAAAAGGAACACGTACCGCTGGCATCCTGCCGGCAAAGGGGCTCTTGATAAAACTACCAACCCGCTCGCTCCTTTTCCTTTAGGCTTCGCAATACCCCCGTTGCCACCAGGACGGTGGCGATACGTAATAGTGGGTTCGATCGCAACTGCGATTGCGGGATGCGCTGATATATTGGGTAGGGGTGCGGGACATAGTTCACCCCATCCACCCCAAATAAAAAACGGGATATGGCATCCCGTATGGACTGGATGGGGAAACATGGGTGAAAACTTGGGGAAAATGGCGGAATGGCTCGGGGCGGTGGCCTGAAAACCACCGCAACCCGGAACTCCGCGTCTATCGGCGATGCCGCATTTTCTTGCGCAGTTTTTTCAGTTTATGCTTCCGGATTTTTTTGCGACGCTTCTTGATAATACTTCCCATAATGGTACCTGGAAGATTCCTTTCCGTATTTATTCAGAACAGTTTTGAGATCCTGACGTTTGGTATAAAACCACACGTATCAGGGATTCTTGACTTTTGACGGGTCTTGGAATAGGATAAATATATATCCTGAAGAAGGCCCGGAAACTAACTTTGTATCAAATAGAACGGTAAGCGGCAACAAAAAAGTGAGCAAAATCTATTGCAATCACAGCCCTGCAATGGAATGATAACAGTTCTGTCCTGAACCGGATCGGTGGGGGTGGAACTATGGCTGTGCGATTATCGGCCTCTTCCACCGGCCTGGCACAGGCAGGGGCGAGAATCTTCCGAAAGGACCTGGCGTCATGGCAAAGAAAAAACCTGCCGAGGAACAGCCCTTTGAGACGAACCTGAAAAAGCTGGAGGATGTCGTCGAGAAACTGGAAAGCGGTTCTGTATCGCTGGACAAGGCGCTTGAACTGTTTCAGGAAGGCAAAAACCTGGCCAGGGCCTGCGAATGCCGCCTGAAAGAAGTAGAACTGAAAATACAGAAACTGGTCGAATCGGAAGATGGCGAAGACCAGACCGAAGATTTTGAACCGCAAGTTGCGGAAAAGGATGCTGAATCTTGATGAAACCAACCCCTTGGCTGGAGAAAATAAAATCGCCGGAAGACTTGCGGGGACTCCGCTATGAGACCCTGGAGGAAATATGCTCGGAAATCCGAGAGACGGTGGCCGAAGTATGTTCCTGCAACGGAGGGCATTTCGCGCCTTCGCTTGGAGTGGTTGAACTGACTGTTGCGCTGCATCGGGTGATGGATACGCCGAAAGACCGGCTTGTCTGGGACGTGGGCCATCAGTCTTATCCACACAAACTTCTCACCGGACGTTTTGAACAGTTCCCCACCTTGCGACAGATGGGCGGGTTGAGCGGTTTTCCCAAACGCGACGAATCGCCCTATGACACCTTTGGCGTCGGCCACGCCAGCACGGCAATCTCCGCCGCCACCGGTATGGCCCTGGCGCGGGACCAGCAGGGCGAGGATTATCGGGTCATCGCCGTATGCGGTGACGGAGCCATGACGGGCGGCCTGTGCTATGAAGCGCTCAATAACCTTGGCTATATCGGGCCTGATATGCTCATTATCCTGAACGATAACAAGATGAGCATCTCGCCCAACATCGGGGCCATGTCCCACTACTTTAACCAGATCGTGACCACCGATCTTTACAACAAGTCCAAGGCCACCGCCGAGACGCTGATCAACCGGGTTCCCGCCTTTGGCAAAAAGATGGTGGACTTCAGCCAGCGCCTGGAACGCAGCATCAAAAACCTGATTATCCCCGAAGAAACGGTTTTCGAAAAGATGGGCATCCGCTACCTGGGGCCGGTGGATGGACATGACCTGAAGACGCTTATCGATATCCTGAACCATATCAAGGACCTCAAGGGCCCCATTCTGCTGCATGTGAAAACGGTGAAGGGCAAGGGATATCCCTATAGCGAAAACGATCCGGAGAAATGGCATAGCGGCGCCGACTTTATCATCAGCACCGGTGAGCAAGCCATTGGCGAGAACCAGGCCGCGCCCAAGAAGCATGTGGCCCCGTCATATACCGATGTATTTGGCACAACCCTGGCCAAACTGGCCGATAAGGACGAGCGCATTGTAGGCATCACGGCGGCCATGGCCACGGGAACAGGCTTGGACCTTTTTGCGGAGAAGCACCCCAAGCGCCTTTATGACGTGGGCATTGCCGAAAGCCATGCCGTTTGCTGCGCGGCGGGTATGGCCTGCGATGGATTGAAGCCGGTGGTGGCGATTTATTCGTCCTTCTACCAGCGCGCATACGACCAGATTATCCATGACGTGGCCCTGCAGAAACTGCCCGTCACCTTTGCGCTGGACCGCGCCGGACTGGTGGGCCACGACGGCCCGACCCATCATGGCGTTTTTGATCTGTCCTTTTTGCGGGTGGTGCCGGACCTGGTGGTGATGGCGCCGCGCGATGAGCAGGAAATGCAGCGCATGATGAAGACGGCGGCGGAATACGACGGGCCAATCGCCTATCGCTATCCGCGAAGCCGGGGCTGGGGCCTGCCCCTGGAAGACGATGCAGACAAAATACAGACTATTCCCATCGGTCAGGCGGAAATCATCCGCGAGCCGGGTTCGGGCGAGGAAAAGAACGTGGCCTTCCTGAGCATCGGAACCATGGCTTATCAGGCCCATCAGGCGGCCGATATGCTGCAGGAACAAGGCTTCGGCGCGGCGGTGGTGGACATGCGGTTCGTCAAACCTCTCGATCGAGAAATGCTCACCCGTATCGCATCGGAATATGAACTGATTGTCACGCTGGAAGAGAACGTGCGCGCCGGTGGTTTTGGCTCGGCTGTGCGTGAGGCTCTCGAGGAAATCGACTTTCATAAATCGGTGCTCACGATTGGGATTCCCGATGCCTTTATCGAACATGGGCCGATTCCCGAGTTGTTCAAAAAAGCCGGACTCGACGCTATCAGCATCGCCGATCGGACGAAGCAGATGCTGGCGACGGTCTGAAGGTTTCGCGAATCACAATCAAGCATTCGCTTCATTATTCCTATATAGAAAGCATGGCGATCCATGAAAAATAATGCCTTTAACGTTGGCATAATTGGAACCGGCCGGGTGGGTATTTATTGGCACCTCCCGGACATTCGCGAAGCCGGCGGCCAGGTGGTCGGGCTTTCCGACAGCGTTCCGGGACGCGCCGCGCGATTCGCCGCTGAGCAGCAGGTCGAGTTTGCCTTTGACGATTGGCGCAAGTTGGTCGAGCATCCCGAAATTCCCATCATCAGCATTTGCACCCCGCCCCATGTTCACGAGGAAATTGCCATTGCGGCTCTGGAAGCGGGCAAGCATGTGTATCTGGAAAAACCGCCGGCCATGAATGCCGACGAAATGCGACGCATTACCGAAGCCGCCGGAAAATCGGACAAGGTCATGTTTGTGGGATCGAACTCGATCTACTATCCGGAAAACCAGGCGCTCAAGCGGAGCATTGATGCCGGCGAGTTCGGGACGATTTATTATATCGAAGCGCTCAAAACCTGGCGGCGGAATTACAAGAAGGGCTGGCATCGCACGCGTAAAATCGGCGGAGGCGGTGTGGGCATGGATTCTTGTCCCCATCGGCTGGACTTGATCTTGTATCTGCTGGGGAATCCGGCGGTGGTATCGGTAACGGCGCGCACCTATGACCATTTTATGGATCGCCCCATTCCACCGACCCATCCGGCGGGTTATCTGGTGATGGACGTGCAGGAGGGGCTGGTCCAGGCGGAAGAAATCAAGGCCGACGTGGAAGATACGCTGATCGCCTTTATCCAACTCGACAACGGCTGCACCATTGTGCTGCGCGATACGGCCCTGGCGAACATGGAAGAAAAAACGAGCATGCGGATTTTTGGAACCGGTCGCGGGGCTGAGCTGGATCCGCTGATTTATTACGGAGAAGAAGATGGCATCGTGACGGACACGAAGCCTCATATCGCGCCCCGTCCGAAAGGCTTTCATGTGCTTGCATGGCGGCATTTTTTCGACTGCGTCCAAAACAACAAACCCACATGGTCCCCGCCGGAGCGCGCCGTGCGCGTGATGGAAATTGTCGATGCCATCTATGAATCGGCTGAAAACAACGGAAAACAGGTGATATTGAAATGACTGACAAGACGATGACAATTGGCGCTTGCGCATTCTGCTACAAGGGATGGAGTCTGGAACAGGCCCTGCAGGTCTTGCCGGGAATGGGCTTTGACCATATCTCGGTGGGAGCCAACCATGCCGGCGGACAGATCAATCCCATCGAAGCCGCGGCCAATCCGAAAGAAAACGCCAAAGCCGTGAAGGAACTGGCCCTGCAATACCTGGTGGAATGGGTCGAACTCTTCCTCTGCCCACTCACCATAAAAGAAGGCCTCAGCGTGGAGCCCAATGAACCGGATGATACCTTACGCGCGAAAATGATCGAGCATTTCAAAGGCATCGCCGAATTTGCGGCAAGCGCCGGATTTCAGAATATTATGTCCGTGCCGGGCAACCCGCAGGAAGGGATGGACGAAAAGAAGCAGTACGATCTTTCCGTGGACAGCCTGAACCAGATGGTGGCCATTGCCCGCGACGCCGGGGTCGTGCTGACGATCGAGCCCCACCGCTGGTCCATCCTGCAGGAAGTGGATGACGTCAAGCGCATGCTGGCCGATGTGCCAGGGCTCAAATTGACGATGGATTACGCGCACTTTGTGGGCAAGGGCGTGGCCGAAGAAGCATTGTTCGACCTGCACGACGCCACCCAGCACCTCCACGCGCGCCCGGCCCACTCGACGGCCTTTTCCTGTCCTTACGACGAAAACACCATCGACTTTGCCGCGATTATTGCCGATTTGAAAAAACGCGGCTGGCAGGGCATGATTTCGACAGAATGCTTTGGCGATCCCGCAACGGACGACCAACTGGCCCACCCGGCCATGCAAAACCTGCTCATGGCGGCCGATGTGGCGCGGGCCATTGGATAAGAAGCTCAAACCAGGCCCCCAACATGCCCAAATCGGAATGTGGCAAAAATGTTTGAAATTTGTTCTTGACTGAATGAAACGGCGATAGTATAAATCTCTCTCTTGTTTGGCTGGGACCCATCGCATTAAACCTCAACCAAACATCCCCAAGGCCTCCAAGCCTTGGATCGTGTGCCCAGGTAGCTCAGTCGGTAGAGCAGGGGACTGAAAATCCCTGTGTCGTTGGTTCGATTCCGACCCTGGGCACCTTTTTTATACCCTTCATTT
>CAYWYC010000257.1:0-6696 GCA_964462565.1 uncultured Candidatus Sumerlaeota bacterium | reverse complement strand
ATTCTTTTTGAGGCATTCAGGCTACCTGTTTATCAAAAAAACTACGAATAGCCCCATATTTTTGTCGTGGACCCGTTCGAGGGCGTGAAATAATGGCCGGCTTTTATCGCGCTACTATAGACTTTTGCGGTTTGAATCGATTATGATGGCGCGTATTATGTCGGAAGCGTTTTTGAATTATTCTGGAAAGACGGATATGCCCGAAGCGATAAAAAAGCCCCTGAGTCTGGATGAGTTGATCGATCTGGAGTATCAGCTGCACCTGGACGAGAAAGAAGACCGGCAGTCTCTGCGCGAGCGGGACCGGAAGCTGCGTTTGGAGATGGACGCGGATCCGGAGGATCGGCGCGCGCTTTTTCTGGCGTGGCTGGATCGGGTGATGGATCGCGGTGAGTCTTCACCGGGGCAGATGATCGCCGGGCTGGTTTCGGTTTTGTCGGCGGTTCTGGGTCTGCTGGGTTTTCTGATCGGCCTGGGCGCGGCAATGGGCGTTTTTGCCTACACCGGGCAGACGCCGGTGAATGTGATCAATGTACTGGCCGTATTTGTGGGTTTGCAATTATTGCTTCTGGTGGCCTGGCTCGGAGCTATTGTACCGCCCAAATGGATCGCCTGGCTGCCTGGCGCGCGCGCCATGCAGGACCTGGTCCGCATGTTGAGTCCCGGAAGACTGGTTCCTTTTCTGGCGCGGTTTTTTTCGCATTCAAAAAAGGAATCGCTGGCCTCGGCCTGGGGCCAGTTCAAGGCCTTTGACCAGATGTACGGGCGCGTTCGCTTCTGGCTGCTGCTGCGGAGTTCGCAGGTCTTTGCAATTGCTTTTCAGCTGGGCGCTTTGGTGGGATGCATGTGGCTGATTGCTTTTTCCGATCTGGCCTTTGCCTGGAGCACCACCTTGCGCGTGGAGCCGGAGCACCTCTATCAATTGGGCAATATAATATCACGTCCCTGGGCCTGGTTCTGGCCGCAGGCGGTTCCGAGTCGCGAGCTCGTGGAGATTACGGAATTCTTCCGGTATGCTGATGCGAAGAAGGATCTGGTGGATCCGAAAAAGATGGGCGGGTGGTGGCCTTTTTTGATCGCCTGCATGCTGCTCTATGGGCTGATCCCCCGGATCATCACTTATTGGGTCGCGCGTTGGCGCTATGCCGCGTCCCTGCGCAAGGCCCCGCTCAACCATGCCGCCTTTCAGGAACTGCACGAACGCCTGACGGAACCGCTCGTCGAGACAAGCACCGGCCTGGAACGAGAGATTGGCGACGAAGGCCGGGGTGACGGAGGGGAAGGTCCGGCGCTTGCAACGGTGGCCGGAAAGCGAAGCATCCTGATCCAGTGGGGCGAGCAGCCCTTTTCGGGCAGCGCTCTTGCCGCTAGTGTGGCCCAGCGATTTCAGTGTCCCCCTCCGGAAATGTGGAGCGCCGGTGGCCTGGACGTAGCGGATGACGCCAAGTGCCTGACCGCAGCCAAGGGGGCCGATTCGGATACCAGCATTATCCTGGCCGTCAAGGCCTGGGAACCGCCGACGCGCGACCTGACCCAGTTCATCGAAAAGCTGCGCAAGGCGGCGGGTAAGGAAGTGCCGATTATTGTGATGCCCGTGGACGAAGGGGAGGACGCTTCCTGCGACGGTCCCGAAAAGGCCGACCTGGAACATTGGAGCGGAAAAATGCGGGCACTGGGCGATCCCTGGTTGCGCACCGCCAATATTGCGGGGGAGGCCTGATATGGAAGAAACCCCGATTTTTGCCGTAGTCGGTCATGTGAACAAGGGCAAGTCGAGTATTGTGGCCACGCTTGCGGAAGATGATGACGTGGGCATTTCCCGGGAAGCGCGAACGACGCGTGTGTGCCGGGAGTATTCGCTGACCGTGGACGGCAAGGCCCTGTTTACCCTTGTCGATACGCCGGGTTTCGAGCAGGCGCGTCATGTGCTGGCCTGGTTGCGGGACCAGAATCCTTCGGCTGATAAGCGCCCGGAAGCGGTGCGGCGCTTTGTGCGGGAGTATGGTCCTTCCGGGGAATATCCCGAGGAACGCGAGTTGCTGAAACCGATCCTCGATGGCGCCGGGATTTTGTATGTGGTGGACGGGTCGCGGCCTTTCAGTCCGGAGTATGAGGCGGAAATGGAAATCCTGCGGTGGACGGGCCAGCCGCGCATGGCGATGATCAACCGGATCGGCAAGCGGGACCACACAGAAGAATGGCGCAACGCGCTGGACCAGTATTTCAGCCTGGTGCGCGAGTTTAACGCCCATGAGGCGGACTTCTTTATCCGATTGCGCCTGTTGCAGGCCTTTCGCGAACTCAAGGAAGAATGGCAGCCTTTTCTGGATCAGGCCATATCGAGCATGGAACGGGAGCGCAGCCGTCGGCGGCGTGAAAGCGCCCGCATTATCGCGAACATGCTGGCCGACCAGGTGCAGTTGGTTCTCGACAAAAAAGTTCCCGACAACGTGAGCCTGGACCCTTATCGCGAGAAGCTGGAAAAAGAATATCGCGATGAATTGCGCAAGCGCGAACGTCTCGAACGCGATGCTGTCGAGGACCTTTACCACCACCGTCGGGTCAAGCGCCAGGAATCGGATATCGAGTTTGTGACCGATGATCTTTTCGATGAAGACACCTGGCTGCGGCTGGGGCTGGACCGGAATCAGCTGGCCGCCACGGGCATGATCGGCGGAGCGCTGATCGGCGGTGGGGTCGATGCGGCGGCAGGTGGCGCGACCTTTCTGACGGGCGCGCTCATCGGCGGGGCCATCGGTGGCGTGTCGGGCTGGCTTTCGAAAAAGTCGCTCTCCAAAATCAAAATCCAGGGCGTACGCATGGGTGGCAAGCAACTCTCGATCGGGCCGATGAAAAACCCGCAATTCCCCTGGGTGGCCCTGGACCGCGCGCTGCTGCATCACAACATCATCAGCCATCGTCCTCACGCGCGGCAGGACGAACTCGAGATCGCGACCGACAGCAAACGTCCCGGTATAGCGGCGGACCTTCCCGCTTCCACGCGCCGCAGCATCGACACCTGTCTGAACCGCCTGAAGAAGGCCCTCGACCGGGAGACGGACGAAGCGCAACGGATCGAACTGGCGCGCTTGCTGGAACCGCTTTGCGAGTAGGCCGGAAGGCCTGCTGTGAATGGGCTCATATCTGATCCCAAGCCTCACTGTGCTTATTATCACAAATAATGCCTTGCCATTTTAAAAGAAAGCCCCTATGCTTTTTTCGACGCAAAGTTGATTTTCAGGTGGGTTGCAGTTCTTTCATCGGGCAGAGATGGAGCGAAAGAAAAGGGAAGCCGGTATCGATGCCTGATGGCCGTTTTCCGAAAGCCATCCACCTCAAAATACCTTAAGTACCACTTTTTATACGGTTCAGGATTTCTCATTGTCTGGCTCAGACGAAGGGGAAATTCCTGCTATCATTATTTCAGGAGGGAAGGGCACATGTTACACGAACCCGCACCGCAGGAGCAGGAAGTTGATAACGCCATGCAGTACAAGACGCGGCTGGGAGTCTGGATGTTCATCGTCTATGGACTCATCTACGCCGCCTTTGTGGCAATCAACCTGACGAATCCTCTCCTCATGGAAAAGAAGATTTTGTTTGGGATGAATCTGGCTACGGTCTATGGTTTCGGCCTGATCGTGGTGGCGCTGATTATGGCGCTGATCTACAACGCGCTTTGCGGCAGGCAGGAAAGTGCCTTGAACACTCCGAAGAAAAAGGGGAATGCACAATAATGGGATCTCCCAATATACTCGCTATTCTTATCTTCGTGGCATTTGTAGTTTTGGTTTTAATCATGTCCTTTTCTTTCGCTCGGAAGTCGCGGTCGGCAAGCGGCTATTTCGCGGCAGGCGGTCAGATTCACTGGTCGGTCAACGGCATCGCCTTTGCCGGTGACTATCTTTCGGCGGCTTCTTTTCTCGGTATCTGCGGCCTGATCGCCACGGTGGGTTACGACGGCTTTTTGTATTCCATCGGATACCTGGCCGGGTGGATCGTGGCGCTGTTTGTGGTGGCCGAACCCATGAAGCGCATGGGCAAGTACACCTTTACCGATGCATTGGACTCCACCTTCAACTCCAAGGGCATTAAACTGGCCGCCGCTGTCAGTACGCTGGTGGTTTCGATCTTCTACCTGATTCCCCAGATGGTCGGCGCCGGGGTGCTGGTCGAGCCGCTGCTGGGCATGCCGCACTGGGTCGGTGTGATCATGGTCGGTGCTATCGTGATCACGATTGTGGCCACGGCCGGCATGACTTCGACTACTTATGTGCAGTTTCTTAAGGGCGGTTTGCTGATTATCTTTTCGACAGTTCTGGTTATTGCCCTTTGCGTACGTGGGCTCTCGACTTCGCCTGACCAGGGCGGAGATGTTCCTTTTCATGAGTACGAAGTGCTTGGCGAACTGCCGGGGGCCACGCTGGTCGAGTCGATAAAGGAACACCAATTCGCCATGCAGAACATTGATGGAGTGCCTCACTTTTATGAAGTAAAGGAAGCAGAAGGCGGCACGGCATACCAGGAAACGCAGTGGGTCTATACCAGGGACAATGGCGAAGTCTGGGTGAATGGCGTGCAGGACGGCGAATTGCGGCAGGTGGGATCGCTCAAGATGATCGAAGGCAAGACCGATTTTGAAACCGGATCCATGTCTCCGTCAGGCTTTCTTTCCATGATGGCGAGTGAAGATACGATCGTCCAGCGCTGGAAAAGCGATACGGTGACCCTTTCCGACGGTAGCGCGACGATCTATTATCCTGTCGAAACACCGGGTAACAAAATCATGCGTCCGGGGCTGAAGTTCAAGGTCGAGGGTACGCCGCTTGAAAAACTGGATTTCATTTCCCTGATGCTGGCGCTCTTTTTCGGGACGGCGGCCCTGCCGCATATCCTGATTCGCTACTACACGGTTCCGAGCCCGGCGGCGGCGCGCAAGTCCACCATCGTGGCGATCGCGGCGATCGGATTATTCTACATCCTTACTCTTTTCATGGGCCTGGGCGCCATGGTCAGCGCCACGGTCAATCCCGTGACGAACAACATGTCGGCGCCCCTGCTGGCCAAGTCTTTCGGCACGATCCTCTTTGCGATTATCTCGGCCATTGCCTTTGCCACAGTGCTGGGAACGGTGAGCGGTCTGATCGTTGCGGCTTCGGGCGCGGTGGCGCATGACCTGATGGACCGTTTTCTGGGCATGAATATGAGCGAGAAGGGCAAGGTCTTTGCAGGCAAGGCGGCGGCTTTTGCGGTCGGCATTATCGCCATCATCCTGGGCATCGTCTTTCGCGGGATGAACGTGTCCTTTCTCGTTGGCTGGGCCTTTGCCGTGGCGGCGTCGGCCAATCTTCCGGCGATCCTGATGCTGCTCTTCTGGAAAAAGACGACCAAGCAGGGCATTACGGCTTCGATCATTGTCGGCATTATCGCAGCCGTTGGTCTGATCCTGATCTCTCCCAGCATGTACACACGCTACGGCCTGAATCCCGATGACGCCATCATTCCCTTCAGTAATCCCGGTATCGTTTCGATCCCGCTGAGTTTCATTACGATTGTGGTGGTTTCGTTGATTACGCAGAAGCCGAAAAAGCTTGCCTGAGGCAGCAGGCACTGACCAGGCACACATTCTACCAAGCCGCCCGGTGTATGCCGGGCGGCTTTCTTTTCAGGTGAGTCATATCGATGTCAAACGCCGAGTCCGTCACGACCGGGCTTGCCGATATTCAGCGCCTCACTCAATTTCTCCGCCTCCAGTTTTCCCGAAAAGAAGGCGCTGGCAGCCCGGAGATAATGCATGGACATCTGGAGCGCCAGACCGTAATGGCTCCGGTGGTCGGCATCGATCGCCTCGTCAACGGCTTCGGCGGCAACGCTTTTGCCCGTCTGAATATCGCGCGCCCTTATGATCAGGGGATCATCATCCGCGTAAAAACAGGTGTCTTCCACATATTGTTTTTGTTTGGCCGGATCGGGATCGGCATAAGCCCGGGCGTAGCGGTCCACATCCACATGAAAGCGAATGTGCGCGTCGCAAAGGCGATCCACCCATCCCCACGGGTCTTCGGGATCAGGCGTGAAGGTATGCAGTTCGATCAGCGATTGCTCGAGCAAGGTATGAAAAAGATCGCGCAACTTTTCCCACTGTGCGCCCTCAACCGGCTCACGAAGGCCGATCACCTCGGCCGGATAGATCGAATTCGCGTCATGAACATAGACCTTCTTGAGCACGTGGACATCGCAATAGATGCTGCATTCCTTGGGCTTGGAACCGTCGTCATTGGCGCGGAAGACGGGCTTCATCTGGCGGTCGGCGGCACGGTGGCAGAGCCATCCCAGCACAAAGGCCAGGCGACGTTCCAGGTGATTTTCCCGAGTGTGTGCCTCCCACATGTCCCGAAGTCGGGACAGGAGTTGCACGTTGAATCGATCACCATGCTTGGTGGCGCTGCCGAGCCGGGCGAGGGGGTGGTATTGCTCAAGCACCACGGCAAAGGCCGGATGAAAACAGGAAGACGCCGACACCAGACGCACACAATCATCGAGCAGGGCAGTATGGGTAATTCTTTCAGACATGGCCAATATTTCCTTTTCAATAGATTACCCAGGCATAATACGCCATGATTTATGGCCAGCCAATTTATTTTTCCGGAATTTCTCCAAGGTGGGCTTTGCACACAAGCCATTTGTGGGGATTTT
>CAYWYC010000256.1:4787-6697 GCA_964462565.1 uncultured Candidatus Sumerlaeota bacterium | reverse complement strand
CAAAACAGCGATGACGAAAAGCGCCCCCGGAAAAATGCTCCTCTGGTGCATATAAAAACAAAAGAGGCGGAGGCATAAATACCCCGCCCCTCTATTTCAAGTCATTCATTCGGCCTACCTTAAACTGGCGGTCGCCCGCGCAGAGCGGAAACCACAGCCGCAACCAGAAAAAGGACAAGAAACACAACAAAAAGAATCTTGGCTATTCCGGCTGCTGCCGAGGCAATGCCCGTAAAGCCGAATACCGCCGCAATAACGGCAATCACAAAAAACAACAACGCCCAATACAGCATAAT
This sequence comes from uncultured Candidatus Sumerlaeota bacterium, assembly GCA_964462565.1. GTDB lineage: Bacteria > Sumerlaeota > Sumerlaeia > UBA8349 > UBA8349 > CAYWYC01. The sequence continues at coordinate 6,401 of CAYWYC010000256.1, read as the reverse complement.
AAACTCCTTTCCAGCATCCTTTCTCATGCATACGTAATGCGGTGCTCAGTCTTTCAGGTCAATCCGTGGCTTCTTCGATTTCGTCACCGGTTTCTTCCGCTGCTTCTTCGGCGCTATCGCAAGCAATCGTTCCAACCGAGATCAACATGGCTGCAAAAAGAGCCAACGCCGCCTTCAACACATTCTTCATTTTCATAACTAAGTCCTTTCGTAACCGCTTATAAAAGCGATAGGTAATGATATTGTCTTCTACTTCATTACACGCCCTTATTTCATCAGATCCATAGCCCTGTTGTCTATTCGCAGTTCTGCATATTTTGCAGGGTAAAACTACCTAGTTATATATATATGGCCCAAAGATGTTGCGCTGCATCCGGGACTATGTATATTTACCCCTCAGAATTCCGCATTATTGCCAATTGTCAAGCCAAGGGGTAATCTGGGAACATAAACCCAGCAAAAATGAAGACATAAAATGAAAGGAGCACAATATGGCTACTGAAAATGTAACAAAAGAACAGTTCGATGCACTCAAGGAAGACATCGCCAGTTTTCGCGATGATTTCAAAAACCTGCTTTCCGCCGTATCCGAATCGGGAAAAGCAAAAGGACATGAGGCCATGGATAAACTCCATGACACTTACGACCACGCCCGTGAGCAAGGAGTCCAGGCTGGGAAGCAATGCTACGACACCATGGCCGAGCATCCCATGGTCACCATGGCCGCCGCCTTCGGAGCCGGTCTCGTGCTGGGTAAACTGCTGAGCGACAAAAGGTAAGAAATAATGATCTTTGAATCATTCTCGAAAATGCTCGTATCCTTTGCCGACCTGATGGGCGCCTATGCCCATCAGGCGCGCAAGGGGGCTTTTGATCTTGGCATCGGTCTCCTGCTGGCCGCATTGGCCGTTCTCTTTCTGGGAATCGCTCTCCTGCTCGGGCTGGCAGCCCTGACCCTCGCCATTTATGGACCCTTGGGGCTTCCCTGGGCACTTCTCATAAGCGGTGTCCTCTGCGCCATAGCCGTAACCATCCTCATGTGGGTTGCCCATAAGTACGCGGACGGAGAAGGAAACAGATAATGAACTGGTTTAACAAAAACAAAAATATTGAACAGCAAAATATCGACCGCGCCAAGGCGGCATGCATGATCAACGCCCGAAGGGTGGACACCATATGCAAAATCGGAACGACCCATCGATACAGCCCGTTCGCCGCCTTTGGCGTCGGCTTTATCACCGGATATAAGCCCCTGGCCCGACATCTGATGCCCATCTTTCGAAGAATGCTGTTTTAGATCCGTGCCGACATACCCGCTCCCGCTCAAACGAAAAGCGTGTCTCCACGATGCGAATCGCGACGCGCCAGCTCCACGCGAATCTTCTGCAAACTCTGCTCCACCTTCTCCAGCGCCGCGCTGTTCCGGTCAACGCACGACAAAAACTGCTCCGTAAAAGCCTTCTCACGATCATTATGATGCGTGAAAAGGTCGTCCTGCATTTTCTGCCGCTGGCTCAGCAGAATAAAAAACGCCCGCATAAAAGCCAGCGTCAAAACAAATGCCAAACCCATCGCCCCATACTGAATCATCGGATTCTCCAATATACTCGACAT
>CAYWYC010000256.1:0-4687 GCA_964462565.1 uncultured Candidatus Sumerlaeota bacterium | reverse complement strand
AGCCTGCTTCAGCAGGCTCTTGTTTGCCCCCGGCTTCAGCCCGGAGGGAAAGCATCCCCAACAAAAACCCAAGCGCGCTTCAGCGTGCTTTTCCATCCACCAGCGCCACCCTCTCGACCATCTCCACCAGCTGCATAATCTTCAACCCATAATCCGGATCCCCCGGACAATACACCGGCGCCATCTGCGCCACAAAAACTTCCAGCAACCGATCCCGCACATCCGGCTCCGTCAAAACCCCCTCCCGCGCTTCCCGAGCCGCCGCGTAATACCGCGACCGCGACAAAAGCCGCCCATAGGCCCGAAAAGACTCCTCCATCGAAGCATATTTCCGAAATCGCTCAAAACCATCTCCCCGCTTCAGCGCATAAACCTTATCCTTTCCATCTCCCGGCAAGGCCCGAATCCCAAAATAATTCCGCGACTCACGCGCCAGCACCGATTCCCCCCAGCCACTCTCCAAAATCGCCGCCGCCGCCATCAAACGCCAGTCCAACCCATAATCCGTAGCCAACTTCTTCGCTAATCCACAAACCTCTTCCAAAAACTCCACCTGCCCCTCATTCAATTTCTTCATCACTCACCTCCCAATCCCTTTTCGTGTGTTTCGTGGTTAAGAAAAGACACCCAAGCAAAATCCATAGCGCGCTTCAGCGTGCTTCAGAAAAATGTTCCGGGGACACCAATAAAAGCCATAAGCGCCCCCGGAAAAAAACATCAGGCGTCTTCCACCTTGCGAATACCATCACGCACCAGAATCGCCATGAATCCCGTGACGACCGTATTGATGCCCTGCGGCAAATCACCCGTCACGATCATGCCAACACCCGTCGCAATCGCGGCAATACCGCCCCAGAACGTCTTCGTTTGAACAAGTCGCATTAACCCTCACCTCCTTTCTAAAAAAAATATTTCCATCTCCATTCCCGCAAAACCACTCGCACTCGCAATCGAAAACTCTATCCCCAAACCAACCACAAAATCCCCCACTCCAACCAGAAAACACCTCCGCGCTTTTTTCGTGTGTTTCGTGTATTTCGTGGTTCATTCTCCGATCAATCAAAATCCTGGTCCTCCACAATCACCCCACGGGCAAAAAGCCGATTCTGCATTACATCAAAAACATGCACCGGCACTGTATCCGCCAGACCCTTCGCGAAGATCAGGCCCGACACTTCCAGGCAATCCAGCATCAAGATTTCCTCCCACGCCAAATCCTCCACCACCATCCCCGCCACCAGCAGACGCCCCGAAGCATCCAGGGCAAAGCGTGGCGTATAGCTCGTCCCCGATCCCGTGCCGAAATAGATGCGATCCTCACTCGGTGAAAAAACAATCGCCTCATCCATCGCAAAATCCAGTTCCGCCATCTCCACCACCTCACCGCGCAAACGCCACCGCCCGTCCCAGCGCACCGTGGAAACCAGACGGCCCTCAATCCAGTATTCCAGCAGACGGTTGCTCATCCGATGCCGGATAAAAGTCGTCGCATCCTCCTCCCAGCAGATACGTCCGCCCAGATCGAAATGCGTAGCAATCTCCATCCGATGGGGCTGTTCGATAGCCACCACCTCCACATGTCCCTGTCGCAGTTCCAGCGGAAAATAGCCTTCCGAAATATCCACCCGATCCCACGGCAACAAACCAATAGCCGCCAGCGGAGCCGACACAGAAAGCCGATGCCCCCGAAAGCCATGTACATTCATCAGGTGCCGCGCCAAGTCTTGCACTGGAACTGCATCTCCCTGGTTATGCCAGTGCAGCCGGTCGGCCCATTCTCTTCCGCTCGCACCATGATTCAGGGGCGGCGGAAAGGCCTCGACCAGCATGGCTTCCCGATGATAAGGCGCATGGTTTCCCGAAAAATCGCGACCATAATGCAGGCGAACCGCCTTCAGGAGCGATGCCTCATCCTCACGCACCAGTTCGAGAGCATCGCCATTCAGCAGCATGTCCGCGTCCAGTTCCATCGCTGCAACCGTCCACTCGTCCATCCCCTCATCCACCTGCACGCGCACCGTCTCGCCGTCCATCAGCAGGCGCAGGCGCGACTCGAAAAGCAGGCGATCCAGAAGACTGCCCAAAGCCACCGGCGACGCCAGGCGCGATGAAAAACAATAGCCCTTCGCGTCCAGGATTTGCGCCGCATCGTTAAGGGAAGCATCGTCGATTTTGTCGCTGTCAATCCCGAAGGCATGAGCATCGGTCAGCAGAAAGCGCAGGATTTCCACCGGGTTTTCCAGAAGCACATCATTTTCCGCCAAGCCCTCCGCCTCAATCGTCAATGCATCCACCATGCGGGCGCGGCTTCGCGCGTAGTAATCAATCTCCAAAACCAGATCGAATATTTCCACCGTCGCGCTGTCGCCCAGCGTCTCAAACTCCAAGGAGGCCACACAGGCATCCAGCCCGTCTTCAAAAAGGTTCCATCCCTCGGCCTCCACCAATTCGCTGAGGTCCAGCGCATAAGTTTCCACCACGCCCGGCGCCGGCTGCGGAAAGGCCGCTGACCGCGAAAGGCCCTTCTTTTCAAATCGCATCCATAGCCGTGTATTGCTTTCCCACCAGGCATTCGTCTTCATGCGCATCACCATCCGCGCTCCCGCCAAGAGGCCGTAGCGTCTTTCGCCGTCCGAAAGATCGCGCTGCCATTCCAGTTTCAGCAGCCGGTTCGATGGAGTCTGAAGGGTCGCCGCCGTTTCGCGATCAAAGGCATCCACCGCATTGGCCGCGCTTAAAGCCGTCGTTGCCGAATCCACGGTCCAAAGGTTCGCGTAAGACCGCCCATCCATTTTCAGGGTGCTCGTGCTGTCGCGATATTCCACCTGGCAGGGATAGCGCTGCATGGTGATTTTCTGGACAGTCTCATTCAGGCGAGACTCCGTGGCCGACGACCAGCTTCCGGCATCCAGAAGCCGACCATCGCCACGGAGGTGGTCCAGGGTATGACAGGCATGCTCGCTCACGATCCATTCAAAGCCGCCCGAGGGCTTTACGCGAAGCAGCGAACCTGCGGGATGGGGCGCGCTTTCGGGGCGGGAAAGCGGGAGGTAAGTCGTGCTGAGGGTATGGTTGACATAATCCACACTCTCATAAGAAATCAATTCATCTTCCAGTTGCACCATGCCCTTGGGTGGAAGGCCCTCCGTCGATTCCAGATAAATGACCTTATCATCCGGCGAAACGACACGCGCTGTCTTACGCAGCTCGCCAACGCGCCATTCGAGAAGGGGCACGGTTCCGGCCTTGCCGAAAATCCAGGGCAGCATCCGGCCCGTCGTGGCATTGGCTTCAGGCAGTTCATTGGCGCTGCGCTCGCGGCCGAAAACCATGTCCCGGCGACTCGAAATCAGGTCCAGGCATTCCACCTTCAGCCCGAGGCGATTCATGCGGCACTGCCGGATGGTTCCCGAAAATAGCCAGACAATATCATCGGTTGCGGCCAGGCCCGCCGCGTCCTGAAACACGATGCCCCAACGAATCGCCAGGCCTTCCGGCTCGATCGATGCCAACCGTTCACGCACCGGATTCGTCTCAGGACCGTCCAAGGCAAGCGTCAATTCAAGTCGTTGCTCCAGCCGATGACGTGCCGGACCGATGCTTGTGGGGGCGCTGCTTTGCATTTTGCCAGAGTCGATCAGATTGGCCGGGATGGTGCGATCCTGCAAAGCCACAGGCCGATGGGCGTACCAGACCGTTTCGTCGGGCCAGTCAATGGCGGCCACATAGACCACGTCCTGGCTTTGTTTTTGGGATTCTGTTTGGGTCAGGCTGCTGAGATTGCGCATGGCTTTCTTCCTTTACGATCAGGCGTAAGCGCCGGTTTCGATGATTTCGATTTGCACTTCAAGTTCGATGGTTTCGGTTTTTTCCTCACGCTGGACAAAATCGCAATCGAGCAAACGCACGGTGTTGATTTCGCGAAATTCATTAACCCGGGTGAAGGTGTCGATGCCGCCGCGCACATTGGCATCGAGCCAGTTGCGCAGGAGGCTGAAGTGGGCACGGGATACACCGCGAAAACGCAGGATGTCCTGCCGCGAAGGTGCGGCGCTACGCACGGACCAAAGTGCTCCACCCACGCCGCGTTCGACCGCTACGCCCTGGCGGTAATGTTTCTCCACGGGCCCGGCGGGCATGACGATCCACTGGAAAAAAGATGCGGCCTTCCAGATTTGTGAAGCGGTGGTGCGCGCGTTTTCGAGGGTCTGGTCCACCGTGATGGAATCGGCTGCCACGGTCCGCACATTGCCCAGATATTCGAGGAGGCTGCCGTCATTTTCCGCGCAGAAAATTTTATCGCCGGGGGCATACACTTCGGGCGAAGCCACGGGTAAGAGAGAGGCTCCGGCTGCTACTGCGGCATCGAGGTTCTGAATCTGGGATTTGGCATGGGCAAAGATGGGTTTGATCATAGCCTTGTTTCCTTCGGTCTGAAATTCTTCGCTATTTGTTCGGGTTCAGCGAAGTGGGGCTATGATAGGGAAAATCCAAAATTCGTCCATTCCCGCAAGGACCCTTAAATACCCTTAACGGAGCGTGGGCGTTTCTGGAGGGATGGATAGGGGGTGGGGATTAACCACGAAACACACGAAATACACGAAAAAAACAGTTACAAAAGGCCGGAATCTGCCGAGTTGGAAGTTCATATTATCCGCAATATCTGCGCTATCCGTGATTGATTTGA
>CAYWYC010000255.1:0-6699 GCA_964462565.1 uncultured Candidatus Sumerlaeota bacterium | reverse complement strand
CGAATGCATGATGCCGCTTGCCCTTATGGTGGGGCTGTGATATGAATTGGGCTTCTGCCTTGTATGAAAATGGCGGAGACGGGCTTTGAACCCGATAATTCAAAGATGGGAGTCATCTTATGGAGATAAAAATCTCACGGGCAATAATCGATGGTTATTGCAAAAAACTGGATGGATGCCTCGATGCCGACCTGGCTATCGTGGGCGCGGGACCTTCGGGCCTGATTTGCGCGTATTATCTGGCGAAGGCCGGCGCGAATGTGGCTATTTTCGAGAAAAAACTCGCACCCGGCGGTGGTATCTGGGGCGGCGCGATGATGTTTAACGAGGTCGTGATCCAAAAGGAGGCCCAGCCTTTTCTCGATGAACTGGGCATCAACTACGAAGAAGTGGAAGAAAATCTGGTCCGTGCCGATTCGGTGGAACTGGCTTCGTGCCTGATCTACCAGGCCGTCCACGCCGGAGCCAAGCTCTTCAATGGTATTTCCGTGGAAGACGTCATATTCAAGGGCGAAAAGGTGGAAGGCGTGGTGATCAATTATACGACAATCCTCCTGAACCGCCTGCATGTGGATCCCATGAGCGTTCGCGCCAGGGCCGTGCTGGATGGAACGGGCCACGGCGCGGAGCTGACGGAAAAAGCGGCGCAAAAAGCGGGGATCAAACTGGAAACACCCACGGGCGGTCTTTTGGGCGAAAAACCCATGTGGGCCGAACAGGGCGAAAAAGAAACCGTGGAAAACACCAAGCGCGTCTATCCGGGTCTCTATGTGAGCGGCATGGCGGCAAACGGCGTTTTTGGTTCGGCGCGGATGGGGCCGATTTTCGGCGGCATGTTGCTTTCCGGAAAAAAAGCAGCCGATATTATCATGAAGGACCTGGGTATTGGCCAGTAAGTCCCTTTATAGGAACCTTTCAGGGCCCGGCGGGAAGAAATCTTCCGCCGGGTCTTTGTGTTTGCGCGGCCAATCAATCTTACCAATTCATGCAAAAACCTTGACGAAAGCCCCCTAACTCCTTCAGAATGAAAATTGAGTATCTCTCGAACCTTTATGGAGAGATGTTGTTAATTTGTGGCGGGTAAAAGAGCGCCACGCAAAGATGGGAATAGATGATGAGCCGAAACGTGAGAAACCTTACTTTATGGATAGCCATATTTCTGGCCTTTATTCTGGTGGCCAAGATGCTGACCGCGCGGAATGAACCCGAGCCGGTAACCCTTTCGCAGCTGATGAAAATCGGCGAAGAAGGGCGCATCAAGGGAAAGGTGACGGACCAGGGCAGTGTGCTCAAGGGCGAATATATCGAAAATGGCGAAACGAAAACTTTTGAAACGCAATACATAGGCGCGCAGGCGCGGGACATCCTGGCCTGGACCATGGAAAACGATATTCAGTACGAGGCCAAGCAGTCCAACGAAATGCTGGGCACGATCCTGATCCAGGTGCTTCTGCCGGTGATTGTGCTGGTGGTGCTGTGGCTTTTCCTGATGCGACAGTTCCAGTCGGGTTCGAACAAGGCGATGTCCTTTGGTAAAAGCAAGGCGAAGCTCGTGACCGAAGGCCAGGTCAAGGTCTCCTTTGACGACGTGGCCGGGATTGACGAGGTCAAGGAGGAACTGATGGAAATCATCCAGTTCCTGAAAGACCCGGAAAAGTTTTCGCGTCTGGGCGGCAAGATTCCCAAGGGTGCGCTGCTGTACGGGCCTCCCGGCACGGGCAAGACGCTTATCGCAAGGGCCGTGTCGGGTGAGGCGAACGTGCCTTTCTTCAGCATCAGCGGTTCGGACTTTGTGGAGATGTTTGTCGGCGTGGGTGCTTCCCGTGTGCGCGATCTTTTTGAGCAGGGGAAGAAGGCCAAGCCCTGCCTGATCTATATCGACGAAATCGACGCCGTGGGCCGGCACCGTTTTACGGGAATCGGCGGGGGCCACGATGAACGCGAGCAGACGCTGAACCAGCTGCTGGTGGAATTGGACGGCTTTGCGGCGAACGAGGGCGTGATCGTTATGGCATCGACCAACCGGCCTGACGTGCTGGACCCGGCGCTGCTGCGTCCCGGACGTTTCGACCGCCAGATCAGCGTGGGCCTCCCGGACCTGAAGGGCCGTGAAAAGATTCTGGAAGTGCACACCAAGGCCCTGCAGCTGGGCGATGATGTTGACCTGAAGCAGATCGCCCGCGGGACGCCGGGCTTCAGCGGAGCCGACCTGGCCAACCTGGCCAATGAAGCCGCCTTGCTGGCCGCGCGCCAGGACAAGGAAAAGGTCACCATGGAAGACCTGGAAGAAGCCAAGGACCGCGTTATGATGGGTCCGGAACGGCGCAGCATGGTGATGTCGGAAAAAGAAAAAACCATGACCGCCTACCACGAAGCGGGACACGCGATCGTATCCCGCATGACGGACAACGAAGATACGCGCGTCCACAAGGTGACTATTATTCCCCGCGGACGCACCCTGGGCGCGACGGCCATCCTGCCCCAGGAAGACGTTCACAGCCATACGAAAAAACAGCTCTGGAAAATCCTCCTGAACCTTATGGGTGGACGCGCCGCCGAACAGGTGATCTTTGACGAAATGACAACCGGCGCGGCCAACGACCTGCATCGGGCCACCGACATTGCGCACCGCATGATCTGCGACTATGGCATGAACGACAAAATCGGTCCGCGTACCTGTGGCGATTCTTCGGGCGGGCAGGTTTTTCTGGGCAAGGACATCGGCCATGAGCGGGACTACAGCGAGGCCACGGCCAGCCTGATCGACACGGAAGTTCATGATATGTTGCAGCGTGCCTACGATGAAACGCAAACGCTGCTTACCGATAATCGGGAAATTCTGGACCGCGTGAGTAAGGCGCTTCTGGAACGGGAAAGCCTGAGCGGCGATGAGCTGGACAAGCTGATCGAAGGCGAAGAACTGGCGCCGTTGTTCAAGGAAGGCCAGGATTCCGGCGATTCGGACGGCTCCGGCCAAGCCGATGATAAAAAAGAAGAAGCCGGCGAAGAAGAAAAGAGTGGAAACGGCAAGACCATTTTTCAGGATCCCTCGACACAGCCTTCCTGAAAAAGGCTCGCTTGTACAGCGCTTCCATAAGCCCAGGCGACTTGTGATTTTTCCAGCAGGGGAGAGACCGATTCAGTATGAGAAAAAACGCAGCCATGATTCGACGTATTGCAGCCATTCTGCTTGTATCGGCACTGGTCTTCCTGTTCAGCGGATGCTACCTGAATCAGGTGGAAACGCTCCAGGAGATCAACGCCAACCAGGAACAGCGCATCGTGGAGCTGCGCGAGCAGGTGAATCGTAAAACGAATGACTACCTGGACCTGAAACGCGAAAGCAACCAGACCATCGAAAGCCTGCGGCAGGATTTGTCCAAAGCCCAGTCCCAGGCGCGCGAGGCGCTCCAGGAGCGCAGCACCCGCGAAGAGCAGCTGATCCAGACAAACGCCGTCCTGCGACGCAACCTGCAGGACATGACCGAGGAACGCGATTACTATTCCCAACTTTCCGAAAGCCTGAAGAAGAAATCGGAACAGCTGGAAAACAATGTGAATAATCTGCAAGCCCAGGTGAACCAGCTGAGCCAGGACAAGGCGGCCCTGGACCGTCGCCTGAACCAGGCGCAAAACAATCTGGATGACGAGAAAAAAGAAACCCAGACGCTCCAGACAAAACTGAACGAGACCGAAACGGCCCTGAAGGAAGCCCGAGAAAAACTCCAGGGCGGCGAATCGAGCCTGGCCCGAACCATGGAAGAACTGGAAAAAGCCCGGGCCGAAAACGAGCGCCTGGAAAAGGCCCTCGCCGAAGCCCGGGAGAACGGCGGAACATCCGCTGCGGCCGGCGCCATCGATCAGCAATTGCAGGATGCCTACGTGCTCTTTGAATCTTCGCTCAAAAGCCTGAACCTGATCGAAGACGGCAAGGCCCGCGTGGTCAAGGACGAACGCGGTGTGGTGATCCAGATATCGGCGGATTATCTTTTTCTGAGAGGCTCGCTGAAACTGGACCCGGCGGTTTATCCGCTGCTCGATCAGATCGCCCGCGCCATGAAGCGCTATCCCGACAAGTATGTCGAGATCCAGGGCCACACCGACAGCCAGCCCGTGGTGAATCTGCCCTTTGCCGACAACTGGGGTCTGGCCGCCGAACGCGCCGGCAAGGTGGTGCGTTATCTGGAAGAAGAAGGCCAGATCAAACCCGGCCGCCTCAAAAGCGTCTCATGCAGCCAATACCGGCCCATCTCCGACCAGGAAGGCGTCCCTGCATCCATGAATCGCCGGGTGGACATCATCCTGACATCGATTCCGTGATGGCGCGAAAAGACGTTTTAGCACAAGAATGTTTTTTGTAAAATCGGGATTATGATATAAATGAGATAGATAGTTATATCGATGGCTTTTATGAAAGGGTCAGAAAAATGATTAAATACTCTTTCGACTTCGAAAAAACGCTGCAAGCCGTAGCGCTGATCTTGCGTCGGGAAAAATCTCGTGAAATGAATTACATGAGATTAATCAAACTGCTGTATCTTGCTGATCGCAAAAGTATTGAAGAAACAGGTGAACCCATTACAGGCGACCGGGTTTTCGCAATGCAAAGAGGCCCTGTGCTCAGTGAATTATTGAATCTGGTAAAAGGCACTTCTTACAGGTCACCAGATTGGGACCAATATATTCAGAAAGATCAATACAACATTGAGTTAAAAGAAGGAAAAGATCCGGGTGTCTTGGCTTTGAGCCCTTATGAAATCGAGACCATTGAAAACATTCTTCAAGAAAATATCAATCATGACGAATGGGACATGGTTGAAATCACACACAATCTGGCAGAATGGATCAAGAATGCTCCCGGAAAAGCCGGACGCAATGAGATCGCGGTTGAGGATATTTTGCAGGCATTGGGAAAGCTGGATGAAAAAGAAGAGATTGAAAAAGAAATCGCGATGCGAAAAAGCATGGCAAAGATTTTCGGATAATTTCAAATGGTCAATATCGGTGATACTTTTCTGATTGACGCTTTGGGCAGCCATTTGTTTATCATTATATCTGATCCGCAACAAGACCCGGAAAACATCGTGTTGGCAAATTTTACAAGTTGGGAATCCCGGAAAGATCAGAGTTGCATTGTAGAAGCAACGGAACATCCCTTTCTGTCTCATAAATCCTGTATATACTATCGCGAACGCAGGACCTTAAGTATTAAGCAATTTGAGGCGAGTGTTAAAATCGGGGCCATAATCCCAAAAGAAGCAGTATCACCTGAATTGTTGAACAGGATTCACAAAGGGGCATCTGTATCGCCCTTCCTGCCCCTGAACAGCAAAAAAATTCTTGAAGATCAAGGTCTTATCTGACTTCGAATTAATCCATACTCCAATAGAACAGCTCAGTTTCCTTCAGCATATTCCGTCGGGTCTTTGAGGCCGGCGTTTTGGAAGGCTTCTTTGCGTTCGACGCAGGTGCCGCAGCGTCCGCAGTGGAGCGCCAGGCCCTTGTAGCAGGACCAGGTTTTTTCAAAGGGTACGCCCAGCTCGGCTCCGTGGGCGGCGATTTCGGCTTTGCTCATGTTCTGGAAAGGGGCGTAAAGTTCGATCTTTTCCCAGTCGCACAGGGCGGCGGCTTCACGCATGGCGGCGATAAATTCGGGACGGCAATCGGGGTAAATCGTATGGTCGCCGGCATGGGCGGCATAGGCTACGCGGCTGCTGGCGCTCGAAACCGCCCAGGCAATGCCCACGGATAAAATCATCATATTGCGATTCGGCACGACGGTTTGCTTCATGGTATCGTCGGCGTAGTGACCTTCGGGCACGTCGATATGGGGCGAGGTGAGAGCGCTTCCGGACAGCAGGGGAGCCAGGTTGCTCAAGTCGGCCACCACATGTTCCACCCCGATGTCCAGGCATATTTTCCGCGCCGCATCCAGCTCCCGCCGATGACGCTGCCCGTAATCCACGGACAGACAGCGCAGCTCGTCGCCTTCATTACGCAGGTGATAAAGCAGGACCGTGGAATCCATTCCGCCGCTGTAAATAAGCACGCTTTTCATTTTTCCAACCTGACTGACGGACGAATGGCAATGCCGCCGCGGGGATTGAAATAGCCCGTCACCTCAATCCAACGGGCTTGCATAATATCGAAAAGGTCACGGGCGATCATGTTCACGCAGTTTTCATGGAAGGCGCCATGGTTGCGAAAAGAATAGAGGTAAATCTTGAGTGACTTGCTTTCCACGAGAAGGCTATCGGGGCTATAGCGCACCAGAATGCGCCCGAAATCGGGCTGGCCCGTAATGGGGCAGAGGCTCGTAAATTCGGGACAGTCCAGTTCTACCACATACTCGTTATCGGGAAACTGATTTTCGAAAACTTCGAGGATTTCCGGCGCGTACGTGTCCGGGTACTGGGTTTTGTTATTGCCCAGCAGGCTGAGTTCTTTTTCCTGATTTGATTGGGCCGGTTTTTTCTTCGGGCTCATTCCCTGCTCCTTGTGTCGTGACGCGCGGCTCTTGGGCCGACGCGATATAATGATCGATTTATGGCACAGCCCGATCAAAGTGTCAATGAGAGCATTTTGCAAAGCGGTGGGCGCACGACATAAATAGGGGGCTATTCGTTGTTTTTTTGATAAACAGGTATCCAGAATGCCTCAAAAAGAATCGCGGTTCTCTTTTGAGCGCCAAAGGCGCGC
>CAYWYC010000254.1:1846-6768 GCA_964462565.1 uncultured Candidatus Sumerlaeota bacterium | reverse complement strand
GATTTAGGATCTTGTGCCGCAAGGCGTGGGGGTTCAAGTCCCCCCGCTCGCACCACTGAATAATAAAGACTTACAAGGCGCACCGAAACCCCTCACCCGATCAAAACCCCTCCTGTGCCGACTTTGTGCCGACCCTTCGCAGAAAAAAGGCCAGGGTTTACGCCCCGAAAGCCCGGCCCTGGGCAAAAGAAAACCCCCGGCGGGATGGCCAGGGGCAAGGGCTTACAAGGTGGTGCGTCCACTCGGTAACGGATTGCAAGCGGACGGTAAGGCTCAGTCCTGGGCGGGATCGTCCGGGCCGGGATCGCTGCCCCGGAGTGAGATCGCCATGCCCATAAGTTTCTCGGAGTGGGTCACAAAATTCTCAACCGTGGACCTAAGATGAAGCGCCCAGGTGCGCATTTGGGCGACGAAAGCAACCTCATCCTGGGCCGTTGTTACGTTCGCGCCATATTCACGGATGGACATAATGCCCTTGTGAAATGCCTCCACGCCGTCGGCCAGGGTATCCACCATATCTATGTTACTCTCGCGCACCATTTCAAGATGTTCGTCGTGCATAATATGCCTTTCTCCCGGTCGATTCGTATGCCACGCCGCCCGTCTGTCCGCTTACGCCCTTGGGAGCCTGCTGCTGGATATAGCCCGGCAGATTCTTGGCAGCGTTTTCCCAGGCGGTCCCGGCTTTTTCGAGTTTTTCTAAAAAGGCGGATGATTTTTCCATTATTGCCTCCATGCCTTTCCGCGTCTCAGCCGCCGCCGTGACATCCGCGTATGCGCTCTCGTAAGCGCCTTTGTTGACATAGTGCTTGCCCTTCATGACCGCCTGGGTCCGTTCGGTCTGCGTAGTGCCCATCGGGCCGCCACCCTTACCCATCATCAGGCTACCCACGCGCGCACCAATCATCGCGTCAAACGACGGGAAACGCGAATGGCCACCCGTCTCTATCTGCTTCCGGCGACGGTATTCTTTCTCCATGGCCGTTGCCTTTTCTGTCATGGTCGAAAACGTGGACCAGCCGCTTTTGATCTTGTCCATGGCCGTTCCCGGTGCGGCCTGCACCTTCGCCAGCATGGCCTCCGCCTGGGGCTTGTTCGCCTGGAATTCCCTGTTTGCCTGCCGACGTCGTTCCAGGTTGGCATAGGCTTCCCCGACCTTTTGCGTAGCGACCTCACGGCTTACCCCGTGCCGCTTCATGTATTCCTCGATCTGTATGTTCTCCATGTTCGCATCCTGCTCAGCGTCCAAAGCATTTTGCTCCTTTTTGTTCTCCACATTTTTTTTCTCGTTCCATTTCTCTGATCCGGGCATCCATTCCGGGGCGTGTTTCTGGATCAGCGTGCCGATGGCCGCGCCCACCGCCGCCGAAGCAAGGACGCCCACCACAATGGGCACAATGCCAGCCGTGCCCAGCCCGGAAGTCAAGGTTGCGCCCAATCCCGCACCACCCGCCGCCGCTCCTGCACCCGCACCGGCACCGGCACCGGCACCCAGCCCCAGGGCAGCGCCTGCGCTTTTTATTGCACCCGCCGCCAGAAACAGCTTATAAGCGCCGTAGGTGATCAATAATTCTTTGCCCCACTCTTTGGTAAACTTCACCAGGCTTTCGATGGCGCTTGCCATCTTTCCCAAGAACGCATCCGCCTTGGTATCCACCCAGTCGCTCAGCCACTGTGCGCCCTTTTCCAGATGGGGAACCAGTTTTTCCAAGTGCGGCAGAATCTTTTCGCCAAACTCAATGCCCAGGGCCTTCACGTAATTAACCAACCGCTCCCACTTCCGGGCATCGCTGTTTTCCATCTCCTGGAATGCTTTGCGCGCCGCCCCCAGGCTGTTGTTCATCGCGTCAATGTCACCTGCAAAGGTCGCTGCCTTTTTCCCGGTCAAAGCCAACGCGCCTTGCAAAGCCTCGACCGATCCCAGCATTTGCGAAAAGGTCTCCATCGAACCGCCGGAAAGTCGCTCAATCTCTGAAAGCGCACCTTTCAGGCCGCGCTCCCGAAGCAAGCCCTCACCGGTCAGGCCGATCTTGCTCAGGGCCCCCGCAAGCGTTTCACTGGGCTTCAGAATACTCTGAATCGCCTGCCGGACCTGGGTAGCCGCCACGGAAGTTGTGGTCCCGACCTTTGTAACAGACGTAATCGCCGCCGCCAGTTCCTCGAAGGACACCCCCGCACTGGCCGCGATAGGTGCCGCCTGGAACATATAGGCAGATAGTTCCCGAAACGTCGTCTTGCCATTCTTCACCGCAGTAAAGAGCACATCCGAAACCTTCGCCGCGTCGCCGGCCTCCATGCCATACGCATTGATCACCGTCGTCAGACCGTCAACCACTGTTTCCAGGTCCACCACGCCGCCAATGGCCGCCTCTGTAGACGTTCGAAGGAAGTCGATAACATTATCCTTCGGAACACCGGCAGAAATAGCCTGGTAAAGCGCGTTCGCGGCCTGCTGGGCGTCTGTGCCCATGGCCTTTGACATATCAAGCACCTGCTGGCGAAGATCCTTAAATTCCTTCTCCGACAGCTGCATCATCGTGTTGACCTCACGCATCTTCTTGTCAAACGATGCCGCCGATTTCGTCGCCACGGCCACCGCGCCGGCCAGGCCAGCCACACCAGCCACCGCCGCCCGCTTGCCCCAGCGCATGATCGCCTCATCCACCGCCAGAGCCTTCTTTCGCATCCGGTCTGCAAACCGGTCAAACGTACCCGCCACCTTCTTCAGGTCCGGCCCCAGTTTCTTGCCGTCCGCCCGGTACGAGGCAATGATTTCAATCAGGTTTTTGTCAGCCATGGGAGTTCTCCTTTGTGTTTTCTGCTTCGGTTTCGGTTGCGTCCATTTCATGGATGAACGCTTTTAATAGATCAGTGCTCAAAAGCGCCAGGTATGCTTTGGCATCGGCCACGGATGCCACCGCTTCCAGGTCCGCCTCTTCGGGCAAGGGCAAGGGCAAGCAATACTTGCGGCTTATTGCCCGCATCGCGCACCGAAAAATATGAACATATTCGGCTTCGGTTTTGCCGTCCGGTTCCTGCTGGCCGGGAATCAGATATTGCGCCTCAAGATCCTCGATTCTGCTTCTGATTGATCGCGCCATGTCTAGTCCAGTCGCAATTCATAAAAATTGAGTCATGCATTGCGTTGGCCACGTCGGGCCGCTCGCAGAGCAGCCAGCCAAACGCAGCCTCCGGAGACGGTTGCGAAAAGAAGCCGACGGGCAACGGATCAAGCCGCCGATCTTGGGTAATGATCCGCTCCAGTCCTAAAAAGTTTCGCGTCCGTTCGTCCATGGTTCTCGCTCCTCTTTATAAGATTTTGCGCACCTGCTGCGGTCCTGCGGTCCTGCTGTTCTGCATTCCAAGGCCTCGATCCGGTCCGCCAGTTCCCCGACCTCAGCCGCCTTCAGCCAGGCGTTTGCCAGCGTCGCAACCGTTCGGGCGACAATAGCCTTATCTAAACCCGAAGCCCTGATCGCCACCATTTCCGCCCCCAGAATCGCTTGCACATCGGAAACACTCCCAGGCACCCCGTTAGCCACCTGGGGCGCTGTCTGAGCCGTTTCGCTGGCCGTCATGGATGTTTCCACCTTTGCCTGCTCCACGGCCCGCTGGGCCGCTTGCTTGGCCTGCTGCTGTCGTTTCTTGCGACGGTACTGGCGCTGGTACTGCCGACGCTTTTCCGGGTCTTTGATTGGCATGATAAGCCCCTCATCCTCTGAAATCGCGCTGGCGAACGGCTTCGGGCGTAAGCGGGACGCCGAAGGTTTCCTTGACCAGATTCGCGCGTTGCACTGCTGTCAAGCTATACGCATCGTAGGACGCGCGAAGGAAGCGCTGGATATACTCATCCGTGACTTCCCGGATTTGAAGGTCTAGCCCTTCCTCGATCAGGGTTTGCGCGCGTCTATCACTCATTCCCGGTACCCCATCCGCAGGCGGGCGGCCTTCATGTGCGCGGCAATGGCTTCATCGCTTGTGGAGTCCCCGAAGGATTCGGCAAAGGCTTCGGCCTGGGCAAGGGCATCACCCTCCGCAAAGCCCGTGCCCGGGGTGGAGTCATCGACAAAGCCCAGGGCCTTACGCGCCTCCGCAAAGGCGGCATCGACATCATCCGCATACTCCGCCTTGGGTTTTCGTTTTTTGTAGGCCCTGAGTTCCGCGAGGATTTTATCGCGCTTTTCATCGAGTTTGCGCATTGCTTCGATGGAGATGTTGTTAGAAAGACCATCCATGATTTCCTTGTTCACGTCGGCCAGCCGATTGCGGATTTTACGGCGGCCCTCGATCCATTTCGCGTGTTTTCGCTGCCAGTCCGCCATTGGCAAATCATCATCGGCGAAGCCCAAACTTCGGCGCGCTTCGGAAAAAGCCAGCGCCACCTCGGTTTCGCGCCTCTCGGAAAAGGCGGCATCCACCTGGGCTTTTGTGATCTCCTGGAGTCGCTCAAGCAGCCGATCCCTTTCCTGAAAATGTGGCTCTGTTTCACCGTCGCGATTTTCTGAAATCAGAGCATCGATCCGCTTATAGACGTTGGTCAGGCCATCCAAGACCTCGATCTTTTGCCGGTTGAAATCTGCGGCATCGGCCTCGGAAAATTGCTCATCGCCTGCCAACTCGGCCTTGGCCTCTTTGAGCCATGTGCGGAAACTCTCAATTGTCTGCTCATTTTGCAGATTCCTCTGGTTTCGGTCATACCCTATGTGTTTGATATGGTTAATCAAATTGTAAATTGTATTAAACTCCTCGTTAATCTCAATCTCTCCCGGCTCCTCGCGCTCGAGTTGATCGCGATATTCGGTCAGCCGCTCGATCATTTTTTCGCGGTCGGTCTTGCTTTCCAGATCGAAAAATGCCACCACGCCGGTTAGGGCCTCATGGTAATGCGCCGCCGCCCAGGATCGCCCGGCGAACGCATCGAC
>CAYWYC010000254.1:0-1746 GCA_964462565.1 uncultured Candidatus Sumerlaeota bacterium | reverse complement strand
TTAGGGCCTCATGGTAATGCGCCGCCGCCCAGGATCGCCCGGCGAACGCATCGACCAGGCCCTTGCAGGCCGGAGTCATCGCACCCAGAAATGAGACGGCCTTAAGGTACGGACGCCCACCCAGGGCGGCGCTCTGGCCCTTCTCGTATATCTCGGCGCTGGTTTTCTTGTAGCGTTTGGCCTGAAGGGCTTCGGTCAGTTCGTCGGCAACGATCTCCATCGTGGCCATGATCTTCGTGCCCGCCCGACGGATTGCTCGCACCCAGCCATAAGCAGGCCCGTCCTGCTTGTGGTCCAGGGTCACCGGAGCCTCATGCATTGCCGAGTTATAGGATTCCACTATCTCCTGCACGTCCTGCTCCGTCTTCGGCCAGGGCTTGCCGTGGGTGGCCGCGTCAAAGATCTCTTTCTCAATTATCATTTTCTCATCCTTTCATGCTGTGGCTATACCTACATATTTTTCGGGGAGCGATCCCGGAAGGAGTGTGGGTATGGACAGCCCCACGTTTTAAGATCGCCCCTTTGCCGGGTGGGAAGGTGCCCGGCAAACTTGTTTATCGCGGCCCCTGGTGGAGCGGTTTCCCGCTCTCATCGACGTAATGCGGCCCCATGCGCGGCTCAGATGCCCGGTAGGTCTCTGGAAACGACGGTAGTTTTTCGTCCAGGATTGCCTGCTCTTCTTCGGTAGCTTCGGGAATCGGCACCCCGCGCTCGCGAGCGGCTTCTTGCCGGCGGCGAAGGTTAGCCTCTACCTGGCGTTTGCGCCTATAAGCATCTGCAATTTCTTTCTCGCGGTCCCGCCGGGCCCTCTCTTCTTTTTCGGCTTTGCTCAGCAGGTCCAGACCATAGGCAACAAACTCCGTATAATTGCGGTCGCGCGCTCCAAAGCGCCAATCTGAGTAAAAAAGGCTGCTCATGTCGGGGACCGAAAACGGCTCTTCGATCAGGAGTCCAACGTCGCCAGGTCGCTCGATCAAGCCCAGGGAGACGCACACGTCGCCCAGGCGCTTTCTCGCGGTCTGAGCGCCCTCAAAAACCTGGCGCACCTTGGCAATGGCCTTTTCCAGTGCCGCCGCCGCCTCATCCACCGCCGGGATTGCGGCCACGGTCCGCTTTTTGAACTTGGCAAGTTCGGCAAAAAGGGCTTCCTTTTCGGCAGCCAGACCCTCCTGGCACTTGCCCTCCAGGACTTCCTCGAGGATGGACAGGTCAGACTCCGCCTCGACAACGGCGGAATAAGCGGACTCGACCTTCTCGCGAAGTTTCTCCCTTTCCTCGATCTTCAGGCCGCCATTCTGGAGAGCCGCGCGCTTTCGGTCTTTCTGGACCGATTTCGCGATCTCCAGATCGCGCTGGGCGTTTGCTCGCGCTTCCTTCGCCGCCTCGATCCGCAGCCTCAATTCCTCAATCTCTGCCTGGACCTGGTTCGGCTTTTTCGCTTCGGCCTCCATCGTTGCCGTTGCCATAGGTGTCACCTCGCTTTCGTTTGTGTTTTCGTCCTGCTCTTTATCGCTTGCCCCGGTTTCGTCCTGGGGCAGGGTTACGTCCTTGGTTTCCTCTGTGGTTTTGCCCTGGGCCGCACTGGGGGCATCCTGGGCCTGAACCGGGACTTCCTCAGCCTCCGGCCCGCCTTCGGGCTGTGCGTCCTGCTGAGCCGCCTGCTTGGCCCTGTACTCGCGCATATAAGCCGCCCTGGTTTTTTTGTCCTTGAATGGCATCCTGCTCGCTCCTTTCGCCTTCTCCTAC
>CAYWYC010000253.1:0-6828 GCA_964462565.1 uncultured Candidatus Sumerlaeota bacterium | reverse complement strand
AAATTTCCAGGATGATGAATGGATTCCATTTAACCCGACGCCCCTCACGGGGCTGACTACGAACTTGTAAGCCTTTCTGAAATTCCTTGAATATCATCGTATTCAGAACATCCGATTAAACTCTATATGTCCGTCTTGTTGTCCACTTCCAGGCCCAGATGAAATTCCGGCTCAAAGCCCAGCAGGTTGCGGGCACGCTCGATGGATACCAGCGATTCCTTGCCGACCAGTTCGCGCTTGCGGGCGTGGATTTCGGGAAAGAAAAGATCGGCCAGCAGGTTCGCATCGACGCCCAGATTGTTGATGCTGTCGTTGACAAAAATGGGGTGGCAGCCGGTGTATTCCAATGTGATCGCCTGTTCCATGGCCCGGGCCGCGTCGGTATCGGAAATTCCCGCCCAGAAATCGGAAACGCCATAAGCGCGCCAGACAGGCGCAAACTTGCGCGAGCGATATAACTGGCGAATTTCCGGCGGCAGATTGTGGTGGCGATTGGTCCGAAAATATTTCTGCTTGGCCTCGGAGTTCACGTTCACCATTTTCCGCACTTCCAGTACACGCTCCGCCTGCGGCATTTCCATCAGCTCCGCAATCCCGTCGCGCGCCTTGCGCACTTCATCATAGAGGTCTTCCAATTTTTGGCTGCCCTGCTGATAGACTCCGGGCAGGCGGATGCAGGTGCTTGAGATACGCTCCCGTCGCCAGAAATAAGCGGCAATGTCTTCCATTATGTGCTTGGAAAAGGAATAGGCGTCGGTCGTGAATCCGGGGTGGTCCTCATCCACGGGAAAATAACGCACCGGCATGGGACGTTTCCCAAAGGTGATGCCCAGGAAGTTGATGGAACTGGTGCAGCAGATGCGATCGATGCCTTCCTCGGCGGCAGCCTGGTACACATTGAAGGTGCCGCGGCAGTTGGTTTCAAAGATCACATCGCCCGTATGATATTCGGGTCCCGGTATGGCGGCCAGGTGCACAATGGCCTGCATACCGTGAATCATTTCACGCAATTCGTCGTAATCGGTGATATTACAGCTCAGGTATTCCGCGTTTTCAAACTCCAGGTTTTTGCGTCGCCCGATCACCCGCACTTCATGGCCGTTCCTGGACAAACGGTCCACCAGCGCCTTACCCACGCGTCCGGCTCCTCCTGTGACAATAACCCGCATTCTTGGCTCCTGTTCCCTGCCGTTCCTTAGAACGGATGCACACAGCCCAAGTGTATCCACTTTTAGACAGGGCTTCCACATTTTTCCTGACGAGAAGTCCGGATAAGCCTATGATATACGAAAAGCAGCCCCTGTTTATGTCGCCATCCGCCGCAATCAGGCGCTTTTGCGCACCACACAAAGGTGCATGTGATTGTGAAAAAAAGGAATCCTGGAAAGGAGCGCGTTCAGGAGCCGACCATGGGGATACATGTGAAAGCGCCAGTTTTTGAAACGTACGAAAAAACGACCAAACTCGTGAAAAAGACCGTCCACCTGGTAGAGCGGTACGCTTTCAACAATTTCATATCCACCATCGCGCAGGAAGCCCTCGAACTCGCGTGGCCGGAACCGGTATTCGTAAAAGCCGCCCCATTCCGGCCAGACATGCCACTTATATTTCCCGCGCCATCCATTCCATCCATTTTCAGACAGCGGGGGCTTGCCCAGCATTTTGCGGAAGATGTTGCGTGTTCGAACAAAGTGACTGATCCCGCACAAAGGCCCCTTCAGCCTGCGCCAGTGATTGAGGCAGGGAACGGTTATCAGCGCCACGCCACCGGGTTTCAGGACGCGCAGCATATCTTCGAGCGGCTTGTAAGGCCCGGGCTTGAAATGCTCCACCACCCCAATGGATATCATGCCGGTAAAGCAATTATCAGGAAAGGGCATCTGCTGGACGTCAGCGGTGACGGTCTTGAGGCCGGGCCATTTTTGCTCCACATTCTTCAGGGTGGACGCATTGTATTCGAGGCCGGTAATGTTGTAGTCACGGTCGTCCAGGTATTTCACATAACGCGCGGCCCCGCAGCCTGCTTCCAGGATGGCACCTTCCTTGTCGAAATATTTAACGATATAGGGCAACAAGGGGTCCACATCGCAAGAAGCGAGCAACTGGTCAAAATCTTCTGTCTTCCAGGAAAAAATAGTGGACATGGTCAGCGATCCATTTCCATGTGTTTGATTATCGTCTCGGCGAAACGATCCCACGTGTAATCCTGCTCCACGGTTTGACGGCCCATATCGGACATAGCCATCAGGCGGTTTTCATCCATATACTGCAGGGCGTTCAGCGTTTCGAGCGTGCTTTTCAGGTCGTCCCGGTGGATGTTCATCCGGTACTCGGTTTCATAATATCCCGATTGCGGGGTACACACCACGGGGAACCCCCAGGCCATGGACTCGAGGATGGTGGTGGGGTTGGGATCGGCGCGGGATGGACTGATGAAAAAGTCATACTTCCCCGCGATTTCGCTCATATATTCCGGCGTCAAGGCGCGGGCCAGGCTGATCCGCGGCACACCGGGAACATCCGGTCCCGGCCCGATGCGGCCCTTGGGACAATTCCCCAGATTGGTAAATATATCCGCAAGGAAATCAACCCCCTTCATAGGATCGTTTTTTCCGATAAAAAAGAAGCCCCGCTTGCCGGGTGGATTGAAACGCTTTTTGACGCGGGGGAATCGGCCCACGTCGATCGCCATGTCCAGCCGGACCAGTTTGGGCAGCCAGTGGGCAAAATCGCTCGTTTTCCACTGATCTTCCCAATAGGGGCCCATGACTGCAAAAAAAACATCGGCCCGGGGGATCAGTTTATCGATGGCCAGCAGGTAATCGCGATTGATATGACTTGTTTGAAAAGAAGGATCGCAGTGGACAGGCGATATAACTCCGATTCGCTTCCAGCAATCATGCTTTTCCATCAGCAGTTCGGTTTGCCCTTTTGTGTCCGGACGCGCCGGGAAATAGGGATGTCCCACCAGCACATCCCCGGGTTCCACCTTCCCCGGTGAGTTTTCATAGATATCGTAAAGGAGTGTTTCCGATTTTTTCGAAAGTCGCTCAAAAACATTGCGTGTGTTTTCAAAGGGCGAACGAACCGGCCAGGAACCCGTCGCCGGAGCCTGGCGGTTGCCGATGGCGCTTACGGCCATTCCCATCTTCTGCAAGCGCAGCATAGCCAGACGTCGAACCCGGGCCAGGGGCTTTTGCGGAGGAGGTACGGCATAAACAAAATGGCAGGTCATGGGATTTATTGCTCCAGGGGTGATTGAGAATCATCGTGTTGCCGCCTCAGTATGGCAAAGCGGGCGCGGATCGTCAAATATAAGGTGGACAGGGTGAATGAAAGAATAAGCCCGGCAAACATCCAGTTGATATAAACGGTTCCGGTAATTGCCTTGATTATCAGAACCATTACAAAATTTCCGCCGCTAATGATCAGCGAACTGATAACCGCATTTCGCGCGCGATTCAGGCCCAGCAAGGTATGGTAGGCGGGAATTCCGATCAGGTTGATAAAGGTAGAGAAAAGCATCAGGCGAAAAGCAGGGGGGATATCTTCGGTAAAATCATTGCCCAGCCATGTTTTTAAGAGCCAGGGCGCGATAAGCAGGATCACCGCGTAAAGCGGCCCCGCCATGAGGAGGACAAAGAAAATCCCGCGATTATTGATATGCCATAAGCGCTTTTTGCCTCTTTCGCTTGGGTCGCTGGAGAGGCGGCTGATTTCCGGCATAAGGGGCCGCAACGCCATTTCGATCAAGCCCCGAATCTGGTTGCCCGCATTGAAGGCAATGTCATAAACAGGCACCGCGCCGACTCCCAGGTTCCGGGAAATCATCAGTTTATTAAAAGGATCGAAAAGCAGGCCGATAATGGAACTGCCGAAGACCATGCTGCCGAATTTAAGAATACGCTTCAGCCTGTGCGCGCAAAAGGCGCGCACCGAAAAAATCCGCAGCCCGGCCACCCGGCGGATGCCGATAATGGTCAGGACATTAATCAGCAAATAAGAAGTGGCCTGCCCGATCAGCAAACTCATCAGGCCGAATCCCTGCCACAGCAAAAGTGCCGAAACCAGCAGCCCCACCATGCGGCTGGCGCTCTGGAAATAATTGAAAAGGTCCATGCGGCCCAGGCCGGAAAGGGTGGCGGAAACCGTTTGTACGACAAGCACATAAATGGAGAGCAGGCCAATGTAGGGCAGCAATCCCAAGGCCCGGTCGGCATATTGCGGCTCCATTTTGAACAGGCCGATGATTTGCTCCTGAAAAATCAGGATCCCTGTCAGGATCAGAGCGCCAGTGGCCAGCAGTGTCATAATAGAGGTACTTACATATTGCCGGATACTTGCATAATCTTCGCGGCCATGTTCTTCGGCCACGAGTTTTATGGTGGCGGAATGTATGCCCAGGTTGCCCAGCTGGGCAAAACGCAAGACCGTGCTGAGCAGCAGCCAGACTCCGAACACTTCCGGACCCAGGTAATGCAGATATATGGGATATGCAAAAACCAGGACAGCCACATTGATTCCCTGGCAGACAAAGCCCGAAAGCATGTTGACGCGCAATTGATTTTTTAAGAGATTTTTCAGCAAAGACTCAGCCCTATGCCCTTTGAACATGAGTGCGTCTTACGATTTCGATAATGACAAGCAGAAAGGCAAACAGGAAGAAAGCGGCCGCCATGGAAGCCAGAACAATGCGACTTCGATGCGGAGAAACGCGAAGGGGGTCCGGGACAGCCTGATAGAGCAACATGGCGCCGCTTCGGGATGATTGCTTGGCGGCGATTTTCAGCAGGGCGACTTCTTCGCGCTGGGAAGCGATTGTCTCACGCACTTCCGTACGATTTTCAACAATGCGCCTCATCGAAGATATTTTGTTCTGGGCCTGCAGGACATGATTTTCCAGAGTTCCGATATCCTTTTCCAATTTGGTCAGTTGCCGCTTTTTGGCCTGAAGCGAAGCCATCTTCATTTTATAATCCTGGCGCAGTTGTTCCAGATTCTGGCGCGACAGGTTATAGGCTTCTTCCAGGTGCCGGAGCATGGTCTTGTCTTTTTCGATCGCGCTCGATAAATCATCATAGCGGGCCGTGAGCAGGGTTTCTTCCTGGCTCAATTCCCCTACGCGCTTTTGCAACTTGTTCAATTGCTCTTCAAAATTATCGATTCGCTCCTTCTGGCCCGATATGTTTCCGGCCAGAGCGGCTACCTGAATGCGCAATTCCAAGTACACCTCGTTACTTTCTTCCGTCTTCAGTATCTTCGTCATGAGATCCGATTGGGGGACTTCGTTGAGGATGCTATCCCACAAGACGTCATTGGTAATCGCCTTGTTCAAGGTGATTTTCTGTGGTTCTTGTTTCATCTGCGTGGAAAGTTCTTCATAGGTGGCCTGGGCCTGGGCCAATGCGCCGCGGGTGTCCATCAGCTGGGACAGAATATTCTCGAGTTCCGCTTCTTTCTGGCCGAGATCCATGACCACAAACTGCAAGTTGTTTTCCATCTCAAATTTGGCAAGGCGTTTCTGGTTCGACTGGATATTTCTTTTTACTTCATTAATCGTCTTCGCCGTTTCCGATTGCTTTACCATAATGTCGATCTGGGGGCCGAATTTTTCTTCGTTAAAAAGTTCGCCCATCCATACGCCATCAATTTCCTGCGCGCTGAGAAATTCACCTTCATTTTCGATCAGGGACAGGAGGTTGCTTGTTTCGGCGTCCAGGTCCAAGACATCCTGATAGAGTTTGGCATAGGTCTGGTTGCTTTCCTTCAGGCGGCTTTTTTGCAATTCTACCTGGGCGGAAAGCATTGCCGATGTCAGTCTTTCTTCGCTTTGGTTCAGCGCTTCATCCGCTTCCCGGTAGATATCCTCGGCAAATTGCGCCACTTCTTCTATTCCACTTTGATAGATTTGGCTGGTCTGGCTGGTAACGGTTTGGGCCCAGGCATTTGCCGCGGAGGCGCAGAATTCCGGAGACGGACCTTCGGCACTCAATTTAATCAAAGGGATCAGACTCTGCTCCATGCCGGTTTGGCGCTCCACCTGGGTTTGCAGCATTTTCTGAAAACTGCGAAAGGAAAAGCCTTCTTCCAAGACTCCATTTCTTTCCAGGGAATTTATCTCGGGAGCCAAGGAGTCAAAGGTTTTGCGTTTGATCTGGGTTGATTGGATCAATGCCAGCAGCATCTCCGTTGTCAGGGGACTGGCCTCACCGGTCAGCCCTATTTCGGGTTCGCGAATAATCAAGGCGGAAGAAGAGCGATATGTATTGGGCAGAGTAAGCGTGTACAATGCCGCGGCAATACCAACGAGCAGCGTAAAACCAAGCAAAATCCACTTGTAGTCAAATAGAAGAGTCAGCGCCTCGTTAACAGTGAGTTCGCTGCTGGCGGCGTTGGAGGGAGAATCGGATTTCAGCATAAATTAACCTTAACCATGTAAATAAAAAAACTTTCCGGAACCATAGGAATATCGCCCCTTCGACCAGGAAACAGAACTTGAGGATTGAACAGATATGATAATCCGGATCCAATCAAAAACAAGGGCAAATATCCTTCACCATGCCCAATTTGTTCCGGCCCACAAAAGCCAGAAAAGCATGGTATATACTCATCCCTGTTAAGTCAAGTCTTTTGAAATGGACCCTTTTTCGGGCTTGATCCTTCATACTGATACCTGTTTTGGCTTTTGCGTAAGGCATATCCCACCCGCTAATGCGATCGGGAACGAAATCTGGGGTTCTCCGGCTTGCCGCCGCCTTTTTTCGCCTATGGATGCCTTTTTTCGCGTATGGAAGAGAGGCTGTACCATAAACAATTCTGCAGTTTCCG
>CAYWYC010000252.1:4339-6970 GCA_964462565.1 uncultured Candidatus Sumerlaeota bacterium | reverse complement strand
AACAGGATTTGGCAAAACATTTTGAATCTTGTTAATCTTGTAAATCATGTCTGATCTTATTGGCCTTGATTGCGATGCCGCCTGCCGTTTTCCCTCACCCCGTTCCCGTGCTTTCTTCGCTGATCTTTTGCGCGAATCGCCAGACGCAGAAAAAGAGGCCTGCCATGCCGAGGCCCCAGAAGAGGAACGAGAAATAGAAATGGGGATAGTACCAGGCTGGCTTGGGATCTTCGAAGGTGTAGTCGGTCCAGAAGTCATAGGTATAGGGTGGCGCGTGAAAGCCGAGAAGGTCGATCTTGTGGTTTTCGGCGTCGGCGCGAAAAACGGTTTCGTATTGCCAGGCCCAGTAGAGCATGGCAACGCTCAGCAGGAAGATAGTCACCATTCGCAGCATCGGATTCCTGTTTGCCTCTCGCCTGGATGAACTCTGATTGCATATTGCCGCGACCTTTCTATATAGTAAGGCGCAAGCCGGGCAGATTCCAGCATTATCGGGTTTCTGCAGCGCTTCTTTGGAGCTAATCAAATGTCCCTGGGATCGGGACGCACGGTTTTTTGTGTCTAGGGGAAATGAGGGATGTCTTACTTTACCTTGCAGGAAGCCGCCGAGCGGTATGATCGGTTTCGCCCGAAGGTGCATGATGCCGTGCTGAAATGGCTCGCGCCGTGGACGCCGGAAGGGGGCTTTGGTTCGGCCATCGACATTGCCTGTGGGACGGGGGATTCGACCTTGCCCTTGCTTCAGATTTCCAACCGGCTTATCGGTGTCGATGCGTCTCCGGCCATGCTGTCCCAGGCGCGCGGCAAAGGCTTTGAGCCGCGTCAGGCTTCCTACGATGAAATTGCCGAAGGCAACGCCTTCGATCTGATCAACTGCTGCATGGCCTTTCACTGGTTCGACCAGGATATCGCGATCTCCAGCTTTAAGCGTATTTCCAGGCCGGGCGCGATCTGGCTGATTTATAATTTTGCCTTTGCCGGACACGCGACTTCCGAAGCCTTCAACCAATGGTTTTTTCAACATTACCTGAAGCAATATCCCTCGCCGCCCCGGGGCAAGGCCGCCGCTGTTATTCCGGACAATGATTCCGAGATCGAAATCCTGAAAGCAGACAAAGGCGTCATCCCCTTACGCTTCAATCGCGAAGAACTCATCGGCTACCTGACGACCCAATCCAACATCGAAGCCGCCGTTCGCGCGGGTCGAAAATACGAAACCATCGAGGCCGACCTGCATACCCAACTCAAGCAGATCGACCTCGATGGTGATTTCAACTACGTCTATACCTATGGCATCTATCGTTATTGCGTCGATTAATACTCCACAATCAACGTAAAGATGGCCGGATAGTGATCGCCCGTGGCATTGTCAAAAATGATCTTGTAGGTATCTCCCGCGCTGAAGCTCGTATCTGTGAGTGTAGCCTCAACGACCGTATCATTTGTAAATGCGACCGGCGCTGACAGTACCGATGAACCGTTTTTCTGCAAGTCCGCCGTACCGTTCGCCACTATCTCTGCGTAAATCTGGAAATTGACCAGCGTACCGGAATGTTTCATTTTCTGCGCCCAGACGGGAAAGGTATTCCAACCTGTGCTGAGAGTACTGAGACTGGCGGTAATCGTATCTCGCGACGTTCCGCCACCGCCGCCTGCGCCGATCTCGACGACCCCACTGCCGTCGCCCACATAGAGTTTGTCGTCGTCGCTGTCCCAGCTGATCTGGCCTTCACCTACGCCCCCGGATACATCCGTCGATTGGGGAAGAACAAGCCCCTCGCCCGTACCCGACGCATTGATCGCCGACAGGTCCAGCAGGTCGCCGTCGTCAAAGGACAACGTCGTCGCCAGCATGTCTTCCACGATGGTGGAAAAGTTCAATTGCGTGCCGTCCCAGTACAGGTTGCCGCCGTTGTTGTAGAGGCGGTCGGAAGTGTCCGGCGGAGTGTCCGCCTGCTGCTCCAGTCGGACGGGACCATGAATGTCCACCACTTCCGCAGGGCTTGACGTGCCAAAACCATAAGCGCCACCGGACAAGGACGCGGGACCGCCTGCGGTGGAGTTCATATAAATTTTGAAATAGAAATCTTTGTCCGCGGCGATGGAGGAAATCCCGCCTGCATAAACGTTGCCGTTATAAAATGCCGCATTTGGAACTGAGGTTCCTGTCTGAATGCGGATAGTATATTGCTGGCCCTGGACCAGAGTTGGCCGATCAGCAAGCGCGATTTCGTCGCTGATCCACTCGCCGTTCCAGAGGTCCGGCACACTGGTCGTGCCCGTGTAAATCTGGGTGCCGCCCGTGCCTTCCCCTTCATAAATCGTGAGGATCACGTTTCCGGCATCCATTCCGGCAGAGCACATAAACGCGGCTTTGACAAACTTCCCCGTGCTTTCTGCAGTAAAAGACTGCCACTGATCCGCAGTTTTGTTGAAAATGTTGTACAGCGTATTTTGTGCATCCACATAGTTCGTGCCGGCGCTGGCTTCAATTCCCAGGCTCGTGAAATTTCCGCTGGAAGGTGTCGAAGCGCCGATCGGGCTGTTGTTGATCGTACCGCCCGAAAGGGTCAGAGCATCGGCCACCTGCGCGTCGGTAGCGCTTCCGGTGATCTCGCTGAAGGCATGAGC
>CAYWYC010000252.1:0-4239 GCA_964462565.1 uncultured Candidatus Sumerlaeota bacterium | reverse complement strand
TCGGCAGCGTCGGCCTTGGCCGAGAGTTCGGTCGTCAGGGTCGAACTTGTGGCAAAGTCGGTGGAATCCATTCCGTCAAGGGTGTTGGCATCACCGGCGCTATGGGCATAGGTGGCGGTTGTCGTCCCCGATCCACCAACCAGGCTAAGGGCCACGGTGGCCGTAGTGGCCGTAGCGGCGGCGTTAACCGTGATGTCATCAGGAATCTGCGCGTCCGTTGCCGTGCCGGTGATTTCGCTGAAGGCATGGCCGTGGTCGGTGTCGGCCTTTCCGGCGAGGGCCGCGCTGGTGGCAAAGTCGGTGGAATCCATTCCATCAAGGGTGTCCGCATTAGCGGCGTTATCAATGGTGATGTCATCGGGAATTTGCGCATCGGTCAATGCCCCCGTCAGTTCCTTCGCCTGCAAGGCAAAGGGTACGCTATAGATGCCGATGCGTCGGTCAAAAATATCATCGGAAGCATCGCCGTCGGTGGGTTCGTCCGTGTCGATACCGAGCTCGTACCAGCAATGGCCCTTCGCCAGAACTTCGGCAGGCGGCACGAAAGAAATATTATAGGTTCCCTGATCGGTCATGGTCACTGTGCCGGAAACGGTGGCTCCAATCTGATTACCAGCCGTCTGGGCATCGTAGAAAGTGATCTGATAAACCCGGTCGCCCGTCAGCGGATCGCCCGCGCTGTTGCGCAGTGAACCGGAAATCAGAACCGTATCGGGTGGGGCGGCCATGGTCGCTGCCGCCAAAGTGAGAATAATAGCCCCTAAAACCAACGTGAACAATCTGCTTCTGAAACTCATTTTAATATCCTTTCTTCCGCTATATCCAAGTATTGGTAATTCGGGCAATCCTCATTCCCCGCTGAAATCCTGATGGTACTGGTAAATGGCATCGGTCCATTCGCCGGTTTCGTAGTCCATAATGCAAATCGCCATCCAGCTGTCGTTGCGGACGGGATAGTCAAAGGTGAAGTTTCCCGAGTCATCGGTTTCAGAGACCCATGAATCAGAAGCATAATCCCAGCAGCCCACATAGGCCAGCCGGTGCGAATAGACCGCCACCTGCTGCACCGCCGAGACACGGCAGTTGGGATCGTTGCTTGCGGAAGGACCTGCCGCCGGGTTCAGGCTGTTTGCCGCGGCCATGCGGTTCATTGCGCTTTCGGCGCCCTGCCAGGCATCGCGATAGGGATAGACCACCTGGGCGATCTGCCCGGCCTGCTGGTCATAAAGACAAAGCGCCAGCCACTCATCATGGGGCAGTTGGTAGCGGATCGTCCGCGTGCTCGATGCGTCGGCATGGGCCGTCCAGTCGTTGCGGGTATAATTCCAGGCCCCCAGCGAAAAGGCGCTGCCCTCGGATGCGCCCGTAAAATACTGATAAATCAAAAAAGAAGCATCCGCGGGAAGCGGCTCTTCGGGTTTGTTGATTTCGATCGTGGCGCTGTCGTCGTTGCTGCCATTGTCGCTCGAGTCAAAGGAACTGGCGCCGACATTGACCGCGCCGTCAGCGTTTCGTGAAATGCCTCCCGTCCAGCTTGTGTTTTCCACCGGTTGCCAGTCCACCGTGTTGGCAAAACAAAGCCCCAAGGGCAAAAACAGCATGATGGAAAGACAAAGGCCTTTCCCTACCAAACCCAACTGATTCAGGCAATTAGATGCAAACATGATCAAACCTTTCATAAAACATGGCTGTGTCCCTTGTTTTTAGGCACAGGCATACCTGGCTGTTTCAAGACTTATGTAAAAGTCGAAATTTACCATTCACTGCAGCTTGTCGAGTATGTATTTATACACCAAAGCAAAGCTCATATTAGAACAGGTATCGGCCCGTGAGGCCTTCGCCTTGAGGAAATTGAAGGACGAAATAGGGCGAAAGGGCACTGCAAGGCAGGATAATGGAATAGATTACGGAGAAAAGCGATAAGAAGAAATATTCTCAAATAATCTGTATCAATAATGTACCCAACTCGCCAGGGGAAGCCCGGCCGGTTCGGGCATTTCCGTCGCCAGGTAGTAAGGCTTCAGATTGGAGGGATTGCCGTCTGTCGCCAAAAGAACCACACTGCGGAAAGGCGCGATTCGCACTTCATAGCCAACCGGCGTTTCCGAAAGATTAGTCCAGCTTACATCCGCCGGCAGCACCATTCCATAGGTGGTTTCAGTATCGTTGATGAAAAGATAGGCATCGCCCACCACAACTTCCGGATCGGGATCGGCCCAATCGGGCTCACGCGATTGCCAGGTGGCGATCTCCATGACCGATCGCGAAGTATCGCGAATCCAGTCACCCGCCTGCGGTTGAACAAAAGTAGTTCCGCTCATGGTCCCGTAATCGAGGTCCCGGTCGCTGTGAATTCGATAATTCAGAGAGGCCTGAATCAAATCGGCCCAGTAGATCAGGTTCCGGAATTCCAGGGCCTCCCACTCCACCCCACCAATGCCGCAGATGTTGTTTTCGATCACATGGTTCTGGTTGGTCATACCGTCGGAACGCCCGTTTTCGTGGCCGCCCAGGGTCATCCCCGCGCGGGCGTTATTCAGAAAAATGTTATCGCTGATCACGCAGTCCCAATTGTTCGGCAGGAAAAGCCCATCGCCACCGGAGCCATAGACCGTGTTGCCCGTGATGACCGATTCCTCGAAATTGCCCAGAAATTCGGGCCAGATTCCGTGGCCCAGCGGCGTCCAGAGTTGCGAAGAATCCAGGTCGCCGATCGTGTCCAGAATAATGTTGTCGCGGAGGGTGCTGCGGCTGCAGTTGGTATAAATCGAGCCGCCGTCGTTCAGTGTAGACATGCAGTAGCGAAAGACGTTTTTCTCGACAAACTGCCCTTCCCGGCCCAGGATGATGCCCGCGTAACCGGTCCAGCTGAGGCGATTCAAGCGAAATTGCAGGGCCTTGGCGTTCACGATAATCACCCCTGCCGCATGCCAGGGGCCGCTACCGCCCAGGCCTGCCACCGCGCCAATACGTTCCAGTCTATTGCGCTCGATGATCGTGCCGCCCGGTCCATCGTAGTTTTCATTCCACCAGATGCCCACGTTCAGGATATCCCGAATATGGTTGCCGCGAATCGTGGAACCATAGCAGTTCCAGTTCCCCTTGATGCCGTTGCTGCTCGAATGTTCCAGCAGGCAGTTCTCCACGGTGCTTCCGCTGCTGATCGTGATCAGCTGCTTCAGGTAATGGCGAACCGTAATCCCGTCGAGACTGGCCCCCGACAGGACCAATCCCGAATCCTGATGGGCCGCTTCCACGCGCATCGCTGCCGGGTTCGCGTCTTCCGGAGGATATAGATAGAGTTTTCGGGCGTCGCCATCAAAATACCATTCGCCCGGCGCGTCCAGTTCCTTGATCGTATCATCAATATAAAAACCGCTCAGCCCGCCGACATTGTTACCGGAGGCGCTCCCTCCAAGTTCCAGCACGCCATTGCCCTGATCTGTCGCAATGGGCCGCGTCTCGTACCACCAGCTCCACTTGCGCCAGCGCATCTGGGCTCCCGTCCAGCGACCCGGTGTGGCAATCGGATCGCCGTCCAGTTCCGGGCATACAATTTTATTCGAGGTTGTTTGCAAGGGGTTGTTATTGTCGGTCCGCAACCATCCCGAATCGGGATAGCGCGCCAAGGTCACGCGATCATTATTTACAAAAACTTCACCCACATCTGAAGAATGGGGCCAATCGGCCACGAGGACCTTGTCGTTCTCGGTCCACTTTGTCCAGCTCGTCAGCAGGGCGCTTCCCTGGATTGCCGGTTTGTCGAGGCTTTCCGGGCCATAGGCAGTGATGCTGATATCGGCGCCCACGGAAAGATCACTTTCACGAAAGACATCTCCGCGACTCAGATAAACCGTATCTCCGGCCACCGCCACATCCAAGGCCTGCGATACCGAACTGAAAGGCGCCACTTCGGTTCCGGGATTTTCCGCCGCGCCCCGGCTGGAAACATAATAATCAGCAGCCTGGGCCGAAACCGCCAACAATCCCACTGCCAACAAAATGGTACAAAGGCTCCCTGCTCCGGATAAGGCTTTCATTTTTCGCATTAATATCTTCCTCAGGCCCAATGAATGATCACAAATGATGAATATCCATTTTATGCGGGCGACGAACAGGATGTCAAGCATTCCGACCTGAAGATCTGACTGCCCTTGATCCTGCATACTGATATCTGTCCTGGCTTTTTCGTAAGGCATATCCCACCTGAGGTTTTTCGTGTGTTTCGTGGTTAAAAAA
>CAYWYC010000251.1:0-6984 GCA_964462565.1 uncultured Candidatus Sumerlaeota bacterium | reverse complement strand
CTATGATGAATCGCGCTTTCAGCGCTGAAAACTATGATCAATGAATGTGTCTTTATTTATGTTACAGCCCTTGACTACCAGCCGGGTTGCATGTTTTTCTCGCATGAAAGCGGTACAATCTATGCCCTTTCAGGCACAGGGCGTGAAACCAGATACAGCGACAAGCCGAAGAGCGAGAGCGTTCCGATCAGCCCGAGGGACATGAAGATCATGAACGGGCCATGATGAAAGGCGGGGCTGGCATAGGGGAATCGCATGGTGACCATGGCGGCGCTGAGTGCCCACCACAGGGCGAGCAGAGAATGCTTTTCTCCATGGGACATCAGGACTCCCGCCAGCAGCATGAGAGCCTTGAGCAGTACCAGCAGGCACACCAGAATAAAAAGAACGCGCAAA
Organism: uncultured Candidatus Sumerlaeota bacterium; assembly: GCA_964462565.1. Lineage (GTDB taxonomy): Bacteria > Sumerlaeota > Sumerlaeia > UBA8349 > UBA8349 > CAYWYC01. The sequence goes on along the minus strand of CAYWYC010000251.1, from coordinate 6,588 downwards.
AGAATTTCGATAAGGGAAAGTTGCTCAAGCATGCCGAGGCCATAGCGGCTCCATAAATAGGACCTGTCAATCACGCCGTTGACCCCGAACATGATCAGCACCATGAGCGCCAGGGCCAAGCCGCGGGACCGGCCCGGCAAGGCTCCGAAACATGCCATCAGCGGGATCAGGCAGAGAATCATATAGTGGTCCCAATAAATGCTGGGGGTGAGAAGCGCCAGCAGAACGAAAAGACCGTACAGGATGGGTTGGTTCAAATGCATTTCGGGATCGCCCTTTCGGATGGGAAAGGTTCTCCATATCAGCAAGGCCACACAGACCAGCCATGAAGCCTTGGTAAGATTATTGGCCCATTGCGGACCCAGGCTGATCCAGGGCCGAAATCCCTCCCAGGCGACGAAAAGATGGTGAAAGAGAGAGTTCAAGGACTGGTTGGCGGCATCGCGATAAAAATGCATGCCGAAATCGGCCCAGGTGGACTTGCCGTAGCCCATATCCTGCAGGATCGGCCAGAATTCGCGATGGATATCCCAGCCCACGCCCCAAACCGATAGCCCCAGCAAAAGCAAGCTGAAGAGCACCATTGAGACCATGGCCCACAAGCCGCAAAGATACATATTGATGGACCAGGACGACCCGCTGAAAATGCAGAGGCGTCGGCGGGAATGTACGGCTTGCGGGTTTGTGCGGGAAAGGGTGAAGTCGCTCCAGAAAAAGTAGGCCAGGAGAATGCCGGGAATCAATTTGAAGAGGAAGGCAAAGGCCCCGATGGCTCCGGCGATCCAGGGCCGCCGCAAGCGCATAAAGAAGAAAACCGCGGCAAAACAAAGGAGCAGCACCAGGTTCAATTGTCCGGCGGTAAGCGTGCGGTGCAGGGGCCAGGACAAGGCCGCGAGCAGGACCATGGCGCAGAGGTTCTGCAGGTCGGGACGCAGGCCCAGCCCGAGGAATATGAGGGCGCAGGCACTGATCAGGAAGAGATGGTTCAGGATAAACCAGGTCTTGAGGGCCGTCGGCGGACTCAACTTCGACAGGGGAGTCATGACCAGAGCCGTGAAAGGGGGATAGACGTAAGGATTGATCGCGCCCAGGCCGCGGAGCTTTGCCGCCCGCATCAGGGCTTCGGCATCGTAGGGATTCTGGTCTTCCGAAAGCATCCATGGGCCCAGATAGATGTGCTTGAAATCGTTGCCGTGGAGGCCGGACTGGAAGGGTTCTCCGGTCAGGGGGATTCCCAGGCGGAAAGTGGCGTACCAAAGCAGCCCCAGGACGATGAGCGAGACCAGGGAAATCTGCACCAGCAAGGATTCGGTAACTTGCCTGAAGGACGCATTTTGAGAAATCTCGTTCATCTCATCCCTGCCCGGTAAGCCTGTATGGTTCGGCTGTTTTTCTTGGTCCACTGGCGGTTGGTCGCTGTGTCACGGATCCAGATCGCGTATTCCCGACCCATATAGACCAGTATCCATCCCGAAAGTCTGTTGCTTATGAGTTTTCTGTGTAAATTCTCATTGCGATGGAGGAAAAGCCAGTTGATGTCGTATTTCTCGATCAGGTCCATCCAACCGGGCCGGTTCGCTTGTCCCGCTTCGGCCCATTCCTCTTTCGTGACGCCCTCGGCGATGATCATTTCATCTATTAAGAAGTCCCCGCCGAAGATATCGAAGCGGTTATCTGTAAAGAGCCGATAATGCTCGGGGCTCAGTTTCCAGATCAGGTAGCCGCAGACGTTGTTGCGATTGTACATGCGCCCGGGGGGCATGGTGTCGAGGATAAACTGGACAGGCCTGCGTGGGTAGGCGCCGGGTTCTTCGCAGAGTCCGTTGAGGTATCGGTCGTTCAGAAGAAGGCGGGTGCTGCGTCCGACGGCGGAATGGGCGAAGAAGGCGGGCTGAAAGCGGGAAATATTGCCGATCACGGGCCAGGCTTCTCCGGGAAAGAAGAGCAACCAGGCAGCCAGCCAGATCGCCGCAACGGGAATGGCGATACGTAAAAAACGGTCGAAACGGTTTTGATACTCCGCCCAGAATTCCCGAATCATCCAGGCCAGCAGGGGAGCGCCGATGATTCCGAAAAAGATCAGGTGCCTGACATGCATGGCCGCCTGCCAGAAGAAAAAGAGGGCCAGAAGCATTTCTGGCAGCGGCGGCCAGGCGGGTCGTTGCCGGCGCAGGCTTCGAGCGATCAGCCAGATGAAGCCGAGGCCGATGAGAATTGTCATAAAGGGAAAGGCCCAGACATAGCGGTAATTCGGCGGCTGGAGTTCGCTGAGCATGGACACGAGCTGTCCCTCATCCATCACCCGAGAACTGAGCAGATAAAGTTTGTATCCGTAAGGGTTTATGAGGCTTGATAAACCGCACAGGACGCCCAGGATCAGATAGGTCAGGCAGTGCTGCCACTTTGCCCGGAGTGCGGCGGGATCGGCTTTTGCAAAGAGCCGCAGTCCGATGCCCTCGACCAGTTCACCGCAGAAATAAGCGGCGACAATCATGCCGCCCACGAGAAAGCCCCCGTGCAGGTTGGCCCATAGCGGCATCAGCAGGGGCAGCACCAGCAGATGAAGCGTGCGCAACCTGCCAAGCCGATGCATCCACATGACATACAGGAAGAAGACGACCAGGATATTGCTCACGACCGGAGGACGGGCCCAGAACATGCGGCGTCCCACGGCAGCTGCCAGAAGGGCCACAAAGAGCGCGATCATCAGGCCCCGTCTGCCGCTGCCGCAACGCTGCCACAGAAATCGCCCAAGCAAAAGCCAGCACAAGACCAGCAGGATCGACTTGGCAAAAATGACGGCCTTCCATCCCTGAAAAGACAGGGCTTCGCCGAGTTTATAAATGTGATACATGAACACCTGGGACAGCCATTCATGGTTCTCCCAGTGATAGTCGGCCGAGGTATAGCTGAAGATGTCTTTCTCGGGCAGGCGGTAGCCATGCTCCACGATCCACTTGCCCGTCTTCAGGTGCCACCATTCGTCGGTGGAAGATCGCAGCGGAAAGAATCCCAGGCAGAATACGACCAGCGCCAGAGTGCCCCATGCAAGCAGGTGCTGGAGGATCGATGGGGGGCGCGCCGACAAGACATCGCCCTGGGCAGGTTCCGGCTCGTTCGCCATGTCAGTATCTCTGGTTACTTCCGTCATGGGGACATCCTTTTGAAGTCTAAGGCAGTATAAGCGCGCGCGGTCGGGAAATCGAATGATTTTTACGGGAATTGTAAGGGGTGGAAGGCGATTTCCGTCTGGACATTATACTCGTTTGCATGCATTTTATAGAACCGCTTTTGGCGGAAGGAATGGATATCCAGTACAAAGGACTTTACAGCAATGCCCGAAAACCCCTATGGCTATTTTGATGATGGCAAACGTGAATACGCAATCACCCGACCCGACACGCCCCTGCCCTGGCTGAACTACCTGGGACAGGATGACTTTTTCGGCCTCTGCACCAACACCGCCGGCGGCTACCATTTCTGGAAGGATGCCAAGCTGCGCCGCCTGACCCGATACCGCTATAACAACGTGCCCATGGATCTTGGTGGGCGTTATCTGTATATCCGCGATGGCGAGACGGTCTGGAATCCCGGCTGGAAGCCGGTCAAGGCGGCCCTCGATCATTACGAATGCCGCCACGGCCTGGGCTATACCCGTATCATCGGACGCAAAAACGACATCGAAGTGGAGATGCTCTTCTTTGTGCCGCCCAAGGAAAATCTGGAGATCTGGCGAGTTTGTGTACGCAATTTGTCAAATCAACCGCGCAAGATTTCGATCTTCTCTTTCGTCGAATTCTGTCTCTTTGAAGCGCTCAACGACATGACCAACTACCAGCGCACCTATTCCATCGGCGAAGTGGAAGTGGAAGATGGCGTGATCTATCACAAAACGGAATACCGCGAACGCCGCAACCATTATGCCCTCTTCGGCTGCACGGCTCCCGTGGCGGCTTATGACACCTGCCGCGATGCCTTTATCGGGGTTCATAACGGCTTTCACGAAGCGGCGGTTCCCTTTGCCGGAAAAGCCACCAATTCCATCGCCCACGGCTGGAATCCCATCGGATCGCACCAGATCGACCTGGATCTGGAAGCGAACGGCGAGGAGGCCTTTTCCTTCGTGCTGGCCTATGTGGACCAGGGCGAGCTTCCCAAATTCGACGCGCCTTTTGTCATGAATAAGACCAAGGGCCGCGAAATTATGCAGAAATACGCCTCCCTCGATGCCGTGGACGGTGCCTTTGACGGCCTCTGCGAGAAATGGGAGGAACTGCTGGCGGCCTATCAGGTCGAGTGCCCCGATTCCAGTATCAACCGCATGGTGAACACCTGGAACCAGTACCAGTGTATGGCCACCTTCAACCTGTCACGGTCGGCCAGCATGTTTGAAACCGGCATCGGCCGTGGCATGGGCTTTCGTGACAGCAACCAGGACCTTCTGGGCTTTGTCCACATGATTCCCGACCGCGCCCGTCAGCGCATCCTGGACATCGCCGCCACCCAGTTGTCCGACGGGACCTGCTATCACCAGTACCAGCCTCTTACCAAGCAGGGCAATGCCGAAATCGGCGGGGACTTCTTTGACGACCATCTCTGGCTGATCCTGAGTACCTGCGCCTATATCCGCGAATCGGGCGACCTGTCGATCCTCGACGAAGCCATCGGCTATGCCGACAAGCCCGGAAGCACGGAGACGCTGCTCCACCACCTGGAGACCAGCATCAACTATACCATGAACAATCGCGGCCCCCACGACCTGCCCCTGATCGGCCATGCTGACTGGAACGACTGCCTCAACCTGAACTGCTTTTCCACCGAACCCAATGAGTCTTTCCAGACGGCAGGCGACGTGGAAGGTTCTCAGGCGGAATCGGTGATGATTGCGGGACTTTTCCTTTATGCCGCACGGGAACTGAAGGCGCTCTATGGGCACATGGGCAAGGGCGATGACGCGGCGCATATTCAGGAGCACTATGACGCCATGCTCAAGGCTGTGGAAGAGCAGGCCTGGGACGGTGAGTGGTATCGGCGGGCTTATGATGCCGAGGGGCGGCCCGTGGGATCGAAGTCCTGCGAGGAAGGGCAGATATTTATCGAAAGTCAGGCCTGGTGCGTGTTGGGAGGAGCCGGTCGCGATAATGACCGAGCCAGGACCGCCCTCGAAAGCCTGCATCAGCATCTTTACACGCCCGACGGCATCCTGCTCCAGCAGCCGCCCTACAGCGAATACCACAAGGAACTGGGCGAAATCACGAGCTATCCGCCGGGTTACAAGGAAAACGCCGGCATCTTCTGCCACAACAACGCATGGATTCATCTGGCATGGTGCATGATGGGGGAAGGCAACCGCGCGCTCGAGTATTATCTCAGCATCTGTCCCGCCGCCCAGGAAGAGAATATCGATACCTATCGCTGCGAGCCTTACGTCTATGCCCAGATGATTTCGGGACGCGATGCCGCCATCCAGGGCGAGGCCAAAAACTCCTGGCTCACCGGTACCGCCGCCTGGACCTTTGTCAGCGTTGCCGAAGGCATCCTGGGACTCCAGCCCGATTATGACGGCCTGAAGATTGATCCCTGCATACCGGCGGATTGGAAGGGTTATCGCCTGACGCGGCAGTTTCGCGGGCACAAACTGAATATCGAGGTCCAGAATTCCGAGGGTGTCCAGAAGGGGGTGCGTGAAGTGCGGCTCAATGGCGAGACGCTGGAAGGCAATTTGATTCCGGTGGACAAGATGGATGACACGAACGAGGTCGTCGTGATCATGGGCTGAAGCACTTTTTTCAGAAGAAACTGGACAGTTATCGCCTTTCGATGCATGATAGTGAGAATACATCATGCTTCGAAGGAGGTCCGTAATGTCTGATCAAGATATCCTGACGCCCGAACATAAAGAATGGCTTCTGAGCCTTGCCCGCAAGACGCTGGAAAATCTGAAGCCCCGGGGATCTCATAAGCCCGATGAGGCCCTGCTGATCGACAGTCCGATTCCGGAGCCTCTCAAGGAAAAGCGTGGCGCATTTGTTACGCTGCACCGCCAGGGCCAATTGCGCGGCTGCATCGGCTATGTCCAGCCTATCGAGCCGCTTTATCGCACGGTGATTGACAACGCTGTCAATGCCGCGCGCAGTGATCCGCGCTTTCCCCCCGTGCACCTCGATGAAGTATCGGAGATCGATATCGAGATATCCGTCATGACCGTTCCCGAACCGATTGCCGTCGATGATATTGAGGTGGGCCGCCATGGGTTGATCGCCAAGTCCGGTCCCATGCGTGGCCTGCTCCTGCCCCAGGTAGCCACGGAGCACGGCTGGGATCGCGAAACTTTTCTCAACCACACCTGCATGAAAGCGGGCCTGCCGCCCGATTCCTGGAAAGAAGGCGACGTCCACTTTGACGCCTTTACCGCCCAGGTTTTCGGCGAAAAAGACATGGAAGCATAAGGTTTTTCAGGTCTTCCAAAAACAGGGCTGAACACAGGGCTGAAGGCCGCCCCAATTTGAGCCATGCTTACAAATCTGAAAAGCACCCACTCATGCACCGGGTGCACGACAAAAATATGGGGCTATTCGTAGTTTTTTT
>CAYWYC010000250.1:2234-6988 GCA_964462565.1 uncultured Candidatus Sumerlaeota bacterium | reverse complement strand
CGAGACCCCAAAGGAGAGAGGGCTGAAGGCCCGACCCATATTCGAAATAATAAAAGGACTTCCGAAAAAAAACATAATCGAATGCAGGGCTTCCCCGGATTTCAAGAAATGAAATCCATTCGAACTGCAAAAGCGGAAGTGGAAGCGGAAACGGAATCGCTTAAATGCTGGAACTGATCGGACAGATCACTTCGATGAATTTTGTCGATATCATTGATATCCTGGCGGTGGCGGGTTTGTTTTATTACATTTTCTCCCTACTCCGGGGAACCCGTTCGTCCGTAGCCTTGCGCGGGATGATCACCCTGCTGGTCGGGCTGTTCGTGATCTATCTGATCGCCCGGGTCATCGATCTTTCGGCGGTAGTGCTGATTTTGGAAAATATCTGGATTGCCATCGTGCTCGTTTTTATGATTGTCTTTCAAAATGAATTCAAACGCGCCCTGACGGAAATGGGCCAACTCCGCGCCTTTCGCGCTCTTTTTACCCAAAGCGGCGAGCATGTCAGCGAACTGATCAAGGCCGTGCGCGTCATGTCCACCCGACACGTCGGAGCGCTCATCGCCATCGAACGTCGCAACTCCCTGCGCGCCTACGCCGATACGGGAACCCCCGTGGACAGTGTGGTGCAGGCGGAAATGATCCGAACGATATTCACGCCCTATTCGCCCTTGCACGACGGCGCCATCATCATCCGGGGAGACCGCATCCTGGCCGCATCCTGCATCCTCACGCTGACCGCCGACCCGGAAGTGAGTAAGGAGTTAGGCACGCGCCATCGCGCCGCAATCGGCCTCTCCGAAGAAACCGATGCCCTCGTGGTCGTGGTGTCGGAAGAAACAGGCACCATCTCCATTGCCATCAAGGGAGAACTGGAGCGCGGCCTCACGGCCGATGAATTGAAGAAGCGCCTGGAATCGCAATTGGATATCTCGCGCGAACCGAAACAGGGGGAAACCACCGATGCAAGTGTTTAAGCGCCTGAGCAGCGATGCGCTCCTGATTTTGGCATCCCTGCTGATTGCCTTCGCGATCTGGATTATCGCCAAGCGCGGCGACATGACCCAGGAAACCTATATCGTATCCCTCTCCCTCAAGAACACGCCCGACAACGTAATGACCCGGCTGGACCGGCGCAGCATTAACCTGACCCTGCCCATTCCCAACCAACTCCGATCGCGTATCCAGTCTGACATCTTTCGCGCCGAGATTGACTTCGCCCGCGAAAAAGAACTGGAAGATCCAAACAAGTGGTGTGGCCTCGAAGATTATCGTCCGTCACAGAAAATCAATGTGGAAACGCGCCACATCAAAATCCAATCGAACGATCCCGACCTCCTGCAGCGGCTCCAGCGCCAGCTGCAATATGCCTCCATCCATTTCGGCGAGGTTACCGTTTTCGGTCAGCTTATCAACCGCCCGGCCCGAATTGTTTTTCGCACCAAGGGTAAGCCTATGGCCGGCTTCAAACTCAAGGATATAGAAGCCAGCGTGGCCGGTAATATCCGGCTGACCGCTTCACCGGCCACATTTGCCAGCCTGGCTCCCGAGGATGGTTCGCCTGTTCCCATCGAAACCGAGGAGATCGACCTGGAAGGACGGGCATCGGACTTCACCCAAACGGTGAGCCTGCGCATTCCCCAGGATATGGAACTGGTTTACGCGGAAGATCGTCGGATCGAAGTACAGGTGAGTTTGGAGGAAATTACGCGCATGGTGGAAAATGTCCCGGTAATTTTTCCGCCCGAACAGGATAACTATAAGGCGGAATTGACGCCCTCGGTCGTCAGCATCAGAGTGCGTGGGCCGGAAGATGAACTGGAATCCTTGACGAAAGAATATTTTTCCGTGCGACCATCAACAAGCGTGGTGCCTGAAAACGGACTGGAACAAACAAGCGCCCTGACTGCCAGCGCCTCCGGTGATATGCCGCGGGAAATTTCCGAAAGCATTTCGGTACGTACTATTTCGCCCGAACAGGTGACTATCCGTTTTACGAAACCCGAAAAACCGGCTACCGTTCGCGGTATGGACGCCGGAACAACGGCCACCAGTTCAATTACGACCACCACAGAACCGGCGCTTCCTCCAGATGACGGGAGCAGTCCGATTACCACCAATCCCAGCCCGCCTGCACCGGGCGTTATTCCCTGATACCAAGAAAGGCCAGCCATGGCAAAATTATGTGTAAATGTCGATCATGTGGCAACCGTGCGCGAAGCACGCAAAACAACCGAACCCGATCCCGTGGAAGCGGCGGAAATATGTGAAAAGTCCGGGGCCGTGGGCATTACCATTCATCTGCGCGAGGATCGACGGCATATTCAGGACCATGACCTCGTCCGCATGCGCAAAAGCGTTCGCACCATGCTCAATCTGGAGATGGCCGCCACCGACGCCATGGTCCAGATCGCGCTCAGCCACAAGCCCGACCAGGTAACCCTCGTTCCCGAAAAACGCGAAGAGGTAACAACCGAAGGCGGCCTGGAAGTGGCCGGACAGGAAGCCCAGATGCGCAAGGCCGTCGATGCCCTCCAGGGAGCGGGCATCCCCGTCAGCATGTTTATCGATCCCGACCGCGAGCAGATAGAAGCCTCGGCCCGCATTGGAGCCAAACTCATCGAAATCCATACCGGCTCCTACTGCAACGCGGCCGAACCCTACCAGGAAGAAGAACTGCGCAAGGTACTCGATGGAACGCGGCTGGCCCAGTCCCTGGGGCTGATCGTGAATGCCGGCCACGGCCTCCACTATGATAACGTCGTACCCATCGCCGCCATCGAAGGCATGAACGAACTCAACATCGGCCACAGTATCATCAGCCGCGCCGTCATGGTCGGGATGGAAAAGGCCGTCAAGGAAATGAAGGCCCTCGTGGACCAGGGAACGTCCGAAGGCCCCCTGGAAATGTAAGTTCAAAACTGGAATTAATTGCCGGATAATCTGAATACAGGAAGCAATATGCGCATTTTATATCTCTGCTGCGATCTCGGTATCCCCATCCTCGGAAGAAGAGGATGCTCGACCCATGTTCGCGAAACCTGCCGCGCCCTGCAGGAAAAGGGCCACGAAGTCACGATTCTCTGCAGCATGAAGGGCAACGACGAAGACTTGCAGTCGGACCTCGAAATCATCGAACTTCCACCGCGCCGCCTGCGCAAATTGGGCTACGATATCCGCAATTTCTGGCAAAACTATCCCCTCTATAAAAAAGCCTGCCAACTCATGGAGGAACGAAAATTCGACGCCTGCTATGAACGCTTCTCCCTCTACTCCCTGGTAGGCACCTGGCTCGGAAAAAAATATCGGCTGCCCCGCATTGTGGAAGTCAACGCATTTCTCTCCATGGAGCACAGCCATAAACTGCATTTCTCCGGAATGGCCAAGCGCGCCGAAAAATATATCGCCCTCCGCGCCCCGTCCCTGGTCGTGGTGTCTCAGCCCCTGCACGATTCCCTCGTGGAACTTGGAGTAGAATCGGATCGCATCACGAACATGCCCATGGCCGTGGATATCGATCATTTTCGACCCGACCAGGAACGCCGCCAGGCCATCCGTGACAAATGGAAACTCGATGGCAAGTACGTCATCGGCTATGTCGGCTCGCTCTCCGCATGGCATGGCATATCCTTCTTGCCCGAAATCTCCAAAAAGATGCTTGAGGTGCGCGATGACTTTGTGATTTTCGTCGTCGGCGGCAATGAAAACCATCTCAAAAAACACCGCAAGGTGGTTTCCGAACAGAAGCTGAATTCGCACCTGATTTTCGCCGGAAGCGTCCCCTATCAGGATGTGTCCGGCTATATCAACGCCATGGATGTGGCCCTCGTTCCCGATACGAACTACTGGACCTGCCCGACCAAAATGTTCGAATACCAGGCGTCCTGCGTGCCCACCATAGCACCGAAACTGCCCGCCGTGGAACGCGCGATGGACCATGGAGAAGAAGGTCTGCTTTTCCCGGCGCGCGACGTCAACCAACTGGTCGAACTCATCCTCTCGCTGGCCGACGATGCGGAAAAACGCGAGACAATGGGAAAGAAGGCCCGCGAACGCGTCATACAGACCCATTCCTGGCAGCACAACGTGGAGCAGATCGAGAAAATATATTCCGACATCGAAAAAGGCAAAATCTCGATTGAAGGCAGTATCGGCTCCAAATAATTCCCGGAGGCGCCTTATGTTTAAATATCTATATCGACTCGTTTTTTTGATAATGCTTTGCGCGATTATGCTGGCGGCGAACGCCTGCAACCTTTCTGGTTATCGACCCAAGATCGATTACCTCACCCCCGAACGCTATAACCCGCGCCCCCCGAGTTACCCGATTCCCGTTACAAAAGAAGATTTTGACCATCCCTATAAGGTACTGGCCCAGGTGCGCACGAGCGACTATGACCAGCGCATGGTCGAAGTTTCGGGCTACGAAGAATTGCGATCCATGGCCCGACGGATCGGAGGCGACGCCGTAATCCGCGTCGTATGGGATTCCCAGGTGCGCGACAATATCGATTACGATCCCGGCGTCTTCATCAACTGGCGACAGGAAATGGAAGAACGCGTTATCCTGACAGGGCTGGTGGTCCGTTTCGAGCGCGAGAATAACCCGCCGTCCGAACTGTCCGAATCGGAACGGGCCCTGCCGCCCGAAATTGCAGAACCCTGAGACGGTGCTCGATAGTAATTCATGTTTGCCATCCGCCAGATATGATATAAGGAGGAATGTTTTAAGTCACCAAAGGCCCGACCCATTT
>CAYWYC010000250.1:0-2134 GCA_964462565.1 uncultured Candidatus Sumerlaeota bacterium | reverse complement strand
ACCCCAAAGGGAAAGAGGGCTGAAGGCCCGACCCATTTTCGGAATAAAAGATAAAAAGTTCAAAACGACCATAAACCCAAAAAAGGAGAAATATATGAGTTTGCTTATTGTTGGATCGATTGCTTTGGATTCCGTGGAAACCCCCACCGGCTCGACCGAGGACGCCCTGGGCGGCTCCGCCGTCTATGGTTCCTACGCCGCGTCGCTTTTCACCAAGCCCCACATCGTGGGCGTTGTCGGCGATGACTTTCCCAAGCGCGAGATCACGAACCTGAAGAAAAAAGGCGTCGAAACGGAAGGGCTGGAAGTCGTTCCGGATGGAAAAACCTTTCGCTGGGGCGGACGTTACTTCGAAGACATCAACCAGCGCGAAACCCTCTTCACGGCCCTCAATGTGTTCGAGCACTTCGAACCCAAACTGCCCGAAAGCTATCGCGAGATTTCCAACGTCTTTCTCGCCAACATCGATCCCGACCTCCAACTCGACGTATTGAGCCAGATCAAAAAACCGCGCCTCGTCGTGGCCGACACCATGAACCTCTGGATCGATATCAAGCATGATTCACTGCTGAAACTGCTCAAGAAAATCGACGTCCTCCTCCTGAACGACGAAGAGGCGCGCATGCTGGCCGATACCTTGTCCCTGCCCAAGGCCGCGGCCAAACTGCTCGGGATGGGCGTGGAGCGCCTGCTGATCAAGAAGGGCGAGCACGGCTGCGTCATGTTCAGCAAGGACGGCGTCTTTGCGTCTCCGGCCCTGGCCCTGCCCAAGGTCCAGGATCCCACCGGCGCGGGCGACACCTTTGCCGGCGGCATGTTGGGCTGGCTGGCCAGTCGTCGCACGCTGAACGAAGCCAACTGGCGCAAGGCCATCCTCGTCGGCACCGCCATGGCATCCTTCTGCGTGGAAGACTTCAGCGTCAAGAAGCTCCGTAACGTCAAGTTCGAAGCTCTCAAAAACCGCGTCGAAACATTGCGTGACATGATGAAGGTCGGCATGGTCTGAGCCTGAGGGCACTGGAGGAAAAGGGCATGTTCCCATCGGATGAATACACCCGCCGTATCACCCGCCTGCAAAAATCAATGCGCAGACAAAAGGTCCAGATGGCCCTGGTTTATACGCCGGTGAACCGCCTCTATTTCACGGGTTTCGCATCCACCGTGGGCCTCCTGGCCATACCGCAGGAAGGCGATGCCCTTTTCTTCACCGACTTCCGCTATGGCGAAATGGCGCGCAAGCAGATCGACTTTGCCCGCGTACTGGACAGCTCCAAAATGTACGACCGCCTGAATCGCATGATCAAAAAAGCAGGCGTCGAAAAAGTCGGATACGAAGGCTCCATCAGCAAGGAACGCTTTGATTTTTACGAGCAGAAACTCGAAGGCTTCGATGCCTTTGTGAATGTGGAAGGCGAAATCCGAAAATTGCGCGCCATCAAGAGCCGCCGCGAGCAGCAGCGAATCCGCGAGGCCGTGCGCCTGGGCGACCAGGTCTTCGAAAACACATTGCTCGAAATCCGGCCCGGCATGACGGAGTGGGACATCCGCCGGATTCTACGCGGATGGATCGACCGGCTCGACGCCCAGGGCGAATCCTTCGACTGCATCGTCTCCATCGGCGCGAACGCATCGCAGCCCCACGCCCACGTCACGAAAAAAGTCCTCCGCCACGGTCAGCTCCTCCTCATCGACATGGGCATTCGGCTCAATGATTATTGCTCCGATCTCACGCGCACGGTCTTTGTCGGCAAACCCTCCGCCAAAATGAGCGAGGTATATAAAGTCGTATTGGCCGCGCAAAAAAAGGCCCTGAAAAATCTTCGCGCCGGAAAGACGGGAGCCGAAATCGACGCCATCGCTCGCGACTATATCACCGATGCGGGCTATGATAAAAAATTCGGCCACGGCCTCGGACACGGCGTCGGCCTCGAAATCCACGAAGCCCCCACCGTTTCTTCCGTCAACGAAGAACCCCTCAAGCCGGGCATGGTGGTAACGATCGAGCCGGGCATTTATCTGCCCGGCATCGGCGGGGTACGCATCGAGGACATGGCCATCGTCCGCAAAGACGGCTGCGAAAACCTGACCACCTCTCCCAAGGAATTGCGGAGCATATAGAACCGCTCAGTATTTG
>CAYWYC010000249.1:3540-7012 GCA_964462565.1 uncultured Candidatus Sumerlaeota bacterium | reverse complement strand
GAGGATAGAATACTTAGTCGCGGGTACGGGATCATTTACTCAGGCTCCTATTCCCTTCGCCATCACGCTTGTTGCTATTCAGTCAAAGTTCCATTCTTATCCCTGGAAATTATGAAAGCACAAGGAACGCGGCTGCGTCAAGCAGATTGGGTTTTCCAGCGACCAAATAGTAATCGCTTTTAGCCACGGATTTACCGGATGTACACGTATCTGCCGATCCGCTTTCTCTGCGTCTCAGCGACTCTGCGGGAGAGTTGCTGGATTTTGATGAAAAAATGCGGGACTCCCGCAGAGGCGCTGAGGCGCAGGAAAAAAAGGCGCGAAGAGCGTCCTGAAGTTGCACGGCTTTACCGAAAACTAGCGCTTCAGCCATTCACGAAAGCGTCCGGCCGTTTCCTCCTTGCCCATGGTGGCATATTTCGGATAACCGGGCGCCTCCACGGCCTGCGTCAGGATCGTTCCGCCACCCCAGAACAGGATTTCCTCGATGCCATAGCGCTCAATGTTCTTCTCCACCGTGGCTAAAACCTCAGACGCCTCAAAATCATGATCCAGAACTTCCACGCCAAAGCGCATAAAAAATGAACATCAGCCTCAAGAAAAACCGTGCGATAGGCAAATTTACGTGGTAAAAATAAGGGCAAATTTATTCCTGCTTCAGGAGAAAGCGCCCCGTCTATGCTGATGTCAAAAATAAAGAACCGTCTCCGCCGAATTCTTGCCGATCAAAGGGGTCACCCCCATCCGCCCCCACACGCAGACGGTGATTCGCGCGTCATCCGCCTCGAATACCCCATCCCCGACCTTCCGCCCCGATGGGGTTGGGATCGTCCGGTGCATCCCCAAATCCGGGCACTTCTCAAAGCCGGGGAAGAGGGCTACCGTGAATTGCTGAATACCTTTATCCAATGGCGCGAAGTTTATCTTTCGATTCGAGCCGAAGAAAAAAACGCGCTCGAACCATGCTGGATTAATTCATTCATGGAAGGGCTGGACGGGATCGCCATTTACGGCATGACGCGCCATTTTCGGCCAAAGCACATCATTGAGGTGGGGTCGGGGAATTCAACCCTTTTCTTCCGTAAGGCCATTCGCGACGCAGAACTCGACACGCATATCACTTCCGTCGATCCCGAGCCTCGCGCCGATATCGATGCCCTTTGCGATCGAGTGATTCGCCGGCCCATGCAAAGCCTGACGCTGGATTTCTTTGATCAGTTGGATGCGGGTGACTTCCTCTTTATCGACGCAAGCCATTATGTCCTGGCCAACAGCGATCCCGTCATTGCCGTGCTTGACATCCTGCCTATGCTCAAACCGGGAGTCATCGTATCCTTCCACGATATATTCTGGCCGACCGACTACCCCGCTAACATGCAAGCCTATCATTTCAGCGAGCAATATCTGCTGGGCGCTTATCTCCTGGGTAATCCGCCCTATGACATCCTGCTGCCCGTGGCCTATATAACCGAAACCCCTCACCTCAGCGGAATCCTCTCCCCCATACTCGACGCCCCTCAGGGCAATCAAATCTCCCGCCACGGCTCTACCTTCTGGATGCGGAAGGAGAATACCGGTTCTTAATTTTCCGACGACCGGGAATAAAGGGCTTTTGCCAGGCTCCGTATCTTTTCCCAATCTTCAATAGAATGAATCAAGTCTTCGTCAAATGCCTCAATGCCATTCCGAGCACCCCAGATTGCTCCGGCCATGGCGGCTATGGTATCGGTATCGCCGCCAAGCCGCCGCACAAAGTCAAGCAGGTCCTCGAAAGATCGATTCAAATAAAACAAAGCAATATATATGGCTGCCGGGCATGATGCAATCGCAGATATCTTGTTACCCAGCTCCCTGGATACTTGACGAGGCGTGAACTCCGCTTTGTTTCTTACGAGCTCCAGAACCTCACTCATCTTTGCCAGGAAAGTCTCGGTACGGAGATTTTTAATTGAGGCGCGCAAAGCATCGGAAGGAGAAATATCCAAGAGCATCGCGCGAACCATGTGGGCGATGATAATCGCACCATCAATAGCCAGGGGATGGGCATGGGTAATCTCGGAGGCCAATCGACAGTATTCTTCAATTTGCCCGGGCTGATTGCAGCAAAAGAGACCAATCACAGGCGCGCGCATGGCGGCTCCATTGCCAAAAGAACCTTCCGAAAACCTGGCACGATTCAATTGGGACCAATCTTTTCCCCGCCTGATCCCTTTCAGCAGTTTGCCGGCGGCCGGTCCATAGCCCCGTGACCATCTGTAACTATCCGCAAATTTCCGGGCAAGCTCGTCTTGATCAATCTCCTGATTCTCGATCAGGTATTCAGCAAGATCCAGAGACATGCGCGTGTCATCGGTATAACGCCTCTTGCCATCTCGCGTTTTGCCAATACACTTCCACAGAAGCCGCTCCAACGGCCCCCTTCATAAGCCGCACAAAAGGCATCACCAACCGCCAGGCCCATCAAAGCGCCTTCAAAACGGGAAAGGATGGTTCCATTAAATCCAGTCATCAGCTGAAAAACACGCCTCAGCTTTCCGAATTATCGCTGCCGGAATCGCTCGTGTCTGTTTTTTTCCTGGTCGATTTCCTGGTGCTTTTCTTGGTCGTCTTCTTCGTGGATTTCTTGGCGGCCTTCTTGGTCGATTTCTTGGTACTCTTCTTTGCTGATTTTTTCGTCGTTTTCTTGGCAGCCTTCTTCGTGGACTTCTTGGTCGATTTTTTCGCCGTTTTTTTGGTGGCTTTCTTCCGCGCCGCTTTTTTCGCAGGAGCCTTTTCTTCAGCCTCCTTCTTCTCGGTGGCTTCCGTTTCCGGCTTCTCTTCGGCTTTCGGTTCGGCCTTCGGCTCTTCCCGTTTTTCGGCTTCCCCTTTGGCTTCTCTCTCCTGCGGCTTTTCTGCGGGCTTCACGCCTTCGCCACTATCGGCCTTGGGCGCTTCTTCCCGCTTTTCCGGCTCGCTTGCAGCTTTATCCTGCGGCTTCTCTTCCGGTTCCTTGTGTTCTTCACGGTCCGGACGCTGATCCCGGCGGGAATCATATCGACGACCACGTCCGCCGCGCCTGCGACCACCCCGGCCCTGATTTTCGCGTTCCCGGCGATCACGTTGCTTATCTTCGCCCTTGTCGGACTCTTCCTTTTTCTGCTCTTCCTGCTCGGCTTTCTGCTCCGATTGCGCCGGTTGTTGCTGGCGATCACGCTGGTCATTGTCACGCTGGTTTCGATCACGATTGCTGCGGCGACGCCTTCCCCCACGACTGCGCGAACGAGAGGACCGTTTATGATTCGGATCAGGTTCGATGGTCAGGACAGGCAATTCGCTTTCGGAACTATCTTTGTCGCTGCTTGGCAATTCAGGCACCTCTGAGTATTCAACTTCCCGTTCCTCAGATTTCTCCTCACGCTTTTGCCGCTGCTCCGGCTTGCGGTTTCGATCTTCACGTCGGGAATCGCCTTCACGTCGGGAATCGCCTTCACGC
>CAYWYC010000249.1:0-3440 GCA_964462565.1 uncultured Candidatus Sumerlaeota bacterium | reverse complement strand
CGGGAATCGCCTTCACGCTGGGATTCGCTTTCGCGGCTTTCGCTGCGTCTTTCCTGAACGGATT
The DNA here is from genome assembly GCA_964462565.1 of uncultured Candidatus Sumerlaeota bacterium. Classification (GTDB taxonomy): domain Bacteria; phylum Sumerlaeota; class Sumerlaeia; order UBA8349; family UBA8349; genus CAYWYC01. Next base: position 3,376 of record CAYWYC010000249.1, on the reverse strand, counting down.
CCACCGGGCGCATCTTGGGAAAAGCCAGGCGCAGCACATCCATGATGTGTTCGACAAAATGAAATCGCATTGATTTGCGCACCTCTTCGGGAATGTCCTTCTTCAAATCAGCCTCACACCGCTTGGGCAGAATCACTTCTTCAATCCCGGAGCGATGGGCGGCGATGATTTTCTCCTTGATGCCTCCCACGGGCAACACATTGCCCTTCAGCGTGATCTCTCCCGTCATGGCAAGTTTGCTCTTGATGGGGGTGTCCGTCAGCAACGAACACAAGGCCACGCAGATCGTGATACCAGCGGAGGGGCCGTCTTTGGGCGTGGCTCCGGCAGGTACGTGTACGTGAAAATTCTGCTTTTCGAATTTGTCGGCGGGAATACCCAAAGGCCTGGACTGGGCGTGCAAAAAGTTCATCGCCGCCATGGCGGATTCCTTCATCACCTCTCCCAGTTGGCCCGTGAGCATCAGATTCCCACTGCCGGGCACGGAGTTGGCCTCGATAAAAAGAATCTCGCCGCCCGACTGTGTCCAGGCAAGGCCTGTCGCCACGCCGGGATACTCCGTCCGCTGCGCCGTCTCGTGAAAAAACTTCGGCGGCCCCAGAAATTTTTCTACCTCCCGCTTGCCCACATAAACCTGGTGCTTGCGGCCGGCGGCAATATCACGCGCCACCTTGCGACAGACCTTGCCGATCTGGCGCTCCAGGTTTCGCACGCCGGCTTCGCGGGTATAATGCTCCGCAATATAGAGCAAACCTTCCTCGCTGAAGCGGATATACTGTTTTTCCACGCCCGTATTTTCCATACTGCGCGGAATCAGGTAACGCCGGGCAATTTCGGTCTTTTCGCGCACTGTATAACCGCTGAGCTTCAGCACTTCCATGCGGTCAAGCAGCGGCGCGGGGATTGGGTCGAGCACGTTGGCCGTGGTGATAAAAATCACACGCGACAGGTCGAAGGGCAAATCGAGATAGTGATCGGTAAAGGTATTGTTCTGCGCCGGGTCCAGCACTTCGAGCAGGGCCGAAGCGGGATCGCCGCGGAAGTCGCTGCCGATTTTGTCGATCTCGTCAAGCATGATCAGCGGGTTTTTGTAGCCGCAATCCTTGATGCCCTTGATGATGCGCCCGGGCATGGAGCCGATATAGGTCCGACGATGCCCGCGGATTTCGGCCTCGTCGTGCATACCGCCCACGCTCATGCGATAAAACTTACGTCCCAGGGCGCGCGCGATGGACTGGCCCAGCGAGGTCTTACCCACGCCGGGAGGCCCCACGAAGCACAGGATGGGCCCGCGGATTTCCTTCTTCAATTTCATCACGGCCAGATGCTCCAGAATGCGTTCCTTCACGTCGGTCAGGTCGTAGTGGTCTTCATCCAGGATGCGCTTGGCCTGGTCGATGTCGATATTGTCTTCGGTGGACTTGTTCCAGGGCAGGCTCACGAGCCAGTCCAGATAAGTCCGCGCCACGGAATACTCGGGCGATGCCGGATGGATCGATTCAAGACGCGACAGTTCCTTCTCGGCCACCTTGAAGGCTTCTTCCGACATATCGGCTTCTTCAATGGCTTCGCGCAATTCGGCCAGTTCCGGATTCTGGTCTTCGCCTTCTCCCAACTCCTTCTGGATCGCCTTCATCTGCTCGCGCAGCATATATTCACGCTGACGCTTGTCCATCTTGCTGGCGACCTTGGTCTGGATTTCACTGCCTAATTTAAGCAGGTCCACTTCCCGTCCCAGAATCTCGATCACCGCCTGGAGGCGCTCCTCCACATCGGCAATTTCGAGCATCTTCTGGCGCTCTTCCACCTTGACCTGTACGTGCGAAATAGCCAGGTCGGCCAGTTTGCCGGGGTCGGTCATTTCGTTCACCGCCGCGCCCAGGTCTTCCGGCAATTGGCCCATCTCCACGATCTGATGAATCTGTTGCTGCACGCTTTTCATCATGGCCTTCACGGCCTTCGTCTCGGGCTTTGTCTCCTCCATTTTTTCCGCGCGCACGGTCAGGTATGGCTCTTCACTCAAGCCTTCCTGAATACGAATGCGCTCAACACCATGAAGCAAAAGACGCACCGAACCATCGGGCATCCGTAGCATCTTCAGGATCACCGCCAGAGTACCGACTTCGGCAATATTGTCAAAAGTCTCGCCCTCTTCGGAATCCTTCTTCATGAAGACCCCGACCAGACGATCCTCCTTGAGCGCGTCGTCCACCAGCTTCTTGGTATGGTCCTGCCCCACCATCATGGGGGCAATCATAAATGGAAAGAGCACAAAATTATCAAGGCCGATAACGGGCAGGCTCTCAGGGATTTCTATTTCTGCCGGAGCCGTGGAAAAGCCCGAAGGCGTGGGGCTTGCCTGGATTGCTTCGTCTTTGGTATTTTCATCGGACATAAAGTTATCCTTCGTATATATGAATGTTCTTTTGAGCCAGACTAAATTTCTTCATCCGTCGTCTCGATTTCGATCTGGCGGGAGACGGGTTTGGTCTTGGGGATATTAATAATGAGAAAGCCGTTTGAGTATTGAGCGGCAATGGCTTCGGAATCGATTTTGAAGGGCAGATCAAAAATCCGCTCGAAAGCGCCATAGCGGATTTCCATGACGTGATAATTCTCCTTGGGCAGTCCCTCTTCCGCGCGACAGCCGCATATCCGCAAGGCGTTGCCTTCGGCCGTTATCTGCAAGCGATCCCGGCAAACACCGGCCACTTCCATCTTGATCACCACATGCGTCGATGTTTCATAGACGTCGGCCGGGGGGTTCCAGACCCGCTTCGACAACGAAAAGAAGGGGTGCTGCGATGAAAACACGTTGTCAAAGACCGATTTTGTACCCGATCCTTCTCGGCGTGGGCTTTGAGGGCCAAACCTTTTTTCCATGCCCTCGCTTATATCACTCATGATGCTAATCCTTTCCTGCTCGAACAGAAGACTTCCCTTTTCCCAAAGAAAGCCCGGTCAATGTTTTGCATTCTGCAAGTTTCAAACAATCTTATTGTGTAGCTGGAAAGCCTTAAAAGCAAAAGGTTTTTTGTAAAGAAAGCCAAGAGCCTCCAGACAAGGGCTGAAAAGCCCCTGTTATGAGAATGCGTACCGATGCCTTCGCTTTGCCGCTTTGTCCGGGTGCACGACATCAATAGGGGGCTATTCGTGTTTTTTTGATCAACAGGTATCCTGAATGGCTCCAAGGTGCGTTTCACCCACAAGCCAATTGTCGGAATCTTTGAAAGACTTGCATGTTCGTAGTCAGCCCCGTGAGGGGCGTCGGGTTAAATGGAATCCATTCATCATCCTGAAAAATTCCGCTCCGGATGACGGCCCTTACGGGCCTTACTACAAACGAGAATCTCTTTTGAACGCCACAGGCGCGCTC
>CAYWYC010000248.1:2254-7051 GCA_964462565.1 uncultured Candidatus Sumerlaeota bacterium | reverse complement strand
TCCCGTGAATTATGGAAAATTTTGTTGCTGGACTTTCTGTATTGTTGTGATATATGTATGCTTCCAAAATTTTCTGGCAGGGAGAAATGAATATGATGAATCGTCGGCAGTTTATCACGCAGAGCACCGGAGCCCTTGCGGGGGCTGCAATTATGTCCAAGGCCTTTCCGGCTTTCAGTCAGGGCAATGCGGGACGGAAACCCAATATCATCGCGATTGTGGCGGATGACCTGACGCCGAAATTTCTGGGATGCTATGGTGGTCCGACACCGACGCCGCATCTGGATGCGCTGGCGGCGAAGGGGGTGCGGTTTACGGCGGCCCATTGCACGACTCCCCTGTGTAATCCCAGTCGCTATACCTTGCTCACGGGTCAATTTCCGGGGCGCAACCCGAGCGTTTACAGCAAGACGGACAAAGGCGATCCCTATTGGCTGGGGCAATCGACGAAGTGGACGCCTGAGGATCCCTCGATTGCGCGGTCGATGAAACAGGCTGGCTACCTGACGGCATTTGTGGGCAAGTGGCACAGCAATTTTGAATTGGGTACGTCGCTGAACTGGGAAGAGGACATGGATGCCGACGATCCGGCAGTGGACAAGATGCTTCGCGAACGCCATGAAATCCATCGCAAGGAAGTGCAGCGGATTTCGGGTTTTGATCATGTGGCGAATCTGCAAGTGGGGAATTTGGACAAGAAATCAAAGCAGATGCCGAAGGCGGGATTTCATAATCCGGAATGGCAGACGCAGGGGGCGCTGGATTTTATCGATCAGGCGGCCGGGGGCGACCAGCCTTTCTTTATCCATCTGGCCAATTCCATTCCCCATTCTCCCGATAACCTGAAATCGCTGGAGCAGGATCCGCGCTACACACAGGCGGGCAAACTGGACAAGGCTCCCGAAGGGCATCCGGCCCGGAAGACGGTGAAGGCGCGGCTGGAAAAGGCGGGGCTGAACATGACGGGACCGCTGGCGAGTATTAACGCGGGGACGGTTGTGCTGGACGACCAGCTGGCGGCGATTGAGAAAAAACTGGAGCAGCATGGCATGCTGGAGAACACGATGATCATCTGGTTTGCCGATCATTCTATCTATGGCAAGGGGACGGTGTATACGCCCGGAACCCATGTGCCGATGATTATTTCGTGGCCGGGGGTTTTGCCGGAGGGGAAGGAAGTGAAGACGCCGGTTTCTCTGGTGGACCTGTTTCCGACTTGTGTGGCGGCGGGCGGCGGTAAACTTCCGGCCGACACCATCGACGGGGTGGACCTGATGGCGTTGATGCGGGGCAGGACGGAGCAGCGCGATCCGGTTTATATGGAAGTGAACTGGCATCGCGGGGTGCTCAAGGATCGCTATCATTTTGTGGCCTTTCGTCCGCCCCAAAGCGTGCTGGACCAGATGGAAAAAGGGGAGATTGAATACGCGGCGGACCAGGCCTGGGGGAATTATCGCAATGTATTCGGCGATCTGAACGCGCCCTTCAAGCCGGGTTACTTTGATGCCGACCAACTCTATGACCTGGAAAGCGATCCCTTCGAGCGCGTAAACCTGGCCTATCATCCGGCCTATCGCGAGAAGGTTAAGGAAATGAAGGGGGAACTGGAAAAAATCGTCAAGACTTTCGAGCGTCCCTTTCCCGTGAAAACGCCGGCGTTTATGGAGTCGGAAAAATACGCCGAACTCGTGGCGAAACGCAAGCAGGTGGCCAAGGAACGCTTCACCCATTACCCGGAACCCTATGACGCGGAACGGATTTATAATTTGAATCTGCTTGATCCGCTGGCATTGGTTGAGGGGGATCGGGACTAGTCGGACAAGGGCCCTTTACTTCTTGGCTTCTTTGCCGAGGTAGGCTTCGATGACGGCGGGGTTGTTGCGGATTTCCTGGGGGGCTCCGCGTGCGATGACACGTCCGGCGTCCATGACGATGATACGTTGGCAGATGCTCATGACCAGTTTCATGTCGTGCTCGATGAGCAGGATGGACAGGTCGAAGCGGTCCTTGATCTTATGGATGAGGTCCATGAGTTCGGTGGTTTCGCGGGGATTCATTCCGGCGGCGGGTTCGTCGAGGAGGAGGAGGCGCGATTCCGTGGCCAGGGCGCGGGCGATTTCGAGTTTGCGCTGCATGCCATAGGGCAAGGCTCCGGCCAGGTGCGCGGTGACGTGGTCGAGGCCGAATATGTCGAGAAATTCGTGGGACTTGCGCTCGATCTCGGCTTCTTCTTTTTTGAAGCGCGGGGTGTGCAGGGCCGCGTCCCATAGGTGGTAGCGGATATGCTGGTGGTAGGCGATCTTGATGTTTTCGAGCACGGTCAGGTTGCGCAGGAGGCGGATGTTCTGAAAGGTGCGGGACAGGCCGCGATGGGAAATGCGATGGGCGGGGAGTCCGCTGATTTTGAAATTGTTCAGGAAAATGCCGCCCGAATCGATCTCTTCGAGGCCCGTAAGCAGGTTGAAGACGGTGGTCTTGCCCGCGCCGTTGGGACCGATGAGGCCGACCAGTTCCTTGGGGCGGATGGTCATGGTGAAATCCTGAACGGCCTTGAGTCCGCCGAAACTCTTGCAGATATTCTCCACGCGCAACAGGGCAAACTCGCGGTCGATTTCGGTCTCGCCCGGATGGGGGGCTTGCTTTTCGGGCGCGGTGCTCATGCCGATGCCCCCCCTTCTTCTTCCAGGTCCTGGTTTTGCTGTTCCTGACGCAGGCGCTTGCGTTTGCCAAAGTAGTAACTCCACTCATGCATGCCGAAGATGCCCTGGGGCCGCAGGCGGATGAGGGCGATGAGGAGGAAAGCGTAGATGAGCTGCGGATTTTCCTTGAAGAGATTGGTGACCCAGACGACGGGACCGAAGGAAGTGATTTCCGAAGCATAGCGGACGGCCGGATCGACGAGAGCGAGGATAATGGCGCCGATAATGGCTCCGGTGACGCTGCCCTGGCCGCCGAGCACGATCATCAGCAGGATCATGATGGTCATCATGATGTCAAAGTCGCTTGGGGCGATGGTGTAGTTGGAATAGGCATAGATAGCGCCTGCCATTCCGGCGATGGCCGAACCGATGACGAAGGCCTCGACCTTGAGAAAGGCAATGTTCATGCCCATGACGCGGGCGGCGATTTCGTTTTCGCGGATGGCAAAAAAGGCGCGGCCCGTGGCGGAACGCTTCAGGCGCAGGGCAAAAAGCGAGATGAGCACGATCATGACCAGGATCAGGACGAAGGCCCAGTGGGAGGGGATTTTTTCAATGCTGAGCGGGATGCCCGTGGGGCCGCCGAGGCTTTGGGTGCTTTCGAGGACGATCTTGAAAATTTCGGCAAAGGCCAGCGTGGCGATGGCGAGGTAGTCTCCCGCCAGGCGCAGGCAGGGCATGCCTACGAGAAAACCCACCACGCCTGCCGCAATCGCCGCCAGAATCATCCCGATAATCATGTGGAACCAGAAGCCCGCCGAAAAAAGCGGCGGCGAAAAGGCGTTCATGTAGAACATGGCGACATAAGCGCCGGCGCCGTAAAAAGCCACATGCCCCAGCGTGAGCATACCGGTGAAGCCGTTGATGATATTCAGGCTGACCGACAGCATCACAAAAAGGCCCATGATGCAGAGCGGCGAAAAAAAGATGTCCATGTCGATGCCGAATAATGTCATGGCTTCGTCGCTCCCCTATACCTTTTCCTTGCGCTCCACGCCCATGATGCCGCCGGGACGGAAAAGCAGAATCAGCACGAGCAGGCCGAATGCCACGGCGTCGCGATAAGCGGTATTGAGGTTGGCAAAGACGGCGAGGTTCTCGGCCAGGCCGATGCTCAAGCCGCCCAGGACGGCTCCGGGAATACTGCCGATGCCGCCGACCACCGCCGCCACAAAAGCCTTCAGGCCCGGACGAAAGCCCATCATGGGATCGACAATGCGTAACATGCCCACCAGCATGCCCGTAATCCCCGCAAAGAAGCCGCCCAGCGCAAAGGTCTTGGCGATGACGGCGTCGGTGTTGATGCCCATCAACTTGGCCGCTTCCAGGTCCTGGCTCGTGGCGCGCATCGCCTTGCCCATGCGGGTGCGCATGACCAGAAAGTAGAGGATGATCATCGTCAGCATCATGGTCAGCGTAATGATCACCTTGGCATGCTGGAGTTCGACTTCGATGCCGAGAATGGGGATGGTGGGGAAGCTGTAGGAGTGGTACCAGTCCTTGAATTGATACCAGGGGGAATCCATGCGGTTTTCAAAGACGCGATAACTCTGCGGATCGGGCGAAAAGGCGAGCTTTGCCACGCTTTGCAAAAAGAAAGACGCCCCGATTGCCGTAAGGAGCGCCGAAAGCCGGTCGAAATTGCGGATGGGGCGATAGGCGATGCGTTCGGTGATGACGGCGAGACCTGCCGCGCCAATGCCCGATGCCAAAAACGCCGCCAGCAGGACGACCACGAAAAGCGCCACCGATGGAGTCGCCGCCAGGGGCGTCGCCAGGATAAACATCCCGATATAAGCGCCGAACATATAAAATTCGCCATGGGCAAAGTTGATGAGTTTGATAATGCCATAGACAAGGGTATAGCCCAGGGCAATCATCGCGTAAATGCTGCCCGTGGCCAGCCCGTCAATAATGCTCTGAATAAATCCAAATAGCCAATTGTCCATAGCAGGCTTAGATTAGCGCCAAAGGGGTTTGGAGTCAAGGAGATAGGCGAGAGGGGGGACAGGCATTAGGCAGCAGGCATTAGGCAGCAGGCAATAGGCAGCAGGCATTAGGCAACAGGCATTAGGCAGCAGGCATTAGGCAACAGGCA
>CAYWYC010000248.1:0-2154 GCA_964462565.1 uncultured Candidatus Sumerlaeota bacterium | reverse complement strand
CGCGTGTGGCAGGCGGACGAGCCGGTGCGGCTTCTTTTTTTTAAAGAGTAAAAGGGGCTTTTGCTTGTAGTAAGCGACGTCCGTCGCGTGACTTGCTTCGGACGGAAAAAAGGAGTGTGGATGGAGCAGAACAGTCCTACTGATGCTCTGCGTTCGCGTGCCTTAGCGTTTCGGGGCGATGGGGCGGAATCTTGTGGGAGGTACTGTTTATATTGACAGTTTGCGGTGGACGTGTAGAATAAGCTCCTCATCTGCCCCGGGGCCTGTGGGGAGGGGGGTCGGGCATGGCTTTGAGTGTGCGGGCCGGCTCTGATTTGGCTCTTGCGGCTGGTGTGATTTTTATCTATTGAGACGTTCAAAAGGTTTGGATACATGTTTGATTTTACGCTTACTCCGCAGATGGTCCTTTTTCTGCCGGTTCTCTGGCTGACGGTGATCGGCCATGAGATCGGCCATGCCTACGCGGCTTTCAGGGCGGGCGACGATACGGCCAGTCTTCAGGGGCGGCTCTCGCTGAACCCGATGAATCATATCGACCCAATCGGTACGGTGCTGATTCCGATTATCATGATGCTGAGTCCGATTCGGCTGCCCCTGATCGGTTGGGCGAAGCCGGTTCCGGTGAATCCGGCGCGCTTCAAGTCGCGGAAATGGGACCTGATTGTCTCGCTGGCGGGCGTGAGTGTCAATCTGGCTTTTCTGGTGCTTGCGATGATCGCGATCAAGATATTTCTGATTCTGGGTTTTGGCGAGGATCTGGCTCCCCGGGAAGACGGCTCCTATACCTTTCCCATGCTGATTCTTACCGTATTGAGCGGTTTCGTAATTATCAACATGGTGCTGCTTCTTTTTAACCTGATCCCGATTCCGCCGCTGGACGGATCGCATGTGTTGCTTTATTTTATCAAGTCGCGCGACTCGATCGCCTTCAAGGCATTTCAATTCCTGGAACGCTTCGGCTTTATCCTTCTGATTCTGCTTTTATGGGTGGGGGCCTTGCAGATTCTTTTCGGCCCCGTGATGATTACCGTGATTATCGGTCTCAGCTTTGTTTTTCAGGTACCGCCTGAAGTGATTTTGTTTTTTTATTTATAAGCGGTGCGGTGCAGGGGGCCACCTGAACCCGATGCCCCCAACTTATCTTTTATACGGAGCAAGAAAACGATGGCGAAATTGAAACGAATTCTCAGCGGAAACCGTCCGACGGGCTATCTGCATCTTGGAAACTATGTGGGCGCCCTGAAGAACTGGGTGGACTTGCAGGATCGGTATGACTGCTTTTTCATGGTGGCCGACTGGCACGCCCTGACCTCCAACTATGCCACTCCCGAGGGGCTGGAGGAATACAGTTGGGAAATGATGATCGACTGGCTGACAGTAGGCTTGGACCCGAACCGGAGTACCATGTTTGTGCAGTCGAAGGTCAAGCAACATGCGGAATTGAGCCTTTTGCTGAGTTTTCTGACGCCCCTGGGCTGGCTGGAGCGTTGCCCGACCTATAAGGACCAGATCACGCAGATGGCCAACAAGGATCTGGAGACGCACGGTTTTTTGGGCTATCCGGTTTTGCAGGCGGCGGATATCATGATTTACAAGGCCGACGTAGTGCCGGTGGGTGAGGACCAGGTGCCCCATATCGAAATGTGTCGCGAGTTGGTGCGGCGCTTTCATCATTTTTATGGCGAAGTCTTTCCCGAACCGCAGCACCTGCTCAGCCCCGTTCCCAAGATGCTTGGAACCGACGGCCGCAAGATGAGCAAGAGCTACGACAACTGCATTTATCTGAAGGACTCGCGCCCGACGGTGCAGAAAAAGGTCATGACCATGGTCACCGACCCGGCCCGCATCCGGCGCAGCGATCCGGGGCATCCGGAGGTTTGCAGTGTGTTTGATTATCACAAGATCTTCAATCCCCACGAGCTGCCCCAGATCGAAGCGGACTGTCGCGCGGGGACCCTGGGTTGCGTGGACTGCAAGAAGAACCTGGCCGAGAAGATCAATCAGGTGATGGATCCCTTTCGTGAAAAACGCGCGCAACTGGAACGCGATCCGAAGACAGTGAAGGACATTTATCACAAAGGCACGATGGCCGCGCAGGCCCAGGCGGAAGCGACGATGGACGAAGTCCGCGAAAAAATGCACCTGCCGAAGTAA
>CAYWYC010000247.1:3450-7058 GCA_964462565.1 uncultured Candidatus Sumerlaeota bacterium | reverse complement strand
ATTGACAAGATTTACCGGCAGTTAAAATCCTGTTCATCTTGTAAATCCTGTCGATTTTTCTCGACATGTTTTTCCAATCGGCAAACCGCTTCCGATGCTCCGCGTCCCTGTGCCTCCGCGTTTCTTTTTCTAATAAACCGCGAATAGCGCGGATGTCGCGGATATTTATTGGTTGCGGCTTTGCAGGTCCAGGTAGATGATTTTGGATTTATCGATTTCGATTGCGATTGCGAGTGCGAATTATAGACCGCGAAACATGCGCAATACACAAAAAGGGGAAAGGAGGTTATCGGAATGGTTCAATCTGCTTGACTTCCGGCGGGGCCTTATAGAAAATACTTGAGCCATTGCGCGATTTTTCTGCCTCCGGAAAAGATAATAATGTCCGAGACCCAAAGCCACTCCCATGACGAAAACCGTGTCATAGACACCCTCCAGCGTGTCGCCGCCTTTCCCGGAGAAGTTACCGATCTCAACCGTCTCCTGACCCTGATCATGCAGGAATCCGAGGCCATCATGGATTCCGAGGCCAGCGCCTGCATGCTTTATGAAGAGGCAAGCGATGAGATATATTTTGAGGTGGCCTTGGGCGAAAAAGCCGAAGGCGTCAAGGAAATCCGCCTCAAGCGCGGCACCGGCATCGCCTGGGATTGTCTGGAGCAGAACAAGACGCTCATCGTCAACGATCCCTATCAATACGATAAATTTTACGCAAAGGCCGACAAACAGTCGGAGTTTGTCACGCGCAACATGATTGCCACGCCCATGATCTTTCGCGGTGAAACTATCGGTGCTCTCGAGGTGCTTAACAAGCGCGACAACGCGTCTTACGATGAACTCGACGCCAAGATCATGACCATCATCGCCGATCAAGCCGCCATGGCGATCTCGAACGCCCGCCTCATCGAAAAGAATATCCAGCGCGAGCGCCTGGCTGCCATCGGCGTGGCAGTCAGCGGTATTGCCCATCATCTGAAGAATATTATCCTTTCCTTCAAGGGCCCTATCGGACTTATCAAAATGGCCCTGCAAAAAAACAAGCCCGAGATGATCGTACAGTCGCTTCCGATTATGGAACGCGGCTCCAAGCGCATGGAGCAGTCCGTGAAAGAGATGCTCGACTACAGCAAGGACCGCGAGCCCGACCTGGAATGGGGCAACCTGCGCGAGATTATCGACGAAGTGGTCGAGGCCTGTCGGGCGCGTGGAGAAGAAAGCGGCGTCGAAATTCGAAGCGAGATCGATCCTTCCATGCCCGACTCGTGGCTCGATAAATTGCGCCTCCATGATGCCATCCTGAATATCGCGGGCAACGCCGTGGAAGCACACGGCCGCGAACCGGAAAATGCCTGGGTGGCCATTCGCGCCTGGCAGACCAAGGCCGGCAACATGCAGATCGTCGAAATCAGCGACAACGGCCCCGGTATTCCTCCCGACGCCCTCCGTCGCATTTTTCAGCCTTTCTTCAGCACCAAGGGCTCGAAGGGTACGGGACTCGGACTGGCTGTCGCCCAGAAAGTCGCCGAAGAAAACGGCGGCGAACTCAGCGTGGAAAGTGAAGTCGGCACGGGCACGACATTCACCTTTACCGTAGCCATTCACAAGAATAATCCGCAGGTCCGGAAAGCAGAGGCTTCCCTGGAATAAAAATGCAAGATCCCTCCCAAAACAATCCCGAACCGAAAGAAGAATCTAAAAAGACCAAGTCCGACGCGCTCGAAGCAGAAGAATCAGAGCGCGTCGACGACGAAGACGAGCACGATACGGACGAAGACTTTGTTGATAATTTTTCGGAGGAGATCGTCGAGAGTTTTATCGGCGATGAAAACCTGCGCCTCGACCGCAGTCAGGGCAAGGGCTTCTGGCGGCAAGTCTGGCGCATCCTTTATCGCCTGCTGCTGCCCGTCGGTAATCAGTGGGCTTTTACGATTGGCTTTTACGTCTTGCGGCTGATCGGATTGATCGTCGTTATCTCGTGGCTCTATTTCGGCTTTGCCCACAGCATCTGGGATTCTACCAAACTCACCGCCGGGCTCGCTATCATCCTCCTCGGGCCTCTCGTCTTGCGGGCCATAGAATTTTTCCTGGAATACATCGTCCTCCGCGGCTCATCCCAGGACCGATGGCGCAATTATTGGAACTTCAAGCGCATGATCACCCCGCGATCCATCCAGGTGGCCTTCTTTATCGGCTTCTGGTTTCTGGTCATATCCGGTCTGGTTATCGTCTTCGGGGGCTTTCGCGATCTCGTTACGCTTTCCAAGGTCGGCAGTTTTCAGGATGCCCTTCTCAGCTCCGCCGAAAATTTCGACGACGCCAATCAACTCGCCCAGCGCCTGATCGAGGCGCGCAATCCCGTTGCCCGATACATTCGCGACAAACTCACCCACTCCACCCTCCAGGAACTCATGCAGATGCAGGAAGACGAACCCATGCCGCCAGGCTTGCGCGAGAACCTGGGCCTGGAACTGGACGAACTCAGGGAGGCCATTGAGTCGAAATCCAACTGCTTCGCCAAGATCCTCAAGGGCCTTCTTGTCATGGTTCTGGGACCCTTTGCCTTGCGCTTGACGGCGGAGTCGATCATTCTCTTTTTTCGCATGAACGAAACGCTGACCGACATTTCCAAGCAGCTGGAAATCGCGAACCGCCAGAATGCGAAAAAAGACGGTCCTCAAGCCGAATAATTTCCTGCCGCAGTATAACGGAATCCCATATTCGTAATATTGCGGCTTTTGCGCGCAAACCTGATTTTTACTTTTCTAAAGTCCCTTCGATATCTATACTGGCCTTATTCTGCAGTATGAAAGGAGCATGATTATGGATCGCCGTCGATTCCTGAGAACTACCGCTGTGGGAGCCGCTGCATTGGGCATACTCCCCGCATCGAAACTGATGGCCGAGGACACCGTCGCATTGCCCGCGCTTCCCTGGGCCGAGAACGCCCTCGAACCCTATATTTCCGCACGTACTATTTCTTTTCACTATGGCAAGCACCACGCCGGTTATGTCAAGAAGACCAACAACTTTGTGGCTGGTACAAAATTCGAAGGCAAGTCTCTTCAGGAAATTATCAAAAAAACTGCTGGCAAGGACGACATGACCAGTATCTTTAACAATGCCGCCCAGGTCTGGAACCATACCTTCTATTGGAACAGCATGAAGCCGGACGGTGGGGGAGAGCCGACGGGCGAATTGGTGAGCCGGATCAAGAAAGATTTTGGCGGCATGGATGAAATGAAGAAGGCTCTGGCCGATGCCGCCGGTTCGCGCTTCGGCAGCGGATGGGCCTGGCTGGTCGAGGATAAGGGCAAACTCAAGGCCATGAACACCATGAACGCCGACACGCCCCTGGCCCATGGCATGAAGCCCCTCCTGACCATCGACGTATGGGAACATGCCTACTATCTGGACTACCAGAACGACCGCGGCGCCTACGTCGAAAAATGGCTGGACAATCTGGCCAATTGGCAATTCGCATCCAACAATCTTTCTGCCTGATTTATCGCCAAACCAACCAACCAGAAAAGGGATACGAAAGCAAAGCCTTCCGTATCCCTTTTTTCCCTTTACCACACTCCCGTACCGCCGGCATCCTGCCGGCAAAA
>CAYWYC010000247.1:0-3350 GCA_964462565.1 uncultured Candidatus Sumerlaeota bacterium | reverse complement strand
CGTACCGCCGGCATCCTGCCGGCAAAACCCTTTCCGACAAGATTACCCATACAGACATTCTTTTTCTTCCATTAATACGCGCTCCACTGCCACCCGGATGGTGGCGATACGTACCGCCGGCATCCTGCCGGCACTCCCATCACGCTCCCACATTTTCCTGATAGGGGCGATCCGTGTCTGTCCGCAGGCACCATTCGACCAGTTTCAGCTGCAGGCCCATGACCACTTCCTTCAATTTGGGATCATGGTCCTGCTGGCCCCAGAGATTATGCATTTCGTCGGGGTCCATCTGCATGTTGTAGAGTTCGTTACCACCCTCGAGCCGGACGACCAGTTTCCATTCTTCTGTCCGGACCATTTTGGTGCGCGACATGGTTTCGGGGCATTGCATATAGGTCTGCTGCTTGCCGTTTTTCATGCGCTTTTGGGCAACATCGCCGGAACCGCCGCGGTGGAAATTGAAACGGTCCCACATTTCTTCCTCATGACCGCCATCTGCAAAGACCGCCTCCTTGCGCTTTTCGCCGCGCAGGATCGGCAGCAGCGATTCGCCATGCACGCCCCAGTCCGGCTCATGGCCCAGCAGTTCCAGCAGAGTTCGCGGGATATCCACATGCTCGCTCAGGCTGTTGACGCGTTTGCCCGAAGGCAGCCCCGGCGCCCACAGGATAAAGGGCACATGCAGGATGCAATCGTTCATCGCCGTGTCCCATTTTTCGGTGAGACCATATTGCCCGGCAAAGTCGCCATGGTCCGTCGTGAACAATACGATCGAATTCTCGAAAAGTCCCATCTCCTCCACCGCGTCCAGCAGGATTCCCATGTCGCGATCCACGCGCGTGCACATGCCGTAATAGACGGACTGGATTTCCTTGAAGACGTAGGGATCGGTGTCGTGGCCCGTGCGGATTTCGCGCATCTTGGCCAGGGGTAGCGGCGCGTTTTCCGGAACGTCGTGGGGGTAATGTTGAATCCCTACGCGGTCGTACATCGAGTAGAACGGTTCCTCCACGCGATAGCCCGGATGGGGGGTGCTGAGATTCAGGTGCAGATAAAAAGGACGATCGGGATCGCGCACTTCTTTCAGATACTTCACGGCCTGGCGTGCGCGATTGATATCCAGGAAACCCTCGATCTGACCTTCAATCCGTGTGGGCGTACGCTGGTCGCCGTCGGGCAGTTCCACGGGCGTCGGAGAATTCGGAGCCGGATCAGGGACGGGATGGGATTGCTTGGCGATATCGTGAAAGGGCTTTACGAAGGAATGATAGTCGGCGTAACCTTCGCTCTTATCCAATGCCTTTTCATCACCGGGAAAAAGATTTTCCCACACATGGTTATGACCGAAGACGGCGGACTCGTAGCCCTGCCTTTTCAGGAAGCCCAGCAGGTTCGGGTCGGCATCGGGCAGATGTTCCATGATCGTGCGGAAGCCGTCCGTATGGCAATAGCGCCCCGTCTGCATGGCGATGCGGCTGGGTACACATTTTCCATGGACCGTAAAATGATTCGTAAATACCACGCCCTTTTCGGCCAGACGATCCAGGTTTGGCGTTTTACAGTCGGGATTTCCCATGAAGCCGGGGATATCTCCGCGCATTTCATCCATCGTTAAAAATATGACATTCAAAGGTTTTTGCTGCGACATGTGGTCTCCTTATTTTTATCCGGAAATCTTTTTTCTCAGGCGATTTCTGAAATAATACGATAATCCCAGGTCCGTGCCAACCAATATTCCGTTATAAATATAAAGGATGATCACCAGGTCTGTGCGGCCCGTGATTTTGTAAAGCATTCCACTCACATAGCCCAGAAAAATCAGCCACATGAAGCCGAAACTCTTCCCCTCGCCCGTTTTCATTTTCCATGTCTTGAGCACCGACAGCGGCCAACTGGCCCCAAAACACAAAAGCATTCCTGCTTCAAAAATACTGCTGATATCCATTTCCGTCTCCTTGTTCAATTGCTTTCCAAAGCCTGAGAATTTCTTGAATTTAGATCGGGCCTTCAGCCCTCATTTCTATTTACATCTTGCTTACCTGGGGTTGAAATCCCAAGCTATTATGGGACCTTGGTGCTTATTCATCCTTGTGAATCTGCGTAACGTGTGGATAAGATGCCGCAGAACCGTTTATCCATACCACCATAATCCTCGAAAGGAAACACCCATAATCAAAAAGAATCTTGATCTTCGCGTTGCCCTGTGGTCCTGTAGATGCATATCTCCCCGCCGTAATATCTGAATTCTAAATTGACGCAGAAAGGTCAAGCCCATGCTGCCCGATTATTTTCGCAACTACCCGGATGAACCGGAGGAACTGAAGGTATCCAACGCTATCGCCCGCCAGATAGACGGATTTGGTTTTCGCTACTATTGGGCGCTCTACGATCTGCGCGAAGAAGACTGCGCCTACCGCATCAGCGACGATGGAAAGTCCATCGCCGATCTCATCCAACACATCTGGGGCCTCATCAACTGGGTCCATGTGCATGTGTATGGCGAGACTATGTCCCATCCGGAGAATATTCTGGAACGGGGTGCCAAGACTTTGTGCGGGGCCGAAAAGTTGCGCAAAAGCTTTGCCCAAATGGCCGATAGTGACTTGCAGAAGTTGAAGTTGGAAGGCAATTCCTTCTGGGCCTATATCAACATGCCGCTTTCCGACGCCATCCACCATTCCGGCCAGGTCAGCATCATGCGGCGTGGCGCGGGCAATCCCTGGAAGATGGACGAGTTTCTCTTCGGCAAGAAAAAGGAAAAGTAATTGGACCGGCGCGATTTCATAAAGATACTGCAAACAGCGACTGTTTTATGCGCGATGATGGGACAATGGGTTTTATTTTGCCCGAGCGTGGGGAATGTTGGGGCTTTCCGGATCAACGGTGATCTGTCTTTTGGCGGGATTAAGCACCAGGTCCATGTCTTCCATGGGTACGGCTCCAAGAAGCACTTCATCACCCATGACCAGTGCGCCTGCATAGCAGAACCGATCGCCAAAGGCCACTTTCACAGGCCCCGCATAGGGCACTTGAATACTGCGCCCATCAGCAACCGTTACTTCCCGCACTGATTCAGAATCCAGTTTTAACTGGTTAGCGATATGCTCGGGGATACAAAGCATCAAAGCGCCAGTATCGGCTAGTGCTCGAACCCTAATCGATTTCAGGTCGGCCTGTCGGGGATTGGATAATTCGATTTCTGCGAAAACATGTTCCATACCAGTACTCCAAGAGATCCTGCAATAGGCCAAAAGTTTAACCTCTTCCCATAAAACGGGCAACATTATTGTTCATCCCAACCACACAAGGGTGCACGACATAAATCGGGGGCTGAGTTAATCTGAAGCAAC
>CAYWYC010000246.1:0-7065 GCA_964462565.1 uncultured Candidatus Sumerlaeota bacterium | reverse complement strand
TTTGACTTAAAAAGAAGTCATTTGCCTTTTTCTGCTTTTTCGTCTATCCATATCTTCGAAATTTTTATCCGGAAAGGGATGGAACCATGGAAAAGAAGATACAGGAACTGTTAAGCCAGATGACTCTCTACGAAAAATGCGTGCTTCTGGCGGGGAAAACGCCGGGCACGGCCTGGGGCAACGAAAGGCTGGGAGTTCCCTCGATCGCCCTCACCGACAGTCCCCATGGCGTGCGTAAATCGTCGGGCGACCTGACAAATACGGGCGGCCAGTTCTGCACGACATTCGCCACCGGTTCCGCATCGGGAGCGACCTGGAATCCCGACCTCATCCGCGAAGTGGGCAAGGCTCTGGGTGAGGAAGCCCGCGGTAAGGACGCGCAGGTGGTCCTGGGACCGACGATGAACATCGTGCGGCATCCACTGGGTGGCCGCAGCTTCGAGACTTATTCGGAAGATCCCTGCCTGGCCGGCGAGATGGCATGCGGCTATGTGGAAGGTCTTCAAAGCATGAACGTGGGATGCAGCCTCAAGCACTTCTGCGCCAATAACCAGGAACAGGAACGCTTTCGCAATAATTCGATTGTCGATGAACGGGCGTTGCGCGAAATATACCTGCCCCATTTTGAAACCGTTGTCAAGCGCGTACAGCCCTGGACCATCATGTGCGCCTACAATCGCGTGAACGGAACCTATATGGCGGAGAAAATTCCCATCCTGCGCCACATCCTCAAGGATGAGTGGGGTTTCGACGGCGTGGTGGTTTCGGATTGGGGAGCCTGCCACTCGACGGCGGATTCGATTCGTGGCGGGCTGGATCTGGAAATGCCGGGGCCGGGATTTTATTACGATGCCGCACTGCTGACCGACCAGGTGGAAAACCGGCAGCTCGATGAAGCATTGATCAATGACGCGGCGGCACGCATGTTGCGGCTCATCCTGCGCACCACCGAACACGACGGCAAGTCATACACCGATTCGATCCTGTCGGAAGCGCATGTGACCCTGGCGCGCAGGCAGGAAGAGGAGGCGATTGTCCTTCTCAAAAACGATGCCGACGCCCTGCCTCTGCTTCCCGAAAAAACGAAGCGTCTTGCCATAATCGGACCCAACGCGGCCAAAACCTTCCACACCGGTGGCGGCAGCAGCGCGGCCAAGGCCCCTTACGTGGTGTCGGTTTTGGAAGGGATGCAAAAAGTTTATGGCGACGATATCGAAATCATCCACGAAAGCGGTTGCGACAATTACACCCACATGCGTCCACCGCTGGAGACCGACTGGGTCCGCACCCCCGACGGCAAAGAAGCGGGCTTTCTGGCGGAATATTTCAGCAATCCCTTCATTGATGGAGAACCTGACGAAACGAAGGTGGACGCCCTTATCAACTGCTGGTGGTGCCGGGGGCGTGAACCCGTCATGGGGCCGCATTCGGTGCGATGGACGGCGAAAGTAACCGTTCCTCAATCCGGCAGATATTACATTGGCGCCGACCACACGAGCGACCTGCGTCTTTTTATCGACGGCAAAGCCGTGATCGATGATCAGGTTATCCGGACATCCCCAGAAGGTTACAATTCCATCGTCAGCACCGCAGTGGACCTGGAAGCCGACCGCGATTATGACCTGGTCTGCGAATTTCGAAATCCCACAGTCCAACTGTACCCGCACCTGAAAATAATGGCGGCTTACATTCCGACAGCCGAAGAAGAAGACGCCGAGATCGCCAAAGCCAGGGAAGCCGCAAAATCCAGCGACGCGGCGCTTGTCGTGGTGGGCGGCATGGAAGACGTGTACGAATCGGAAGGCAAGGACCGCCCGACGCTCGACTTGCCCGGGCGCCAGGACGATCTGATCCGCGCCGTGGCTGCCGTGAACAAGCGGACCATCGTCGTTATCAACACAGGCTCGCCTGTTGCAATGCCCTGGGTGGACGATGTGGCGGCGGTGGTCCATTGCTGGTACGGCGGATTGGAAATCGGCAATGCCGTGGCAAACGTGCTGAGCGGCAAGGTGAATCCATCGGGGCACCTGCCGGTAACTTTTCCCAAGCGCATCGAAGACACACCTGCCTATGGCCACTTCCCCGGTGGCGAAGATATTTTCTACGGCGAAGGCATATTTGTGGGATATCGCTGGTACGACGCGCGAGGCATCGAGCCACTCTTTCCATTCGGCCACGGCCTGAGCTATACGCAGTTTGAATACGCGGACCTGAAACTTGAGAAGCAGAAAATCGGTCCCGGTGAAAAGTTGGGGCTTTCCTTCATACTTCGCAACACTGGTAAAAAGGCAGGCGCGGAAGTGGCGCAGATATACGTGCAGGATTTGAAATCGCAGCTGGCCCGTCCGCCCAAAGAGCTCAAGGCCTTCCGCAAGGTCTGGCTTGCGCCCGGTGAAGAGCAGACGTTGGAACTGGAATTATCGCCCCGGGCTTTCCAATACTGGCATCCCGAGAAAGGCGGCTGGTTGGCGGAAGCGGGGGAATTTCGCATTCACCTGGCCGCTTCCGCCACAGACATTCGCCTGACCGCCGATCTCAAAATGCAATAGGCCCGCAGCCTACTGGTAGGACACCCGAATCTGCGCGGTGCCGTCGTTGTCGCGACGGGGATCGACGCGTCGCGCCTCAAAACGATAATCGCCGACGAATTCGGCCACGCCATATT
This sequence comes from uncultured Candidatus Sumerlaeota bacterium, assembly GCA_964462565.1. GTDB lineage: Bacteria > Sumerlaeota > Sumerlaeia > UBA8349 > UBA8349 > CAYWYC01. Next base: position 4,400 of record CAYWYC010000246.1, on the reverse strand, counting down.
CTTCCAGCCGAATCTGGACGGACTGGCTTGGCGTGTTCACGATCAGATCGCATGAATCGTCATCCGGATCGTCATCGTCGTTGTTGTAGATACCGCGAAGCAGGAAGCGCGCGTTGCCAAAGCTGGCCCGGCTGCCCTTGGCCATGCTGAAGACGCGCGCTGTGCCACGGGCGGGGGTTCCGGCGGAACCGCGTGGACGACGCAAGAGAATTCTCAGGTTGCCGATCGTGTCGTCGTCTTCCACGTCGGTATTTTTCGGAAAAAGAATCTCCTCACGTCGTGAGCCTTCCACCTGCGGCAGACTGGCGATATACTTCCGCACTTCCTCGATATGCTCGGGCGTATCGACAATCGTAATCTGCTGGACGCCGTCGGTAAATTCCTCCATCCACATGCGACGACCGGCCTTATTCGTGGCATCGCGGCCCTTTTGTCCATAGAGCATGGTCTCAAGCGTCTCTTTTACATTATCAAAAAACCGACTTGCCTGGCTCACATTCTGCCGCACTTCATCTTCCGGAATCACGATATGCGTTGATGCATCGAGACGATCTTCTCCAGCCCCGGGCACCAGAAAGGCGCCGCCCGTTTTGGGATCGGCCACAACGGAATATACCTCTCTGCCCGTACCGGGAGCGAATTCGATTTCTTCCTTTTCCTGCGTCGTATCCGCCAGGGGCACTTCTTTCGGCACAAAGGCCTCTTCCTGACCCGTTTCCACGGCGGGGCTTCCCTTGGCCAGGCCGGGCGCCAACTTCACCGGATCCAGAGCCTGATCGTTTTTCCATATCTGAAAATGCAGACGCATGTCGGTGGCAATTCCGCTATTGCCGAGTTTGCCGATGGTCTCTTCTTTTTCTACTTTGTCCCCATCGGTAACCCGATAGGAGTCCAGATGATAGTAGCGCGTTTCGTAGCCATTGTCATGACTCAGGATCACATAAAAGCCCAGCCGCATATCGCGTCCTGCCTCTTTCACCATGCCCGCTGCGGCCGCATGGACGGGTGATCCGGCTATGCCCGAGATATCCACGCCATCGTTGCGGTAGGCCATGGGACTTTCGGGATTGAATTTGAGTTCGCCCCGCGCCTGGAAAACCAGCGCCGGATTGGCCGTCGATTTCAGCGGGAGGGAAAAAGCGACTTCCGGTGCATTGTCCTGGGCCGCTGCGATACTGCCCGGCCCCAAGGTTCCAGCCAAGACCAGCGTGGCGATGAGAAAAAGAGATGGGAAGACGGGAAATACCGTTTTCCGGTTCATATTACATTGGTTAATCATGGGTCCTGCTCCTTTCATGGTTTAATAAACCTGAGAGGACAGAAAACCAGCAAGACCTTTTACCATCCTGGCGCCAGAAAGCGCCGGTGTGCAGGGGCTAATACACGTCCTCGCCAATGGCGTTCGGTCCGCTGCTTTTGCCCTTAAAAATAAAAAACATCCAAGTCTGATAAGCGATGATGACCGGCACCAGCACCAGCGCCACGCCCAGCATGATCTTCAGGGTCAGGGGCGTAGAGGCGGCCTTGTCGATCGTAACATTGTATGCCGGGTCGATGTTCGAGATCAGCATGGCGGGATACATGCCAATAACGCCGAACATGACGCAGAGAAAAATCGCGCCGCAGGAAGCCAGCCAGGCATTCAGCCACTTGCCGATCCACATATTGAAAAAGGAAAATACCAGGCAAGCCACTGCTCCCAAAGGAATAATCATCAAAAGGATGTTTGAAAGATAGTTCGCGTAAAGATCCGTGTAAATGGCCGTAAGCACCAGAAAGCCTATCGCCAGAATCGCCAGCACCGGCCAGAGCACACCAGCCGTCCGTGCGGCCAGTCGCGCCAGACTGCCGTGGGTCTTGACCTTGATCCAGGCCGCTCCATGCACCATAAAGAAAAGCAGAAAAAAGAGCCCACCAGCCAGACCGTAGGGGTTCAGAAGCGAGAGCAGCGTACCCTGATACACGCCTTCCGCGTCAATGGCGATGCCCATGAATAGATTCGCGAAGGTCACCCCCAGCAGGATCGATGCCGCCAGGCTGGACAGAAAAAACATGGCGTCGCAGCCGAGCTTCAGCAGGGGATGATCCACCTCACTGCGAAAACCGATGGCCGCCCCGCGGAAAATAAGGGCGAAGAGAATCAGCATGAGTGGCGTATAAAGCGCGCTGAACATGACGGCGTAGGCCGTGGGAAAGGCGGCAAAGGTCACGCCACCCGCCGCGATCAGCCAGACCTCGTTGCCGTCCCAGTAAGGGCCGAGAGAACGATAGAGCGCGTTCCGATCATCTTCCGTCCGGCCCAGCACCGGCAGCAAAACGCCAATGCCCAGGTCAAACCCGTCGAGCATGAAATAGATGGCCCACAAGAGGCCCCAAAGGATGAACCATGTGCTTTGCAGAAAATCCATGAATCAGGCCTCCTTGGTCTCACCGGCCTTGGGATCGGGCATAATCGGCGCCGCTTCCGGCCCACGTGACGCGTGCCAGGCCAACAGCACAAAAGCGATCAGCCCCAGCGTGCCATAAACCAGAATAAACGCGATGAAGGACACCACCACCTGCTCCGTTTTGATCGGCGATGCGGCGTCGCTCGTGCGCAATACGCGATAAACGATCCAAGGCTGCCTGCCCACTTCCGTAAGTATCCATCCCGCTTGCAGCGCGATATAGGGCAAGGGAATGGCATAGAGCATAATGTGCAAATAGACCGGCCACTTTTCCACCTGCTTGCGCACCAGCCAGCCGAATCCGGCCAGCAGCGGGAAAAGCAAGCCCAGCGCCACCATGATGCGGAAGGAGAAAAAAGGTAACAGCACGGGTGGTCGTTCATCCTTCGGCCAATGCTTGAGACCTTTCACTTCGGCCTCGGGACGATGATAAGCCAGCAGGCTCAGAAGCCCCGGAACCTTGCCGAACTCAAAGAGGTTGCGTTCGTTTTTCGGGTCAGGAATCAGGAAAAGCGTCTGCGAGGCCCAGTCCGTTGTCTCCCAATGAGCCTCCATGGCGGCGAGTTTTTCCGGCTGATAATGCGCCACGTCCGCGCCGTTGATATGCCCCTGGATCACTTCCAGAATGGCAAATATCAGGGCAAACCAGGCCGCGATGGCAAAGGACTTCTTGAAGAAAGTCACATTCTGCCGCCGCAACAGGTGATAAGCGCTCACGCCCATGACAAAAAAGCCGGCCAGAATAAAAGTCCCAAAGACCGTGTGCATGAACATGATCCACGCCATCTCCTGCGTGATCACGGCGAAAAAATCCGTCAGCTCCGCCCGGCCATTCACAATATGATAGCCCACGGGATGCTGCATCCAGGCGTTGGCCGTGATAATCCAGAAAGCCGAAAGAAGCGACGCAATCGTCACAATCCAGATGCTCGCCAGATGCAACTTGTCGGGAACGCGTCCCCATCCGAAAATCCATACGCCCAGAAAAGTCGATTCCAGGAAAAAGGCCAGCAGCGCCTCGATCGCCAGGATCGAGCCGAAAATATCACCCACAAAGGCCGAATATTTCGACCAGTTGGTGCCGAACTGGAACTCGAGGGTGAGTCCGGTAACAACGCCGATTACAAAATTGATCACGAACAACTTGCCCCAGAAACGCGCCATGCGGCGATACATCTCGTCGCCCTTGACCACGTATATGGTCTCCATAATCGCAACCAGAACAGAAAGCCCGAGGGTCAGCGGCACAAACAAAAAATGAAACATAGCCGCCGCGGCAAACTGCAAGCGGGACAGCATGACTAGATCCATTGCAAAATATCTCCTTGCCCATGGTGGCCCCCGGGCGACTTCCCGGCAACAAAGATTATCTACCGATCAGACCGGCATACTCGTAGGCATGGCAAAGACCCGCGCCGCCAGTTCCTGGTCGATCATGAAAAGACCCGCGCCTTCGCTCTTGACCAGTTTCAACTTCTGGACAATCGTCTTCACCGATGCTTCTTCTTCCACCTGTTCCTTCACAAACCATTGCAGCATGGCATTGCTGGCATGGTCGCCTTCCTTGATCGCCAGATTCATCAGGTCATTAATACGACCGGAGATATACTTTTCATGCTCCAGCGACGCCTCAAAGGCAGCAAGGGGACTGTCCCAGTCATGGCCCGGTTCATCGATGGGGAGCAATTTGATGCGCCCGCCACGTTCGTCGATAAAGCGGAAAAAGATATCCGCGTGCAACATTTCCTCAAAAGTCTGCTGGTGCATCCAGTTGGCAAAGCCCGGCAGATCCTGATCCAGATAGTAAGCTTCCATCGACTTATAAAGATAAGCCGAATAAGTCTCCGCCTGAATCTGCTCATTCAACGCTTTCTCCATCGTTTCATTCAGCATATTATCAATCCTTTCTTCTTATCCGTACCGCCGGCATCTTGCCGGCACTTCCCGTACCGC
>CAYWYC010000245.1:0-7089 GCA_964462565.1 uncultured Candidatus Sumerlaeota bacterium | reverse complement strand
CAAAAGGCCTGAAGCCATGATCCAAATCGAAATAGGCGAAAGACTTTCGAGATTCGCTATAGAAAAAATCAGCCCCCATTTATGTCGTACACCTGTTGAGAGCAGATGATGCAGAAAAGGAAGTCAGAAATTCGGCTTGCTGGAAGCTTACGGAACCATTGGATCGATTTCCAGGCGGAAGCGCTCGAGGGTTTTCCGGGCGCGGATGAGGGAAAGGAGGCTTTCGCTGATTTTTCCGGCTTGGAGCAGTTCAAGGCTTTGATCGCAGAGGTGGGCCGCCTGTCGTTCGAAGAGAAAACGGTCCGCCACACCGGCTTCCACGATAATGCGGCGTTTTCGTTTGCCTCCGTGACGGGCGACGATGGTGGCGCGGCTCACGTCCATCGGCGTGTCGAGATAGATGGTTTCGGCTTTGGGAATATTGCGAACTACCATTCCCTTAACCTCAAGGGCTGTATCCTGATCATGATCATCAAAAAGGTGAAATTCCTCCACTTCCACATCGCCGAATCGGGCGCTGAAGCGGATGGCTGTCACGTTCTGAATGTTCGAATCGGGAGTCAGGTCGTCAAAGTCGGATTTTTTGGCATCCACGCGAGGACGCCCCAAGCGGGTCCACTGGTAACGGGTTTTTTGCTGGAGATTCGGGATAATCTGGCGGCAGTACTCACGCACGGCTGATATATTTTTCACGGCGTTTTTCCGAACGGCCTGCGTCTGCGTGCCCGTCGTGTTCAGCAGAAAGCCCTCGGCTTCCTGCAGAAGTAAAATCGAATCGCCCAGCCCCAACGGTCCGGCCTGAGCGTCGGGCAAGGGCAGGCCTGCAGTGCTTTCAGCGGGGGTAATCACTTCCACATAAGGCGCGTTGTCATTGTCATCGGGTATGGACTCAGCCGTGGGGGTTTCACCGTCATCCTGGGCCAAGAGGCAAGGCCCCAGGCCGAAAAGCAACACGAGCAGGAGGCGGCTGGTCTTTTGGTGGAGGAAGCCCATGGACATAATTTGCACCTTTGCACATGAAGGATCATTCAACGCTTCCTCCAATTTTATGGCCAGATGGCATGGGGGTCAAGGCATTATCATCCTGATTGCGCGAAAGTCGATGGGTGCTTAGAGAATACCGGTGCCGAATGCGGCAATGAGGCTGACAAGCGCCCAAAGCGCCAGGAAGATCAGACCGAGAAAAAAGTTCTTCAGGTTGCGCCGGCGCATGATGGAAGTGAGGGCGATAATCAGGCTGATCCCCGCGAGCATGAGCACGATCATTTCGAGCAGGCCATAGCCCGATTCGGCGGCATCGATATGCCGGTCGCCGAAAAGTCCGAAATACAAAATGGCCGCAAAGAAAATAGCGTTCATGAAGTAGAGGCCCAGCGGCGGGGGCCCCAGGTCCACACGTCGCTTGCCGCCGCGCTTTTGCTTGGGACGCTCGCGCAGGATGGTGCCGCACTGAAAGCAGTAATAGTCGGAACCCAGCACCTCCGTCCCGCAGGCGGGGCAGTTTCGGTATTTGGGCAGTTCTTCTTCTTTGGACTTGGGCTTGGCTTCCAAGTCTTCGATAGGCGGTTCCGCTTCCGGCTCAAAGGCTTCCAAGAATCGGTCCGAAAGTTTACTGAGGAGTCCTTTTTCGGCCTTGGCGGGAGAAGTGCCCTGATCGGCCCGGGCCGGTGCTGCGCCTTCGCTTCGGACAATGGCTCCGCTCGATTTTTTGCCGCTTTTATCGGGCAATTGAGCCGGCACGACTTCGGCGTCGATGACTTCTTCCTCTTCCTCATCGCCTGCCGAACCGGGCTGGGGCAATGCCTTAATGCCATCCTGGTCGATCAACGCGGGTTGTCCGCTTTCGATGGCCTGGCGCGTCTGGTCGGAAAGCACACGGGCCACGTTTTGCGGGACGGCCTGGCCGCCCACGAGTTTTACCGGCTCATTGCCGTTGATGACGGCCTTGTCGATCATGAAGGTGATGTTGGGGGCTTGCTGCCGGGATTCCGCCGACTTTTCACGCCCATCGAGCCATTCATGACAGTGGGGGCATTTTTTGGCTTCGGGGTTCACCGCTTCGCCGCAAAAGGGGCAGTACGCCGGGGGACGGATGGTCCGATTCACCACGGCATTGCAGTACCAGCAACGATCCATTTTGGATTTTACACGGTTGCCGCAGCGCCAGCAAAATTTGGGAGTCGGGTTTTCAGGGCTCATAGGTTCGGAAACGTCGGCGATTTCACCTCCCCTGTTTCAGGATCATAATCCCAGTAACCCTTCACCGGGTCAAAAAACTGAATCTCGCCGCCCAGCGCCTCGTTCAGGTCCTTGGGATAACGGCCCTTTTCCTGCTGAAATTTGCGTATCTGCGAGCGCAGGTAAGAAAGATAGGAACTGGTGCGTTCTCCGGCTTCCTTGATGGAATAAATAATGCTGCCTGAATTGAGAAGACCATCCTTCAACTCCTCGCTCTGGACATCCTGACGCAAGACGTAAAAGTTTTGCCGCGGGTCGCGGCCATAGGGTGAGGGCGGAACGCCTGATCTTTGGCCGACAAACTCTTTGACGATATCCCTCTGGGCATTTTCGGAAACCACACCGATCATGCGGATGGACTCCAACTTATCAAGGAGCGCAAAGTAATCGACGGCCTGGTAGTCATCGAGGTATCCCTCATCCACCAATTCCTGGAGATTGGCGGGGTATTTTTCCTGGTCTTGCTTATATTGGGCCACCGCCTGAGACAGGATCGCCTTGTTCCATTTGTCGGTAATGTCGAGAAACTGATTGCTTGAAATCGAGATCAGGTAATCGTCCTGTTCCCGCACGGCCTTCAGATAATCGCCGATCCAGCGTTCGAGGGCGGCCGAATAAAAGCCGTTTTCCTTGTCGATATGCTGCACCATGCGCCCCACAAATTCCGGAGCGCCGGGAACCTGGCTGGAGAGATGAGCCCAGAGTTTGGCGCGCGTGGCGTCGCGCAGCTGCCACCAGAGAATATAGGCGTTGAGATAAGAGGGCCGGTAATTATAGAGATTTTTCAACCAGCCTTTTTTATTCAGCTGGATCGCCGCCTCAGGACGTTCACCGTCTTCTGATAGCACCATGGAGCCATAGTCATAGACCTCAATGAACTGCGGATCAAATTCACTGAGGGTGTCAAAAAAATCAACGATGGTGTCGTAGTCCTTGACCACGAGTCGCCACTTGCCGCCGAATGACTGGATGGCGCGGAGGTAATAGAAATCAGCCAGCACCATGTCATAGCCGAAGGCCAGAATCCGGGCGAACTCCGCCTTGGGCAACACATAACCGCCCTGGAAGGGACGTTCGCGGGATATGCGCTGGAGCTGGCGGTGCTGGGCATACATGGAAACGCTCGCGGCTATGGCAAAGGCCGCAATGAATATCAGCACCTGGCGAAAAGTAGCGCCGCGCCGGGAAAGGGGTTTTGTCGATATAATCGTCGCCATGGGACAATCCCTCATTTAAAGTTGCGCTTGCGAAAAACCAGAATAGCGATCATCAGCAGGCAGGCCGTATAGCCGAAGCAGTAAAGAATGCCGTAGCGCCACACGCTGACGTCATCCGTATGCACCACCGCCTGCGACACATTAATGCTGTCCAGGTTGGGTACGATCATCGCAAAGAACCTGGCTATATAATACTTGTATTGCACGGCGTTTGGCAAGTTTTCAAAAACCACCACGCCAAACTCCTTCATACCGTCCTCTACAATCTTGTTGCCAAAGCGCAAAATGTCCTCACTCATTCGCCCGGCCAAAAATATCATCACCGTGAAAACAGCGCTCATCGTAGGCGTTGAGAAGGATGAGAAGAGGATGGCGAAGGCCGTGATAATCATCAACTCCAACATGATCATGGCTATCGCGATCAACAGATTATGGGTTACCACCGTTTCGATACCGGCAAAGTTGCCAACGGCCTGCACGGCGGACTTGCCCGCCGCCGCCAGCAGAAAACCCGCCTTGCGCAAAGCCGGGAAGGATTTCAGTTGAACTTCACCCTCGTCCGTTCGAAGCACTTGGCCTTCGGCATCACGCACCAGCAAACTTTCTTCAAAGGCATCTATCTCGTGGGCGTTTGTGTTGGCCTGATAATTATAAACAACAAAGAAGAAAAAGGTCATGACCACGACGATCACGTAAATCGTCATGAGCAAACCAAAAAACTTGCCCAGCAGAAACTGGTAGCGGTGGACGGGTTTGGAAACAATGGTGTAGATCGTTTTCTTCTCGAGTTCGTTATATACGAGCGAAATGCCCAGAAAGACCGCCGCCATAAGGCCGAAGAAGCTGATACTGGCCAGGCCGATATTGGTTACGATACGCTGGTGCGCCGCAATGGCCAGATCCTTCACCACGCCCGATGCACCCATCAGGATAATGGCAAAGAGCAAAATAAAATACAGGATTCGGTTTCGCACGGCTTCGCGGAAGGTGTTATAGGCAATCGAGCCCAGACGGCTCACCACAAGGATGTAAACACATACGGCGCAGATGCCGATGGTGATCAGGTCGGCCAGAAATACATAAATCGCTTCACCCCGGCTCATGGCTCCCTGGCCCTGTTCGGGTTCAAGTTTTTCGATTTCCGGAGGGTCCATGATGTTCTGGATATCGTTTATAATCAGAGGCCGAAAAAGAATCAGCAATACGGCCAGCCAGAAAATGAGCACCCATTTGCGCTGTCGCCAGGAGACCGTTTCCTCCGAAAGCGGCAGGGGACTGGGTTCGGTGTTTTTATTGTCCCTTTGCGAAGGAGTTTGCTCACTCATTTACCTTCTCCTTTTACGTGACGGATAAAATAATCTTCCAGCGTTTCCGTACGGGGGGTCAGACTTTCCACGCGGCCACCATTGTCGCTGATTTTTTGAATAGCCGCCTGCGTCTGCTCCTGTTTGTCAAAAACCAGCATCGTATGATCTTCCGAATCAATGCTGCGAATGGCGCCGGCCTTCATCTTTTCAATAATCGCGCGATCCACACCGCCCACGACCAGTTCGTATTCATAGGTCTGGGTCGAGAGCAGTTCCGTCAGCGCGCCGATGTTGATCAATTCACCCTTGAACAAAATCCCCACGCGGTCGCAAATCATTTCGGCGTCGGAGAGAATGTGCGACGAGAACATCACGGTGCGGCCCTCATTTTTCAGGCGCAGGATAATGTCACGCACCTCCTTGCGGCCCAGCGGGTCCAGGCCCGACTGCGGCTCATCCAGGATGACCAGTTGCGGATCGTTGAGCAGAGACTGGGCCAGGCCGATACGCTGGTTCATGCCCTTGGAATAGCCCTTCAGGGGCAGATTGGCGGCATGGGACAGGCCCACCAGGTCCAGCAGTTCCTCGATACGGCCCATGAGGCGCTTGCGGGGCATCCCGTAAAGTTGGCCGTAATAATAAAGAAACTCCCAGCCCTTCAGGTAGTCGTAGAAATAGGGATTTTCCGGCAGAAAGCCGATCCGTTTCTTCACGTCCAGGTCACCCAGAGGCCGTTCCATCAGCTTGGCGCTGCCGCTCGTGGCAAAATGGATGCCCATCAGGATTTTGATCGTCGTGGTCTTGCCGGCGCCGTTCGGACCCAAAAGCCCGAAAATCTCGCCCTCTTCCACCGCCATATTCAGGTTTTTCAGCGCCGAAAATTTCCGGTTGCGAAAGCGCACCTTCAACCGGCCATACTCCACGCCCAGAAAATCCTGGATATAGGTTTTTGACAAATCGAATGTCTCAATAACTTTCATGACAGAAACCCTTGTTTCCAGATGTTATATACCCATAAACACAGGAGTTAAACAATTTTGCCTCCAACATGTATCAGGCCCCGAATATTAACGCCAAAGCCCCAATTTGTCAAGCGTCGAAAAAACCTGCGATTAATCTCATCAATGTAAGCCACCCGCAACAAATAACGCATGTATTCCCATGCCCGATTCCATTTATAAAGAGATTGCATATTTTTGCGTGCATCTTCTAAGATATGACTGGGCTTTGATAAAATCAAGGCGGTTTTTGGCGTTATTGGCGTAAATTTGGCATTTTCTGGGTAAGAAGTGGACGAATATGAACTTTCTGGCATGGCTATCCCGGCAAAAATGGATTACATCGATCCTGGTCCTGGTCTTTGTCGTGGTGGTCGGTGTGTTCGGCTATATGACTTTTGCTCCGCTGAACTGGCTCGACGCGCTTTATCAGACCGTCATTACCCTCACGGCCACAGGCTACCATGATTACGCGGCCTTGATGGGGAACCGCAATCCTCCACTCATTGCCTTCACTATTTTTTATAATGTTTTCGGCATCGTGACGGTTGCCAGCGTTTTTGGTTTGCTGCTGCGGTCGCTGATCGAGGGACGCCTGCGCGAAACGATCGGTATTCGACGAACGAAAAGGAAGGTGCGATTCATGAAAAATCACTATATTGTCTGTGGATGCGGTCGGATGGGCGAGATTATCGCGGAAACGCTCCAGCGCGACCATATACCGGTGATTGTGGTGGATACGGATTATGAGAAGAAGCAGATGCTGGCGGAAAAAAACATCACCGCCATCACGGGGGACGCGACCCATGACGCTGTATTGAAGGAGGCGGCTATCGACAAGGCGAAGGGTCTGATCGCCGTGACCAATGCCGATCCCGAAAACCTGTTCATCACCATGTCGGCGCGCCAGTTGAACCCGAATCTGATCATTGTGTCGCGGGCGTTGACGATTGAGGCGGAACAGAAGCTGCTGCGCGCGGGAGCCAGCCGGGTGATCCTGCCTTACAAGTTGGGCGCGCACCAGTTGGCCCAGGCGGCGCTGCGGCCGAATGTGGTGGACTTCATCGAAATCGCCACGCGCACGAGTCAGCTGGATATCGAGATTGAGGAGCTGATGGTGCAGGAAGGTTCCGATCTTGTCGGGAAAAATCTGCGCGAGGCAACGATTCTGCGCGAACTGGGCATTATCATTATCGGCATTCGATCGCATGGAAACGGCATGCAGTTCAATCCGCGGGCCGATACACCCATCCAGGCGGGCGACACGCTGATTGCCCTGGGCAAGGATGAAAAACTGAAGGAAGCGAAAAAGCACCTGGCCTGAGCGCC
>CAYWYC010000244.1:0-7095 GCA_964462565.1 uncultured Candidatus Sumerlaeota bacterium | reverse complement strand
ATTATTATAAAGGCGTTATCGGATTTTATTCTCTTAATGGGGCCCAATTGCGGCGGCTATTCCGCCGGAAACAGGATTGCCGGCAAGATGCCGATAGTCCATGATTTTTTTGGCGTGGCGGCTGAATTTGCTAAGGGGTTCGTATTATTGCGCTTAGAATAATGCCTCGGGATTGGCTTCTCGAAAATCCAAAAATACGTGCCTTTGCCCCTTTTGTTCTTCCCGTATTCTTACGATAAAGAAATCAGAGAAGACAAAAAGCCAGGGCGCAAGATTTCTCCTTTTCCCGCTGTTTTGATCCCGTATTGCTTGGTCTCGCAGAGCGCCCTTGAAATACAGGCAGCACAAATATGTCAGAAGATTTTATCCCCATGAATTCCCTGGAACGCTTTTCCGGCTGGTTGTCCGGGATTGTCACGCGTTCCATGACTCTATTCAAAAAGACAATCACAAGCAACGGCGCCAAACACCTGCATAATCCCGCGAGCGCCGATTTTCTGCACAGCATAATCCAGGCAAGCCGTGATGTGATATACCGGCTCAATCTGGACGATGACCAATTCGAGTTCGTCAGCGATGTTTCGGAGGAAGTGCTGGGATATCCGGCTGATATTGTCATGCAATGGGGTGCACAGGGCCTGCTTGAGCATGTGCACTCCAATGATCGCGAAATGCTGATGGATGAATTCCGGCGGCTGGGAGATTTTGCCCGGACCGGCATGGGCGCGGCCGAAGCGGAATTCAGCCTGGAATATCGCATCCAGCACCGGGATTACAGCTGGGTGTGGGTGAGTGATTCCCGCCGGATTATCCGGGAAAGGGATGGAGCAAGCATCCTGGTGGGAGCGCTTCGCGATGTGACCGCGAGGAAACGTTCGGAGGAAGCGCTGAATTTTGATCCCGCCGAATTTTCGGCCCTTAAACAGGAAGCCCCCTACCGCATCTGGTACAAGGATGCCGATCTGCGGTTTCGTTTCGTTCAGGATCATTTTGCGGACCTGAACGGCAAAAAACGGGAAGACTATATCGGAAAGTCCGATTACGATTTATTCCCCGCGGAAGAGGCCAAACGTTTCCAGGCGGAAGACCGCAAGGTGCTGGATTCGGGGAAGCCGGAAATCGTTTCGAAAATTCACCAGTTGGGCGAGAAGGACGAGAAAATTGTCAGCTACCATAAGTATCCTGTTTATAAGGCCGGCAATGAACTGGACGGCCTGCTTTATGTCGGCTGTGACATCACGCGGCGTGTCCGGGCTTTGAATAAACTCATGCATTACAGCGCGATTATCCAGGCATCCCCGGATATGGTGGTGAGCCTGACGCCCAAGGACGAGATTATCAGCTGGAATCCTGCCGCCGTGGAAATGACGGGCCACCGGGAAAATGCGGTGAAGGGCCGCGAGATATACGCCATTCTGCCCCAGGAAGAGCATCAAACCATGCGCGCCTGTCTGGACGCGGCCCGAGAAGGTAAGGGCAGCCGGGACGTGGAAATGCGACTGCTTCGGACAGGATCTTCCGAGCGATATATTTCGCTGACTGTTTCGCCACTGCCGGCCGGGGGCGACAGCATCGGGGGAATTGTGCTTCTGGGACGAGATGTGACGGAAACCTTGCGCGTCCAGGATGCGCTGAATCAATACGCCGAAGATCTGTCGCGGTCGCTGGCCGATATGCGCCAGTTTGCGAACGTGGCCTCTCACGACCTGCAGGAACCGCTGCGTAAAATCGCGCTCTTTTTGGACCTTCTCAAGAGCCGATACGGTTTTCTCCTGAAAGACGACGCCCACCAGTATGTGGAGGTGGCGATCCGCAACGCGAAACAGATTCGGCAGATGCTCAACGACTTGTTGACCTATGCGAGTGTCGCGGAAAAGGACAAGGCAAGCGGAAGCATATCGCTCGATGAATGCCTGGCCAAAGCCCTGGAAGAACTGGCTCCGGCCATCGAAATGCAGCAGGCTGAAATCCGCGTCCAAAGCCTGCCCCGCATTCACGGCAACCAGGAAAAAATGACGCGCGTATTTATCCATTTGCTGGATAATGCCCTGCGCTATTCCGGAGAAGACCAACCAGGTATCGAGGTCGATAAGCGCTATCACAAGCGGGCAACAGGCGGCGGGGAATGGATCATCTCCATCCGCGACAGGGGCATTGGTATCAGCGAGCAACACCAGGAAAAAGTGTTTTGTCTCTTTCAGCGTTTGGAAAAAAACAGGCACAGCGGAGGAACGGGCATCGGGCTTTCTATTTGCCGGAAGATTATCGAAAGCATGGGCGGCCGAATCTGGCTGGAGTCCGAGTCCGGAAACGGATGCACCGTGTCATTCGCCCTGCCCGCAAAGGAAGGCGACCTTCACCATGCATAAGACAGGAAACAGAAAGAGCACCATCCTGCTTGTTGAAGACGACCCGGACGATGTCTTCCTGATCGAGCGCGCGCTGGAAGGCGGCAAAGAAATGGGCAGGCTTGTCTGCGTAAACGACGGAGAAGAAGCCATGCTTTTTCTGCGCCGGAAAAAACCCTATCAGAAAGCAGAAAGACCCGACCTGATCCTGCTGGACCTGAACATGCCGCGCAAAAACGGCTGCGAGGTCCTTTCCGAAATCAAAGAAGATTCTGACTTATGCACCATACCGGTTATCGTGCTGACCACCTCGGGCTCCCGGGAAGACATTAAATCCGCTTATCAACTGCGAGCCAACTGCTTTATATCCAAGCCCTCTGACTGGAAAGACCTGAATCGCATCCTCAGCGAGATCCAATCATTCTGGCTGCGCACCGTATCCCTGCCAGCCTGAGGCTCATCAAGCCCTCCGCCTGATTTTGCAATCCGCATAAAGCCGGAACGTCTCCAGTCAATGCAATATGGAAGTTCCCACCCGCACTCTGCCCAAAATAATAATCATAAAACTTTCCCCTATTTATGTAGTGCCCGTGGCCGCCCTCACTACGCTTCCCTTGTTGACTTTGATCCGGCGCGTTGGTATTTTTCGAATCTTGCAGGAAAAGAATATTTCAGAATCGACAAGGAGTGGGAAATATGAGTGAGAAATTGAGAGTGGTGCATGTGGGATGCGGGGGCATTGCCAGCGCCTGGATGAACCATATCAGCAAGATGCCGGAAGTCGAGATCGTGGCCATGGTGGACGTGGGCCTGGACGCGGCCCGCGCCAAGGCCGAAAAGCATAATATCCAGAACGTTGAATTCGGAACGAACCTGGAAGAGATGCTGAAAAAGTTCAAGCCCGACGCCGTTTTCGACTGCACCCCGCCCGAGGTGCATGTGGATGTAACGTTGACGGCGCTGAAGCATGGCTGCCACGTGATGGGCGAAAAGCCCCTGGCCGACAGCATGGAAAACGCGAAGAAAATGGTGCGGGCCGCGCAGGACGCCGGCAAGATATATACGGTCATGCAAAATCGTCGCTACATGCCCGACATCCGCCGCCTGGTGGATTTTCTCAAAAGCGGAGCCATCGGTACGCCTCATACGGTCAATTGCGACTTCTATCTGGGGCCCCACTTTGGTGGATTTCGGGAAGAGATGAAGCATGTCCTTTTGCTCGACATGGCCATCCATACCTTCGACCAGGCCCGAATGATCACCGGTGCGTCGCCCGTTTCGGTTTATTGCAAGGACTGGAATCCCGTCGGTTCCTGGTATAATTATGATGCCTCGGCCCAGGCGATTTTCGAGATGTCCGACGGCATCGTTTACAACTATCGCGGCAGCTGGTGCGCGGAAGGTGTCGGCACCACCTGGGAAAGCAGCTGGCGCGTTCAGGGCAGCACCGGCGGCGTGCTCTGGGATGGCGCGCAGGACTTCAAGGCGCAGCGACGCGTCGGCATGGAAGGCAAAAAGCCCATTATCGAAGACGTCGAAGTGCCATCCTTCCAGGGCGAACTTCCCTTCGAAGGACACGGCGGACCCATCTATGATTTCGTCCAGTGTGTCCTCCACGGCGGCACACCCATGACCATCTGCACCGACAACATCAAAAGCCTGGCCATGGTATTCGCCGCGATCGAAAGTTCGGAAACGGGCAAAGTCGTCGAAGTCAAAATCTGATAAGGCCTCGCGCAGAAAAGAAAAAGCTTGTCTTGTCACCTATGAATGATAAAACCATGAGAATGGTTCATCCCCAAAACGCGCCAAGAGACGCATGCTAGAAAAGGATATTATTTTGAAGACTATCGACCTCAACGGAAAATGGGCACTCCATCAGAAAGGAAGCGATGAGAGTCTGCCGGCCACCGTGCCCGGCTGCGTTCATACGGACCTGCTGACCGCGGGAAAGATCGACGATCCCTACTACAGCGACAATGAAAAACGCGTCCAATGGATCAGCGAGAAGACCTGGAGCTGGTCGCGTGAATTTCCTGTCGATAATGAAATCCTGCAAAGCGACACGGTCCTCCTGCGCTGCGAGGGTATCGACACCATCGCCACGATCAAAGTCAACGGCAAGAAGATCGGCGATACCGATAACATGTATCGCACCTGGGAATTTGACGTGAAGGAAATTTTGAAGCCCGGTGACAACAGCATCGAAGTGATCTGCCATACGCCCCTGCCCTACATTAAAAAGCGCCAGAAGGAACATCCCATTCCCCTGCACCATCCCCAGAACCGCATCCCCGGCGACAACTGGGTGCGCAAGGAGCCCTGCAACTTCGGTTGGGACTGGGGCCCGACGCTGGTGACCTGCGGCATCTGGCGGCCCATATCCATCGTGGCTTTCGATACGGCGCGCATCGATTCCGTCCATATTCTGCAAAACCACAGCAAGCGCAGCAAAGACGTGGGGCTGGATGTTATCGTGAGTCTGGACAAGGCCAGTCGCGGCAAGACCGGTTGCCGGGTGGAAGTGAGTCGCAACGGCAAGGAAATTGTCGCCACGGAAATCGCGCCGAATGGCAAGAATGCGAAAGTCGGCCTGACTGTTCCCGACGCCGAACTCTGGTGGCCCAAGGGCATGGGAGAGCAGCCCCTTTATGACGTGGCGGTTCAACTTTTCAACTCCAACGGAGAACTGCTCGACGCCGAAACCAAACGCATCGGCCTGCGCACGCTGAACATTCGCCAGCGCAAGGATAAATGGGGGGTGTCCTTTGAATTTCTGGCAAACGGTAAGCCCTTTTTTGCCAAGGGAGCCAACTGGATTCCCGCCGACACCTTTGCCAATCGCGTGACGCCCGAGCATTATCGCCACCTGATCAAAAGCGCCGCCGACTGCAACATGAACATGATCCGCGTCTGGGGCGGCGGCATCTATGAGTTCGACGAATTTTACGAGATCTGCGACGAACTCGGTGTCTGCGTCTGGCAGGACTTCATGTTTGCCTGCGCCGCCTATCCCACCTTTGACGAGGAATGGATGGCCAACGTGGAAGCGGAATTCGAGGACAACATCAAGCGCATCCGCCACCATCCTTCCATCGCCCTCTGGTGCGGCAACAACGAACTGGAAATGTTTGTTGTCAAGGACGAATGGACCGACCGTAACATGAGTTGGGAAGACTATTCCAAACTCTTTGACAAAATGCTGCCGCGCGTCTGCAAGAAGCTCGATCCCCAGCGCGACTACTGGCCATGCAGCCCGCATAGCCCTGTGGGCGACCGCGCCAACCATGGCAACCCCGAATGCGGCGACGTCCATCTCTGGGCCGTCTGGCATGGGCGTCAGCCCTTCGAATGGTATCGTGGGATCACGCCGCGCTTCTGCAGCGAGTTCGGCTTTCAGTCATTCCCCGAGCCCAAGACCGTTTACGACTACACCGAAAAAAAGGACCGCAACATCACCAGTCCCGTCATGGAACTGCACCAGCGCTCCTGGATCGGCAACACGGCGATCATGCAGTACATGTGCGACTGGTTTCGCCTGCCGCGCGATTTTGAAAGCACCCTTTATCTTTCGCAGATTCTCCAGGCCATGGCCATCAAGTATGCCGTGGAGCACTGGCGACGCCACATGCCCCAGTGCATGGGCGCGCTTTACTGGCAGCTGAACGACTGCTGGCCCGTTGCCAGTTGGGCGTCCATCGACGGACCGGGCCGCTGGAAGGCCCTGCAATACATGGCCCGCCGCTTCTTCGAGCCCATCATGGTCAGTGGCTTGGAAGACGCGGCCAAGGGCACTTTTGAAATCCACGTCACCAACGACACCTTTGATACCTTCAACGGCCAGGTCAACTGGACCATCACCGACGTGGAAGGCAAAACGCTCGACAGCGGCAAGAAAGAAGTGAAAGCCGGCGCGTCAAAGAACAGCCGCATCAATACGCTGCGCCTGAAGAAGCAGATCGATGAGGTCGGTCCGGAAAACATCATGATCTGGCTCGAACTCTGCGACAAAAAAGGCAAGGCCGTCTCGACCAACTTCGCCTCCTTCGCGCGGCCCAAGAACTTCTATCTGCCCGATCCCGAAATCAAGGCCAACGTCAAGAAAGGTACGGGCAACACCTTCCTCGTGGCGCTGGACGCGAAAAAGCCCGCGCTCTGGGCCTGGGTCGATCTGAAAAAAGCCGACGCCGCCTTTTCCGACAATTTCATCTTCATGCAGCCGGACCGCCCGGTCGTCATCGAAGTCACCCCGGAAAAAACCATGACCATCACCCAGTTCAAAAAACAACTCCGCATCCAGAGCCTGGTCGATACCTACGTCTAAAAAAAACCAAAGCCCGCGCCGAACAAAAATCCGGCGCGGGCCCCAGCCGTACCGGGGCTGTAACATAAATATAGATACATTCCTTGACCCTTGTTTTCAGCGCTGAAAGCGAGATTCATCATAGCCTGGGATGGAGCGCCCGAAGAAAGCGGAACCCCAGGACCAAGGCCGTAAAAAAAGCAAGCGCTGTAAGCGCGCCCCATTTGAGCCGTAATTACAGATTGAAACGTAATTTGGATGATCCGGACTTTCAGCCCTCATAAGGACAAACCCATAAATAAAAGGGCCATAAAAAGAAACAATGCCTCTTTCATATTGCTTGCCCACTTATGCTACAGCCCCAAAGTACCGTACGCGTTTCCTAAAATCCGCGGGCACGAGATACTTTCGAGAGCGGCTCCAAGGTAGGCTTTGCCACAATCC
>CAYWYC010000243.1:0-7113 GCA_964462565.1 uncultured Candidatus Sumerlaeota bacterium | reverse complement strand
CATATCGACAATCTTGCGGTGATCCTGGACTGCGGCGGCATGCATGCGCCCAGCCACCCCCCTGAAGGCGCATGCGATTATCAGGCGATCCACAACGTGGATATCCAGAAAATCCGCCGGCAGCGCCCCATTGCCTGCGGGCCGGGGGGCACGGTGCACGATTATGTGGCATTTTATTTCGGACCACGCTCACCAATGCTCTTTCAGCTTCACACGGGATGGGTGGAAAATTACGATGAAGGTCAGGAACCTTTGATCTATGCAGTTTCAACCGTTGAAACGATCACTCAGGCAGGGCTTGGTTTTGTTTTTTCCGATGGTCACGGTATTGCTGCCTTTACGCAATGGTTCGACGATCTTAATGATTTGGACAAGGTTGATTGGGATATGGCTTATGCCGATTATTGGGCGGACACCGTGGATGATATGGACCGCCAGCGGCGTAAGCAGGCCGAATTTCTGGTGCATCGGTTCTGCCCGTGGGCAGTGGTCAACCAAATCGGCGTGTTAAATGAGGGCGTCAAGGAAAGGGTTGAGCGGATTTTGAACCGAAAAAACATTTCCATGCCGGTGGAAGTGCGCCGACAATGGTACTACTAACCGGGAGGGCAAGGGAAAATGATTGAACCAACCCGCGGAAATATACTTACAGACGATGCGGAGGCCCTGGTCAACACGGTCAACTGTGTCGGAGTGATGGGTAAGGGGATCGCCTTGCAGTTCAAGAAAGCGTTTCCGGAGAATTTTAAGGCCTACGAAGCCGCCTGTCGAAGGGAAGAGGTCAAACCCGGCCGTATGTTCGTGTTCGAAACCGGCCAAATGTTCAATCCGCGCTATATCATCAACTTTCCCACCAAGCGCCATTGGCGCGGCAAAAGCCGCTATGAGGATATCGAAAGCGGCCTCAAGTCCCTGGTGCGGGAAGTGCGGCAGCGAAAGATCCGATCCATTGCCGTTCCTCCGTTGGGTTCCGGATTGGGCGGTCTGCAATGGAGCCGGGTCAAGGGCATGATCACAGCAGCGTTTGCAGACATGCCGGACGTCCGGGTGAAGCTTTACGAACCTAAAGGCAGCCCGGATGTCAAGGATATGCCGGTGGGCACCGCCAAACCGAAGATGACCGTAGCCAGGGCACTGCTCATCAAACTCATGAAGCAGTATGTGCGGTTCGCGTACCGGTTGACGCTGCTGGAAATACAGAAGCTTGCCTATTTTCTGCAGGAATCGGGCATGGATTTGAAGCTGCGGCATGTCAAGCACCTGTATGGCCCCTATGCCCATAATCTCAACAAGGTGCTGGAAATCCTCGAAGGCCACCATATTCAGGGATATGGTGATACCCAGAAACCGGATGTGGAAATCACGCTGCTGCCAGATGCCGATAAAGTCGCCGACCATTTCCTTCAGAAAAATCAAAGCGCCGCAGGGCACCTCGAGCGGGTGGCAGATCTCGTGGATGGATTTGAGACGCCTTACGGCATGGAGCTGCTGGCTTCGGTTCATTGGGCGGCTGTCCATGACGGTGAAGTCTCGGATGCAGAAAGCGCCGTCGCGGCTATGGCCCGCTGGAACGATCGCAAACGGCGCTTGTTCAAGCCTGCGCATATCCGGCTGGCCTGGGAGAGGCTACAAGCCGAAGGATGGCTAAAGGCGTGACAAGCAAGCGGGAGAAGAAACCATGAAGCTATCCGAAAAAGACCAGCGATTGCTCGATGAATTGTGCCGGCAAAACAATGTGAGTCCGGGCAAGGTGCGCAAGCTGCTGGAAACGGTTTACGATTATGAGTTCAAGGAACGGCGTACCGGCGTTTATGACGCCTTGCGGGAAATCTTGAAAAGTCGCCCGGCTGCTGAATAGAGGATCCCATGTTGCCTGATGAGATACAGGAACACATTAGAGCGCTGGATCATTGGATCGAGGAGCTTGGGCGTATGCCCAAACGGCGCAGCGGCTTGTCCGCGGAGGAGCGCAAACAATTGCAGACCGTAAACAAGGCGGTCGAGCAGCTTCAGCACGCTGGTGTCTCTGTGCCCGAGGATTTGCGCCGCCTGAAACTGAAACTGTCCGCCAGGGATGCCTCAGATACTCATGACCAGAAGGTTGAGGCCCGGCTGCAAGCAATTGAAAAAGTTATCCATGCGCTTGGGAAAAGCATCAGAGCAGCCAGGTCAGTTAGAGACCAGTTGAAATCGACGGGACAAGCCGGGACTACGAAAAAACACTATGGAATTACATTGCTGGATCTTCTTAAAGTCGGCGTCTTGTCGACAGATGACCGTCTGGAGCTGCAATGGCTCAAGGACGGTCCTGTGCTGAAGGGCAAAGTAAATGCCGATGGCGCGGTGATGGTCAAAACACCGGAAGGATGGCAGTCCTATGCGTCTTTGTCCACCGCAGCATCGCGAGTGGCTGGGCGATCGTTGAATGGCTGGAAGCACTGGCGCCGAGTCAATTCTGATGGAACCGAAACACCCCTTGAAGATGTTCGGGCCAGATACCTCAAAGAGGAGGCGGACCTATGAAATTCCGCAAACTGACCATCGAAAATTACAAGTCCTTTCAGTTCGCCACGGAAATCCGTTTCCCGGTGGGCGAAGACGGCCGGAGTGTCTTTTTGATCGGCGGCATGAACGGCGCGGGCAAAACCTCCATCATGGAGGCGGTCAATTTTTGTCTCTACGGCGCCAAGGCGGACGAGATATTCCGCAGCATCAACCGCCGGGAAAAGGCCCGAGGCAATGCATCGGTTTCTTTTGAGCTGGTGATGGAGATGGATGACCTGTCGGAGCTGGTGGTCAAGCGTTCCTGGAGCGCGGGGGTGGCCGAAGACCCCAAACCCAGGGACCTGACGGAGCGGCTGGTGGTGGTGCGCGACGGCAAGCGGGTCTCGGTGCAGAACCAGGAGATATGGCAGGACTTTATCCGCTCCATGATTCCGCCGGGCATCACCCAGTTCTTCTTTTTTGACGGGGAAAAGATTCAGGCCATCGCTGCGGACGACCACTCGGAGGTGCGGCTGAAATCCTCCCTGGAAGCCGCCCTGGGCATTCAGTACATCAACCGCTTAGCCTCCGACATCCTCTATATCAAGAACGAAGAGCGCAAAGGGTTTGTGGAAATATCCGATGAAGACCTGGATTTCAAACAAAGCGAGCTGAAAAAAGAGCGCAGCAAGCTGACCCGCCGGCAAACAGAGCGGGAGCGCGTGCAGCAGGAGCTGGAAGAATTCAAGCAGCAGCTCGAAGATGCCCGGCAGCGCTTTACCGCCGCCTTTCAGGCCGAGCCGGAAACGCGCGAAACCATGCGCGCCAATGAAAAAAAACGCGCTCAGGCGGCCAACCGTCTGGCCCAGGTGGAAAGTGAGATCCGGGTGATGTGCGAAAAAATCCTACCGTTTGCCATCATGGGCAGGTTGTTCGAGCCCATGCGGCAGCAAATTGAAGCCGAGCGTGAGTCCGCCGGCAGCGAGGCGATCAGGGAAAACGCCGCCTCCCTGGCCAAGCGGATCGTGCGGGTAGTGGAGGAGCCGGAGCCGATCTACCGGGAAACGTTGTCATCTGAAAAGATGGCCGAGCTGGAGCGGCGCATCTTCCGGCTGCTCAGGGAAGGCGATTCCCAGAGGGCGGTTGAGCGGATTCTGGATCTTTCCGACCGTGATGCGGCGCGGGTGCTCAACAAGATGGAATCGTTGGAAAGCGGAGAGGTGTTTCTGCTCAAACCATTGCTGGAAGAAAAACGGGAACTGGCCGCACAGATCCGCAAGCTCGAGGGTTTGAGCCAGGCCGGTCTGCTGTCCGAATCGGAAAAGGAACTCTTCGAGCAGCTCCAGGCCGAAATGGAGGGCTGTTCGACCCAGATCGGACGCAAGACCGAACAATTGCGCCTTTTGGAAGAGGAAATCCTGGCCCTTGAAAAACGGATCACTGCCATTGAAATGGAGATTGAAAAGCTCTACGAAAAACATCACGTTTCAAAGGAGCGGGCCGAGTTTATCCAGGAATGCGACGCCATTGCCGGGGTGCTCAATCAATTCATGGTGCGGTTGCGCAAGAACAAGGTCCATCTCCTTCAGGAAAAGACCTTTGAAATGTATCGCCTGCTTTCCAGCCGCAGCGGCTTGATCAAGGATATCATTATCGACGACAAGACCTACGAGGTACGCATCTCCGACCGCAACGGCCATGAAATCAAAAAATCCGGGCTTTCCGCCGGAGAGAAAGAAGTGTTCGCCGTCTCCCTGCTTTGGGGTTTGGCCCAGACCAGTCAGTTGGAACTGCCCATTGTCATCGACACGCCCCTGTCCCGTCTGGACAGCACCCACCGCGACAACATCGTGAACAACTACTTCCCCAATGCAGGAGAACAGGTGATCATATTGTCCACCGACACCGAGATCGACAAGGACTATTACCGGACACTCAAAACCCGTCTGAGCGGGGCCGGGAATCTGGTGTTCGATCCGCAGCGGGAGCTGACGACATTTCAGGAAGGATACTTCTGGGAGAATTAGATTATGGCCGATCGACTGTACACATCCAATGAGGCCGATGAGGTGCTCAGCGCCCTTAGGTTTGAAACCAAGCTGGAAAAGGCGACTCTGGCCCGCATGGCTTTTGCCCTGTCCCTGTCCAGGGAAGGGCTGGATGTGGCTCAGAGCGCCAGTTTCACCGGCGCTGAGATGAAGCGCCCCACCTTTGTGGGCGAAGACGAAACCTTCATGCGGGCGCTGATCTGCCATGTCTACCGTAGACGCGACATTGATGAAGACGGCTTCTTTTCCAACCGCTCCATCGTAAAAAACCATATCGACAGTGGCGCCGAGCTGCTGGGCCGCCTTTATCAGGAATGCGGCCGTGATGCGGACAGTTTGCTGACACGTCTGGTGGACGAAGTGGAGTTCGGAGGGCGTCGGGAAACGGCCGGGCACGGTCTGGATATTTTTATCGGCCGGACCCTGTTGCAGCAGCATGAAATGATCATGGAACTCAATAATACCGCCAAGCATGCCAACTCGCACCTGGCCATCATGGGCAAACCGGGTACGGGAAAAACACAGTTCGTACTGAAAATCCTGACCGATATCCGCCAGCAGTCCAACTATCAAACCAATTTCATCTATTTCGACTACAAGGGCGATGTGGTGGACAATGAACGATTTCTTGAAGCCGCCAAGGTCCATCCCTTCCGGCTGCTCCAGGGCGGAGAGAGCCTGCCTATCAATCCTTATGTCCTGCCGGCGTACGATGAGCAGACGATCAATGTGTCAGCCCGTGAAAAGGCCGAAAGCTTCGCTTCCATCAACAGCAAACTGGGGGTGGTGCAAAAGGGCGCGCTGACCGAGGCGATCCGCGCCGCCTATGCACAGAGGGCTGATTCGGCGGCTCCCTATCCGGATTTCCACGATGTGTACCGCATGGTGGCGGCCATGTACGAAGCGGATAACAAGAAAGACGACAGCCTTATCGAGGTTCTGCGGGACCTCTCGGATTTCGATCTGTTCTGGCGTCATGGCAGTGATGTGGGCCCCATCGACCGGCTTTCCAATCGAACTTTGCTGATCGATGTGCATGCCATGCCGGTGTTGAAGGAATTGGTGGCTTACCTGGTGATAGAGCGACTCTACAAGGAAATGGCGCTGTTGCCTGACAGCCCGGTCCGGGACGGGCGGCGCACCATTCGGTCCATTCTGGTCATTGACGAGGCCCACAACTATCTGAGCCAGCGCAATATTTTCCTGCAGCGCATCATTCGCGAGGGGCGCTCCAAGGGTATCGTGGTGTTCTTTGCCAGCCAGTCCCCCAACGATTACCAGCAGAAGTTTTTCAATTTTCAGGAGTTGCTGGAGTTTGCTTTCATCTTTCAATGCGAAGGGGTTTCGGCTGCATCAGTCCAGGATATCCTGGGCTGTAGCAATAAAATCGCTAAAGACCTGCAAACCGAAATTGCGCGCCTGGAACCCTGGCAGGTGGTGGCCCGCAGCCAGGAAAAGACAGAGGAGTTCGTGAAATTCACGGCGGAGGCATTTTATAAAAATTATTAAATGTTGCATATAGGGGCAGCGCACCATGGACCAATTGGATGATCTTGAGAAGCACGTCAATGAACTTGTTTCCGAACTGTCGGAAATCATCCAGCGTTTGCAAAAAGACATCGATGATGCAAAGAAAGCGGTTTCCTTTGATCAGGTTAAAGAGATTGAAAGCTCCATTAACCGCATGAAAA
This sequence comes from uncultured Candidatus Sumerlaeota bacterium, assembly GCA_964462565.1. Lineage (GTDB taxonomy): Bacteria > Sumerlaeota > Sumerlaeia > UBA8349 > UBA8349 > CAYWYC01. The sequence continues at coordinate 890 of CAYWYC010000243.1, read as the reverse complement.
GGCAAGGAATTCCTATTCCACCGGAACTCAAGGCATTAAAAATCAAGCTTTTTTCTGAACACGAGGCTCATCAGAGGCGAATTGCCCTTCACAACAAGATACAAGAGCGTATCGGTGGTCTGCTTCAGCGTGAAACGCACCGCGGCCAGAGACAAACACGCACTGTGAAGCCCAAGCCTGGCGGTTTGTCGCACCGCAAGCCTTCCAACTACGAGAAGCCCCTCGGCAGCAAGGGTTACAGCAATCTGGAGGACTACCTGATTCCCGTGATCCGCTTGATGTGGAGTGGGCTGGACCATAAGGCAGCCTTCCGCAGCATCGCTCAAGAACTGGATGTCCGATACAATACGGTCAGTTCCCAGTGCACGAGAGCCCTTGATCTCACGACGGATGAATTCATACAACAGGTGAAGTCCACAATCGATTGTCGATTTGCTCGAACGTAAATATCCGGACCAATACCGACGAATAAAGGCTGAACTGAAACCATGAGCGAATACCAATACTACGAGTTTCTGGCCATGGACCGGCCTCTGACAGCAGATGAGCTGGACGAACTGCGGGCGCTCTCGACACGAGCCACGATCACGTCGGTCAGTTTCACCAACGAGTATAATTGGGGCTACTTCAAGGGTGACCCCCACAAGCTGATGGAGCGCTATTTCGATGCCCACGTCTATGTGGCCAAATGGAAAAGTGGATCTATGCCCTGCCGCGGGATGAGGTCAATCCGATCTTGAAGCAATTGCTGGAGGGCAAGGGGCAGCAGGCTGAACGGTCCATCAGGAACTGGTTCGCATCATGACGGCGCCGCTTACAGACGGGCGATACCGACGCACCTCGGCGTACGGTGGGAGAATTGCCGATTTTCCCAAGGCCTGGGCGTCGGT
>CAYWYC010000242.1:0-7125 GCA_964462565.1 uncultured Candidatus Sumerlaeota bacterium | reverse complement strand
CATCGAAAATTCGGCCAGATATTTCTGGATTTTCTCCCTGGAAAGTTATAGGGGTAGATACGCGATTTTGCTGAAGGCATTTGAGCCGAAAGGGCTTTGGAAATAGCTGTTTTCGGCTTGCCGGACGGGTTCTGAAATGTTAGAAAAATGTTATAGGCGTTGAAATAACTCATCTTACGACGCTAACACAAATCTAACATTTGACTCGTCTTATCATAATAATCGGGCAGTAGAGTTCAGACGCAGTCCAGCTCGGAATGTATTTGGTAACGGTTGGGGAATGCCGAATTGCCGAAAACCGGAACCGGGTTGGTACACATAATGAAAATGTTCGTCTTGCGAACTCTACACCCTGAAGGAGAATTTACCTATGCGTAACCTTATGAACACCCGTTGCATCGCACTTGTCCTGTGCATGATCATCGCCATTTTTACCGTATCCCTGAGTCATGCTCAGGAAGAAAAAGTCACCATCACCGGTTCGACCACGGTGGAACCTATCGCGGCCGCCTTTGCCGAATACTACATGGCCAAGAACAAAGGCGTGAATATCGTGGTGAATGGTGGTGGGAGCAGTCTCGGAGCCAAAGCCCTGATCGACGGTACCTGTGACATTGCCGACATGTCTCGTTTCATGAAGCCCGGGGAGTTTAAACTGGCCGTGGAAAAGGGAATCACACCGGTGGCCCATGTGGTGGCCATGGACGGCCTGGCCGTAGTCGTCAACAAGAAGAACCCCGTCAGCAAAATAACGATCGAGCAACTGCGTGACATCTACGCCGGCGACATCAAGAACTGGAAAGAAATCGGCGGTCCCGACGCTTCTATCGTCAAGATCGGTCGCGATACCAGCAGCGGCACCTACGAAACCATCCACAAACTGGTCATGGAAGCGGATAAAGAAGATAAAAAAGAAACGGCCCTGGACGTGGAAGTGGTCGGAAGCAACGGCGCGGTTCGTCAGGCGGTCATGAGCACTCCCAACGCCATCGGTTATGTGGGCCTGGGCTTTATTGATGAACTGAAGACCATCCCCGTGAACGGTGTCGAAGCAAATGTGGATACGGTGGTGACCGGTACTTATCCCATCGCCCGTCCGCTTTACATGTGGACCAACGGCTATCCCGAATTGGGCAGCCACGTGCACCGCGTCGTCACTTTGCACTTGACCGAAGAAGGCCAGGACCTGGTGGAAGACCAGGAATTCGTGCCGGTTACGAAATACTGATAAACACAGGCTTGCGGGTGCTGCGCCGCTCAGGTGCAGCGCCTCAGCCGCTTCGGGAAAGAAAAACTTTGCAGATAGGATCGAATTTCGATATTTTCCATGGCCCTTTTGGAGCGGCCATGGAAAATTTGTGAAGAGTGGTGGAAATTTAAACCCCTTCCGGCCATCTGCTGCCGGAAAACTGGATAAGGACCTATGAGTCAGGAAACGGTGGACGTTGATCAAAGGCCCCGACGGGAATTGCTGATGGGAGAAGGGGCGACGCTCTTTCAGAAAATCGGCGCCATGCTCGGGCATGGGATTTTGCTGGGGATCACCTCGATTTCCGCCTTCTCGGTCCTCTTTATCTTCATTTTTATCATCAAGGACGCCATTCCCTTTTTTCAGATGCAGGGCTTCAAGGAGTTTTTTACGAGTATCGTATGGCGTACTTCCGCCGATCCGCCCAAATTCGGCGCGCTGTCGATCTTTTGGGGCAGCGCCATGGTCACTTTGGGGGCTATTGTGGTGGCCACGCCCCTTGGAGTCATCGCGGCCTTGTGTCTGAGCGATGTGCTGCCTTTCTCGGTACGTCAGGTCTTCAAGCCGATTATCGAAATGCTGGCGGCCATTCCTTCGGTGGCTTACGGCTTTTTCGCGCTGGTCGTTTTCGCGCCAATTCTGCAGAACAAGGGCGGCACAATCCTGTCCGTTTCAGCCTGGATTATCGGCCTGCCCATCGGCGGGCTGGTGGCGGTGGTCGTTGGCGATATGGCCACCGGGAGTATCAAACAAGAAAAAAAACGCAACGTGGTCCGCGCCCTCATAACGGTTGTGCTGTCTGGCGTTTTTGTTCTGTTACTTTACCTGCTGGCGCAAAAGTTGAACAGCCTGGAAATCCTGAGCGGACGTAACGCTCTGAATGTTTCGATCATTCTCGGCATCATGGCTTTGCCCACGGTGGTGAGTGTTTCGGAAGACGCCCTTTCGGCGGTGGGGCGGGAATTGCGCGAGGGCAGCTATGCCTTGGGATCGACCCGGACGGAGATGCTCTGGAAGGTCGTGATTCCGGCGGCCACCAGTGGCATCCTGGCGGCGGTTCTGCTGGGCGTGATGCGCGCCGTTGGCGAGACGATGGTGGTCTGGATGGCGGCGGGTAATGCCTCCAAATTGCCCGAACCCTTTTATAATTATCTAACGCCGATCCGCACTTTGACTGCTACCATTGCCGGCGACATGGCCGAGACGCCGCGTTTTTCGGCCCATTATCATTCGCTTTTTGTGATGGGCGCCTGCCTGCTGGCCTTTTCTTTTGTCTGCAACCTGGTCAGCGAATGGGCCGTGCGCCACTCGAAACGAAAAGCGGGAGCCTGATCCATGCGTCTATCCACCCGAAAACTTCTCGATAAATCCTTCACGGGGCTGGGATTATTCTCCATCCTGCTCATGTGTATCGCGCTGATTGTTCTGCTCCTGCCCATATTTGTGAATGGTATCGGCGCGGTCATCTTTCGCGAAACCGTCGAGCATCGCCGCTTTTTGTATGAGGCCGAAGGCGAGGGGAACCGGGAGAAACTGCTTCAGGAACTTCGCGAGACCCATGAGGCCCGCAAGCCCGTTTATGCGTATCTCGACGCTTATGAGCGCGTAGTCATGGCGGACGCGCCGCCAAAGCCCCGGCAAGTGGACGACGAGGAAAGAAAGCAACTTTCCCGCGATGAACGACGCCAACTGCGCCGCCAGACAAAGGCCTACGAAGACTTCATTGGCGATAACGAAGAGGTCTTTGGAAAATATCAGGAAATCCAGGAACTGCTCAAGAACCTTTTCGGGCCCCGCCCTGAAAGCGCGGACAATCTCCTCAAACAGCCCGATTATGTCACCGCTCATCTTTACGGGCAAACACGATGGGAGGGCGTGAAAAAGCATCTGAAAAACCTGCTCTATGTCGAAACCTATGATTATTCCGATCCCGCGGTTTTCGGTGCAAAGGTCATGATGGAGCGAAAGAAACTATACGAAGGCACTGAACTGGAGCCGATGTTCGATTATGTGGAAGACAACATCAAGTCCATGTTTCATCCGCGGCTGACCTTTTACGCGGGCTTTTTCCTGAACGAAGGCTACGACCAGCACATGCTTGGCGGAATCTGGCCGGCGATTCTTGGAACCTTTTACCTGACCCTGGGGGCCATGCTGATCGCCGGACCCTTGGGCGTGATCGCGGCGATTTATTTTGTCGAATACGCGGGAGACAATCGTTTCGTTTCTTTTCTGCGGATTTGCGTGAGTACACTGGCCGGGGTGCCCAGTATCGTCTTTGGTCTTTTCGGTCTGGCATTTCTGATCAACACGGTCCATGTTTCCGGCGACAAGAGTGTTCTGGCCGGATCGATTACCTTGGCGCTGCTGATTCTGCCGACAGTGATTCGCGCATCGGAAGAGGCGATCAAGGCCGTCCCCAATACCTACCGCGAGGCCAGCATGGGCCTGGGCGCGACCAAGTGGCGGACGGTGACCACGGTGGTGCTTCCCGCGTCACTGGGAGGCATCCTTACGGGAACGATCATCTCGATGGGACGTGCCGCCGGTGAAACGGCTCCGATTATTTTCACAGCCGCCGTCAGCGTGGGCAAGCCCATTCATAATATCCTCCAGGTCTTCCATCAGCCCACACAGGCCCTGCCCTGGAGCATTTATAATCTCTGCGCGGAACATCAACGGCTTGATGAAATTCGCCATGTGCAGTATGGTATGGTGATGACGTTGATTCTGCTGGTCCTGGGCCTGAACCTGGCCGCCGTTATTTTGCGCGCCAGAATATCCAAAAAACTCAAAGGTTGAACCATGAACGAGTCGTCTATCGAATTAAGCAGCCCCAACATGTCGGATCGCAAGGGAAAGTTCACGAATACGGCTTCCAGCCATAAGAATGAGGTCACGATCCGCTCGAAGAATTTCTACGTCTATTATGGCGAAAAGGCGGCCGTGGTCGATGCGTCCGTTGATTTTTACAAGGGCCTTGTGACTGCCATTATCGGACCCAGCGGCTGCGGCAAGAGCACCTATCTGCGCTCGATCAACCGCATGAACGACCTGATCCCTTCCTGCCACGTGGACGGTAGTCTGACCTTTCAGGGCATTGATGTTTATGATCTGCGCATGGACGTGGTTTCCTTGCGCCAGCGCGTGGGTATGGTTTTTCAAAAGCCAAATCCCTTTCCCAAGTCGATCTTTGAAAATATTGCTTATGGTCCGCGCCTGCAAGGCATCCGCAGTCGGAACCGATTGGCCGATATCGTGGAAGACAGCCTCAAGCGCGCCGCCCTGTGGGAAGAGGTCAAGGACCGCCTGAGCAGCAATGCCCTGGGGCTGTCCGGTGGACAGCAGCAGCGCCTTTGCATTGCCCGGGCTCTGGCCGTGAAGCCGGAGGTCCTCCTGATGGACGAGCCGGCATCGGCCCTGGACCCCCGTTCCACAGCACGTATCGAAGACCTGATCGACGAACTGCGCGGGGAATACACCATCATCATCGTGACTCATAACATGCAGCAGGCCGCGCGCGTTTCCGACTATACAGCTTTCTTCTACGAAGGCGTCCTCATCGAATACGGCGAAACGGAAACGCTCTTCACCAAGCCCGAACAGAAGCAGACGGAAGATTATATTACGGGACGCTTTGGTTGATTCGCAAAAACGCTTCACTTACAGATTCACCAGGGCGTACGATATAAATGGAGGGGCTCATTTAATCAGAAATAATCGAAGTATTTTTTGAGTAATGAAAATACGTTCCATCTTCAGGGCCAAAGGCCCGTGCAATAATAGCCTGGGGTTTCAACCCCAGGTTATCGGATCGATCCTGAATAGAGGGCTGAAGGCCCGATCCAAAATCCTGAACGTCGTCTTTTTATGGATCGGGCCTTCAGCCCTCCTTGTATATCTTCGTTTTTTCCTGGGGTTGAAAGCCCAGGCCTATTATGGAGCGCGCCGGAGGCGCTCAAAAGAGGACTGTAATGTTTTTATTGAGCAATTCAGGATTCTTGTTTATCAAGAAATCCATTCATAGAAAAAAGATCCCCCTTTTTTATGTCGTACACCCAACTCACCCAAACGCAATCCTGCCGGATAAGGAAGGTACTCTCTTATGCCTCGACACTTGATCAAAGAAATGGACAAGTTGAAAAGAAAAATGATGGGCCTGAGCGCCGTTGTCGAAGAACGTCTGATGAAGGCTGTCAAGGCGCTTATGGAACAGGATGAGGCACTGGCCCATGAAGTGATCGAGTCGGACGTGGACATCGACGAGATGGAAGTCGAAGTGGAAGAAGAATGTCTGAAAATGCTGGCTCTCTACCAGCCGGTCGCCCATGATCTGCGCATGATTGTCGCCATTCTCAAGATGAATAACGATCTGGAACGCATTGGCGACCTGGCCGTGAATGTCGCGGAACGAAGCCTCTACCTGATTTCTGTTCCCAAGCAGAATTATTCATTTCTCGACTTTCGAAAGATGGCCTCAAAAACCCAGTCCATGTTGCGACGGAGTTTGGATTCACTCGTGAATCTTGATGGCTCGGAAGCCGGTCAGGTTTGCACGGATGATTCGGAAGTGGATGAAATCAATCGTGAAATGTATGACCTGGTGAAGCAGGAAATCCGGGAGCATCCTGAAAACCTGGAAGAACTGATCCATTGTCTCAGTATCTCGCGGCACATGGAACGCATCGCCGACCTGGCGACCAATATTGCCGAGGACGTCATCTACATGGTTTCCGGCAAGATCGTCCGCCACAAGGCTGAAGACTATCGGCGGAGTCATCCGGCAGAAAAGCAGTAGCCGAGCCTTTCGCATCTAATAAAAGCCCAATCAAAAAGGCAACCAGGCCCAGATCCAGTGGAGTATGGTCAGCCCGAATGCGCCAATCCCGAGGCTGTAGTGGATGGCTTTGAAGGTTTTGCGGCTGTTTGTGCGCAGGTAGCCGGTCAGGTAGGAGGCAATGACCGCCGCCGTCGCGATTACGCCAAACCAGAGCCACAGCACGGGCGGGATGCCGTATTCCTGGGCGTCGATCACCACATGGAGGCTGAGCGATACCATGAGAATAACGGTGAGGGCGCGATGCAGGGGGCGAAAGCGCTTGCCCAGAGCCTTGCGCCGAAAGCCGGTCCAGGCCAGACCAATCAGGCATAATACCGCGACATAGCCCATGATCTTGGCAAAGAGCAGGGCTCCGATTCCGGGGTTCCAGCCCCGCGTGAAATAAGCCGGTTGGCCCGATGCGGCAACATTGGCGTGCCGTTCCTGCGCCAGGGCAATGATTTCGCTGGTTGCACGGGTGTCGCTGACGGTTTTTTCGGCGTTCAGTTCGGCAATGGATTTTTCTTCAGGTTCTTCTTCTTCCAGGTATTCGCTGCGATAGGCCGGGCTGACCAGATAGTCGATGATTTTTTCGGCCTGCTCGTCTGTAAAGGGATCATACACCTGCATCCGATAGACCACCAGTTCCCATCCCTTTTCGGACCGGTCCTGGCCCTGGAAATGAAAATCGGAATGGCATCGCCAGCATATTTCATAAAAGAGGTCCTCGCCATCGAGGTTTTCTGTATCTGTATAGGCGCACAGAAGCAACGTAGCGGTCAGGAGCAAAATGAGAGAAAGGTAAAGACGAGTCATTGGGGGCGCAATCCTTTGTATAAGGCTTCGTTCAGCCTATCGTTAGTGAGAAAGCTTATCATTTATGGCATTGCCTGCGCCATAAAAAAACATCGCCCTTGTTGAATTATGGTGCACGACATAAAAGAGGGTTTCAGATAAAATCCTCATAAGGGCGGAACTGTCGGTATTGGCATCGCACTCGCAATCGCAATCGTAATCGAGCCAATGAATTTGACAGGATTAACAAGATTGACAAGAT
>CAYWYC010000241.1:0-7196 GCA_964462565.1 uncultured Candidatus Sumerlaeota bacterium | reverse complement strand
TCGGGCCTTCAGCCCTCTGGCTCAGGATCGGCTCGAAACCCAGGGGTTAAAACCCCTGGCTATTATCGGACGGGCCCTTGGCCCTGAAGATGGAAAGTATTTGCATTACTCAGAAAACCTTCCGATTCGTTGCTTCAGATTAACTCAGCCCCCCATTCATGTCGTACACCCTCTTAATATGCCCCACCTTGGGAACCCGCATAAAGACCAGATTATTCCACATGAACAGGCGCCAAGGTTCCAATCGGCCCCTTTTGCCTTACTTCATAATCCTTATCAAGAAGATTTCTTGCAAAAAAATGCGATTCCTGCTAAAGTTACATTCAGTTCCGTCGATAAAGAGATTAGCATGTTTGTGCCCTGACGGGACACCTGGATTTCCTGGGGAGGCAATCGGGTGAATACGGTGCAAACACGCAGGGGGGACATCATGAATATTCGTATTCGCTGTTTGCTGCATGGTAGCATTCTAATGCTGCTTATGTTTTGTATTTCCAGCCTTTGTCTGGGCGATGCCAGCCAGACCTCCAAAAGTTCTTCAACCATCTCAAAGTCCAAACAAAATATGAGCCGGATCCTGTGGATCGGTTGTGAAAACACTCCATCCAGTCAGGTGCTCGCGAATTCATTGGGACTTGACGCGAATACCAGAATCCGGACCACCGTTGCCAACTTGTCGGAAAACACGACCCGAAATTACTACAACAATCGCCACGAAAAGGTTTTTCAGTCGAAAAAGAAAAGCCTGACCGATTATCTGGCCGACTATCAGTGGGACTATATTATTATCGCGGCGGAATTTGACCTGGATAAACCGGAACGGCAGGACAAGCATTTTGACAGATTGCTGGCCTACCTCCAGAAACGCAGCCCCACCTCGATCATTATGCGGACGAGCAGCTGCTCGCCGGAAGTGGTGCGTCAGAAAATCGATGCCTCGATGAGCAAGGCGGAAGTAGCCAAAGCCCTGGGCGGCAAGCAAAAGGCGGAAGATGCCGAGAAAAAGCAGGACCTGATGGCATTGCTCTTCGTTTGCTGCTTTGAGGGGAATCCCGATGAATGAGTTTGGCGCATACAAATAATTCAGCCGCTTGACCCGATTGGGATCAGGCGGCTGATTTTTTCCAGCAATCTTTACAACTAATCCCTGCCGATCGAACTCAGCCATACAGGGGGCCGAAATTCTGGCAGGCGCGGAAGTCGGCACTTTCCATGTTATCCGTTCCGAAACTGTTCCACACGGCGGGACGGAATATTTTCTCTTCGGGCACATTGTGCATGAAGACGGGAATGCGCAGGACACTGGCCAGGCTGATAAGGTCGGCTCCGATGTGGCCGTGGCTGATGGCTCCATGGTTCGCGCCCCAGGCATTCATCACGCTGTACACGTCGCGAAAAGGACCCTTGCCGGTAGTGCGCGGGACGAACCAGTGGGTGGGCCAGGTGCGGTCGGTGCGCTCGTTCAGTATCTTGTGGACCTTCTCGGGCAGTTCGACCGTCTCGCCTTCGGCAATCTGCAAGACGGGTCCCAGGCCCTTTACCATATTGAGCCGCGCCATGGTAACGGGCATGCCACCGGGGGTCAGGTATTGCGAAGAGAAACCGCCGCCGCGGAAATAGCCCACCGTAGCCGGATGCCAGGTGGTGGCATCGAGACAGGCCTGGGCTTCGGCTTCCTTGATCTCCCAGAAGGGTTTCATCACCGGCTCGCCGTTCGCCGTCTGGCAGCCGGTGCCGTCCAGCGTGGCCGATCCGGAATTGATCAGGTGGATGAATCCTCCAGCCGCCGCGCCTTCCAGGTCATGGCCCGTTACGCGTTTCACCGCCTCGGGACTCCAGTAGGTTCGCACGTCGGCAAAGATTTGCGCCGTATTCGTCAACAGGTGGCCGAAGAGCATGGTGATGCCGTTGAGATAGTCGTTCTCCGTGGCGACGATAAAAGCCTCGCGGATGCCGTTCCAGTCGAAGGATGAATTCAGGATGGCTTCGAGAAAGTCGCCGTTGGGGAAATGGTCGGTCCAGTGGCGTTGTCCCTGAAAGCCCGAAGCGATGGCGTTATGGCCCAGAGCTTCTTCGCCATAGCCCATCTCCGCCAAGCGCGGATTACCCACCATCAGGTCGCGGGCGATCAGCGTCATCTTCACCACGAACTCCCATTGGGCGTCCTTTTCCTTGCGGCTGAATTGTTCTTTCTTATCGTTGAAGTCCTGGCCTTCCTGGCAATTTTCCTTCACCCAGGCCAGGGCCTTTTTAAATTCATCCTTGTCGTAGATTTCGCGGTCGATGCGCCGGGTGAATTCCGTTAGGTCCACGCTTTCTGAACGCATGCCCAAGTAGTCTTCCAGAAAGGAAGGATCGACAATCGAACCGGCAATACCCATGGAAACGCCGCCGAAAGCGAGATACGAACGGTTGCGCATGAGAGCCGCGGCAATGCCCGAGCGGGTGAAGCGGAGGAGTTTTTCCTGGACGTCATCGGGGATATTGGTGTCGCCGGCATCCTGCACGTCGCGTCCGTAAATGCCAAAGGCAGGCAGGCCCTTTTGCGCGTGGGCCGCCAACACCGCCGCCAGGTACACCGCACCCGGACGTTCCGTTCCGTTAAAACCCCACACGGCCTTTGGGCGGATCGGATCCATGTCCATGGTTTCCGAACCATAGCACCAGCAAGGGGTAACGGTAATCGTGAGCCCTACGTTTTGTTTGTCGAATTTTTCGGCACACATGGCTGCTTCCGTCGCGCCGCCTATGCACCGGTCCGCAATCACGCACTTCACTTTTTCGCCATTGGGATAGCGGAGTTTTTTCGAAATCAAATTCGCCACGGCCTTTGCCTGGCCCATGGTCACCTCTTCGAGCGACTCGCGCACGCCGCCCAGCCGCCCATCAATCGCCGGACGAATTCCCACCTTCGGCATCTCCTTCGTCCAGTTTGCCTGTTCTTTCTTAGCCATATCCATTCCTTTCCTTTTCCAACCATTCCTGAATCACAGTCGATAAATTCTTGCTGACCCCAGCATATAAAAGGTGGAGTGCACATTTCCAGAAGAATAAGGAGATGAAAGCAATCCCTTTGTGTCGGCCTGAAAGTTTACACTCATCCATCCTTTTTGCCAAAGTGTTTTTCAAAGAGTTCCTGGGATTTGGCAATGCCTTTTTCGCTCAGGATGACAGACCTGGCTTTGCTTTTGGGATCGGATATGTAGCCCTTTTCATGGAGCCGATCCATGGCGTCCCAGTCGAAGCCTTTCCAGGTTCTGACTCCATACTTATCCTCGCAAATGCCCAACCGCATCAGGGCAAGCACCATTTCATCCACCTTGTCCTTGTCGTATTCCATAGCGTATCCCCCTTATTGTGTATAGCGCTTACTGTTGCCTTGGTCCCAAACAATATACCCCACCCAAGAGGCGGATATAAGAAAAATCCGCGACACCCACAAACAGAAAAGCTGTGGCGGTACGAGAGAATTTGTTTTAGGATGTTGCCACCTTGGAAGTATGTAACGCGCAATCGGGAAAGGAATGACATGAAGCGATATCGACTCAAAGACTTGCAGGATGTGACGGATGGACATTTTCTGAAGGGCATCCTCGATGGTGAATATATCTGCATGGGGGGCATGGGGTTCAAAAAACCCGGCGTCCGCACCCATACCAACGACGGTCCCGACGGACGGGATTACCATGTTCATGGCGATGACTGCGAGGCCTTTGTCATCCTGCAGGGAAAGGCCCAGATGGAACTGGACGGCGAGTTGATCCCCCTGCAAACGGGCGACATCATGGTCATCGAACCCGGCGAAGACCATCACCTGATTTCCGACAAGAACGAGCCATGCATCAACCTGTGGCTTCATGCCGGGCCCAAGCCCCATCCCGATATGGAGGTGGAGCAATGATCAAGGCTTGCATTATCGGCGTGAGCGGATATGGAACAACGCACTATAACGACCTCATGCGCGAGGTGGAATCGAAACGCGCCGAGGTCGTCGCCGCGGCCATCATCAACCAGGATGAAGAAAAAGAAAAGTGCGACCGCCTGCGCGGACTGGGCTGCGAACTTTTTGAAGATTATAAGGAAATGCTGGATCAATATTCCGGCAAGGCCGACATCTGCTTTATCCCGACGGGCATCTACCTGCACGCGCCCATGACCATTGACGCGCTGGAAGCCGGAATGAATGTCTATGTCGAAAAGCCCGTGGCCGCCACCATCCAGGACGTACAGGCCATGCAGGCCGCTCGCGACAAAGCCGGCAAGTTTGTGGCCGTGGGCTACCAGACCATGTACGCCGGCGAGACGGAAGTGATGAAGCGGGCGATCGTCGAAGGCAAACTCGGCAAGATCAAGTACATCAGCAGCCGTGGATTATGGCCGCGCAATCGCGCCTACTACACCCGCAACAACTGGGCCGGAAAGGTAAAAGTCGGCGACAACTGGGTGCTCGACTCCCCCTACAACAACGCCCTGGCCCACCAGTTGAACATGATCTGCTTCCTGGCCGGGACTACCTTTGAAAAATCGGCGAAAATCAAAAGTGTCCAGGCCGAACTCTACCGCGCCAATCCCATCGAAAGCGCCGACACCGGTGCCTTTCGTATCATCACGCAGCAGGACATCCCCCTCTACTTCTACGTGAGTCACAGCTGCGAGAGCACCATCCAACCCGACATTGTGGTCGAAGGCGAAAAGGGACGCATCCGCTGGGAATTTTTGAATCGCCTCATCATGGAGATCGACGGCGAACGCACCATCACTCCCCTGAGCGATTTCGGCCCCGAACGGGTCCGCATTTTCGATGCGCTTGTCAGCCGCGTGGAAGGCGAGAACTCCTTCATCTGCGACCTGGAAATCGCCGGAACGCAGACGCTGGTCATGAACGCGGCCCACGAGTCGTGCCCCATCCACACAATCCCCGAAGAGCACTACCGCAAAGAAGGCGGTGACAACTTTCGCGTGATCGTAAGGGAACTCGACAACACGATGCTGCGCGCCCACGACACCCGCCAACTTTTCAGCGAATACGGCGCGGCCTGGGCCAAGGCATCGAAGCCGATCAACGTCGAAAATTACAATCGCTTCTCCGGCATTGCCGAAACATAATGCTGTGCTTAAAAGTGTACTGGTAAGTTTATTTTTGAGACGATTCAGTCCTAAGCGCCAACGGCGTGGTCCACAGTTAGCGGGGCTGTAAGATAAATTATGTTATAAGATTCTTTTCATTATTTCAGCGCTGAAAGCGCGATTTATCATAGCCTGGGGTGGAGCGACCGAAGGAAGCGAAAGGGCCGTAAAAAAAGTAAGCGCTGTAAGCGCGCCCCAATTAGAGGTGTGCTTACAGCACGAAATCTGGTCCGTCCCCAGTGATGAGAAACATGCGGCCACTTACTCAAACCAGACCGGACTCGACCAGGCAATCTGATTGTCCAGTTGGGTGGCACGCACATACCAGTTCGACGGCTCATCGTCCTGCACCTTGAGTTCGGTCTGGAAGCGCGTCCCTTCCGCCTCGAAAAGTTTGCAAGGCTCCGTGTTCCGGAATAGCTCAACCTTTTTCAGCGGCCATTCCGAAGCCACGTCGATATGAAAAACCTTCTCCGCCGTGTTCGGAATTGTCGAACCCATAAGCGCGCCGTTGGCCGTGAAGACCAGGCGAATGCGCGCGTTCGTCGTGCCATAAACGCGCCGCTCCCGATAGGCTTCCATGATGGCTTCCTTCGTCAGTTCTTTCGCGAAAACCGCGGTGATGCCGTTGGAACCCACGTGGCCCTTGTGGCCGTCAGAGTTGCAAACAAAGCCGAACTTGATTCCCTGGTTCAGCATCCAGCTGGCATAGCGATCCGGCCGGCTTGATTTCATGATCGGGATATGCTGCTCCAGCGCGTCGGGACGTTCGTAGCTGCCGTGGCAGGAGAACATCTCGACCACCGGTTCGGAGTATTCCGGTCCGCGCCACCATTCCCCTTCCGGCAGCTTACCGCCGTTATGAAAATGCGGAATCGTCAGGAAGTCCTTGCCCTCGAGACCCGTCCAGAGTTTCCGAATATCCTCCCATTCAGACCGATTGATCTCACCATATTCGGGCAGCCAGTTATAGACCACCGTCGTATCGCCACGGTCGCAGCGATATTCCATCCCCGGAAAAACCAGGAACTCGCCGTCCTTGTTGAAGTCGCCAATCGACGCGATCATCTCTTCCCAGCGCTCCTTGCCGATATGGTTGCGTGGCGAATGATGCGGCTCATTGTGGTCCGTGGGCGCGTAGAAGTCCAGGCCACTATGGTCCCGGGCATAACGCATCAGGTCGCCGGGCCGCATGTCCATCTTCTCGCGCTCAAAGCAGTCAATCGAAAAAGCCGTGTGCGTGTGGATGTCGCCCCAGTAAAGGTTATACCCTTCGTGAACATCACTCATGTCGGGACCGTCGATAAGCGGCAGACCCTTCGACTTGATCTGCACGTTTTTGTCGGCATACTCAAATCCATGCATGCTGTTCTTCGTCGCGCCATCGCCACCTTCGACCAGCGCGCCAATGTCCTTGACTTCCGAAATATTCCAATAGGGATCCAGCGGCAGCAGCAGCGCCTTGTCATGCTTGCGAATCATGCGCAGCATCTCAGGCTCGCGCGGACTTACGGAAAAGCTCAGCGCCTCCACATAATCCGGCTCGGGACGGTCATGTCCCTCAAAGGACCGCGCGTAATCGGGCAGGCCCTTTTCCGGAGAATCGAAGTAGCGCACATGAATCGTGCAGGCATAATCGGGCCGCGGCGACACGTGCGTCACCTGCACACCGGGACCATAGCCGCGTCCGGGATCGCCCCAGACCAGTTCGATGGTATCGCCCTCCTGCAGGCCCTCGTCCAGGTCCAACACGCCCATCCGCGCCGCCATCCCGCGCCAGCTGCCCTTGCCCTTCTGGGCGAAGTCCTGAATCTCCAGGTCCCACACGCGCAAATCATAGCGCACCTGCGCGTTGCTCACGTAGGCCTGCAAGTAGCCATAATCCTCCTGGTGCATCAACGAAGGCCGCGACATGCCGACCGTTGCCGGAAAGTCAAAAACCAGCCGCGTCTTGCCCGGAGCATAGTCGGGTCCGATAGTCAGATGAATGCGAAAAATCGCCGTCCCCGCCGCCTGCATGGCAGTAGGACTCAAAGTTGCTTTGGAAAATACCTGTTTCGACATATAAT
>CAYWYC010000240.1:0-7230 GCA_964462565.1 uncultured Candidatus Sumerlaeota bacterium | reverse complement strand
TTTAGGGCCAAAGGCCCGTCCGATAATAGCCAGGGGTTTTAACCCCTGGTTCCGGGCCAATACAGAACAGAGGGCTGAAGGCCCGATCCAAGATGCTGTACGTCTTTTTATGGACCGGGCCTTCAGCCTTTAAAGAAGTTATATCTCCCAAAAAATATAAAGCAAAAAAACGGCATGCAGATCGATAAAAACAAAGCAACCCCTATCTATTCCCAGATTTACGAGCACCTGCGCGAAGAAATTGTAAGCGGCCGCATGGCCAATGGCGCACTCGTTCCTTCTATTCGGCAAATTCAAAAAGAGACCGGTGTGGCCCGTGAATCGGTGAAGCGCGCCTTGAACCAACTGGCGACGGATGGCTACGTGCGCAAGGTGCAGGGCAAGGGAACCTTTGTGTCGCGCCGTCGTCCGGGTGAGCGATTCTGGGGGCTGGTGGTTCCATTTTATACGGACTTTTACAACGAAATGATTGTGGAAATGTCCCTGGCGGCGGAGGAGCGGGATATCTCCATCGAACATGCCTGCGATTATGACGACTGGGAAAGGCAGATCGAAATCGTGCAGGACTTTGCCTGGCGTCAGGCGGAGGGGATTGTGATTGTGCCCACGCGCGATGAGAAAAAAACGCTCGAAACCTACCAGAAACTCTCGCGCCATCACGCGCTGGTTTTGTTTGACCATTCGTCCATCGCTTCGCAGCTGCCTTATGTGATCCAGGATTATGTGCTGGGGGTGAGCATAGCGATGAATGAGATGATCCTGGGCGGCGCGCGTCGCATTGCCTATGTGCGCGATCCATTATGGCCGGGGGGGAATCCGATTTACCGGACGATGGAAGAGGCCTACGCCGAAAAGGCGTCCGACCTGGACCGGCCTTATGTGCGTTTTTGCGATTCACCCCACAGCCTGAGCCGCGAGGAACTGGCCGACCCGCAGTTTGACGCGCTCATGTGTGTGAATGACCGTGTGGCCTGCATGCTGGCGGGCATGCTCCGCGAACAGGGCGTGGCTGTGCCGGATCGCGTGCAGATCGCCGGATATCACGACTCCGAAGTGGCCCGCTTTTTCACGCCTCAGATCACAACCGTTTCGCCGGACCTGCCGCGCATGTGCCGATTGATTCGCGATATCATTCACCGCTATCACGAAAGTGAAGCCGTGGAGATGCTCCAGCACGTGGTGATTCCGCATCTCGAAAACCGGGGCACTACGCGACGCAAGCAGTTGTCGGACCGCAGGAAAATGGAAATCCAAATGGGAGGAACAGCATGAAGAGTGACATTACGATTTCGCAGGAAGCCAGACCCGCGCCGATATGGGAACTCTGCGAGAAGATCGGGATCGATGCCGATCACATCGAGGCCTATGGCAAGTACAAGGCGAAGATCTCGCTGGACAGTTTGGAGGGACGTGAGCCGAAAGGAAAATACATCCTGGTGACGGCCATGACGCCGACGCCCCTGGGTGAGGGCAAGACGGTTACGACCGTGGGGCTTTCGATGGCGCTCAACCGTCTTGGCAAAAGCGCGGCCTGCGCCATTCGTCAGCCCAGCATGGGACCGACTTTCGGCATCAAGGGCGGCGCGGCGGGCGGCGGCTATTCGCAGGTAATCCCCATGGAAGAATTCAACCTGCACATGACCGGCGACATCCATGCCGTTTCGATTTCCCATAATCTGCTGGCTGCCTTTATCGACAACAGCATCCACCAGAAAAATCCCCTCGACATCGATTCCCACTCCATCGGCTGGCGGCGCGTAGTGGACGTGTCAGACCGGGCCTTGCGGGATATTGTCGTCGGTCTCGGCGGCAAGATAAACGGCTATCCCCGGCAGTCGGGGTTTGACATTGCCGTGGCTTCCGAAGTGATGGCAATCCTGGCGCTGTCGAGTGACTTGCAGGACTTGCGCAAGCGCCTGGGCCGCATCGTCATCGGGGCCAATCGCAACGGCGATCCGATCACGGCGGAGGACCTGAAGTGCGCGGGGGCCATGGCGGCGCTGATGATGGAAGCGCTGAAGCCGAACATCATGCAGACCCTGGAAGGCACACCCGCGCTGATTCACGCGGGACCCTTCGCGAATATAGCCCATGGCAACTCGTCGATTCTGGCGGACCGCATCGGTCTGCGCTATTGCGACTACGTGGTGACGGAAGCCGGGTTCGGTGCGGATATCGGCGCGGAAAAATTCTTCAACATCAAGTGCCGGGCCAGCGGCCTGCGTCCCGACGCGGCAGTAGTAGTCTGCACGATTCGCGCGCTCAAGGCCCATAGCGGCCGCTTCCATATCGTTCCCGGCAAGCCGCTGCCGGAAGAATTATTCGTGGAAGACCATGAGGCGCTGGAAGCAGGTCTGGCGAATCTGGAAAAGCAGGTCGCCAATGTGCGACTCCACGGCGTGCCGGCGGTGGTTGTGGTGAACCGATTCCCCACCGACACGGAAAGCGAAGTGCAGCACGTGATCAAGAAGGCAAAGGAATGGGACGTGGAGGAAGCGGTTTATCACGAGCTCCATGCGAAGGGCGGCGAAGGGGGTTTGGAACTGGCCGAGGCCGTGGTCAAGGCGGCTGAAGCGTCCAAGGGTTTCCAGCACCTCTATCCGGAAGACATGGGCATCGAAGAAAAAATCAATACCATCGTGCAAAAAGTATATGGGGGCGAGGGCGCGGATATTTTACCCAAGGCCAAGAAGCAGATCGCCCAGTACGAGGAATGGGGCTTTGGCAAGTTGCCCGTGTGCATGGCGAAGACGCATCTTTCCCTGAGCCACGATGCCAAGATGCTGGGACGACCCGACGCTTTTCGTGTTCCCGTTTCGGAGCTTCGTTTGTCGGCGGGAGCGGGATTTTTGTATGCCCTGTGCGGCTCGGTCATGACTATGCCGGGCTTACCCAGCAGTCCGGCGGGCGAAAAAGTGGACATCGACAAAGACGGCAAAATTGTCGGACTTTTCTGACGGCACGCGTGAAGGAGGCGCGGAATTATGGCTTTGTTGCAATCGATTCAGGATGGATATTTTTCAATCGTTGTAGAGTTTACGCCGCACTCGCGCAGTGAAGTGGAGCACATTGCCGGAATTGCCAAAGGACTTCCGGAGCTGAACAAAAAATATGCCGATCAAAAAATCCGTTTTGCCGGAATATCGCTCACGCAGAATCCGGGCGGCAACCTGTCCTACGATCATCTGGCTGCGATCGGTATTTTGAAAGAGCATGGCTTTCCCGATGACCTGGAAATATGCCCCCATGTGACAGGCAAGGACATGAACGTGGACGCCATTCGCGCCTTGCTGATTGCCCTGAGCGAGGCCGGAGTCCAACATGTTCTCGCGCTCACGGGCGATTTGTCGGACCGCAGCCTCGCCGTCTTCGAGGTGGATTCGCTGGGCCTTTTGCAGCTGGTGAATGACGTGAACCTGGAAATCCTGCGCCGCTCGCGCGATCTGGAAAGTTTTCGCGCCGCCAATTTGCTGGAAGCGGGAGCCGCCGTTTCGCCCTTCAAGTACAGCGAAGGCTCGCTGGCCATGCAGATGATCAAAGCGCGCAAGAAAATCCAGATGGGAGCGGCGTTTCTGACCTGCCAGAGCGGATGGGACGCCCAGCGCTCGGAATTTCTGATGGAACAATTGGGGGAACTGGAAACGCCCCTCATCGGCAATGTGCTGGTCGTGAATTTCGCCGCGGCCAAGTATATGCAGGAACTGGCGGGTTGCGTGGTAACGGACGATTTTCTGAACCACCTGGCGACGCAAACACCCCAGGACAATCTGGAACTTGGCGGAAGACAACTGGCCATGTTCCGCGACCTGGGGTACGCGGGCGTGGACCTCGGGCGTCCCGGTGAATTCAAGAGCATCGACGAAATCGAGAAAGTGGTCGATACGGCTCTCGCCACAAGCGACTGGCGGGAGTTTCGCGAGATAATGACCTTTGCGCCGGAAGAACAGAAAGCCCCGCCCCGCGTAAGCGCTTCGGCGAGCATTTCCAAGACCTTTCACAATGCGGTTTTTGAAGAAAGTGGCCCGCTGCATGGCGTGGCGACCGCGGTATTGAGTCCCTTTGAAAAATCCTACGAAAAGGAAGGCGCGCTTTACAAACTCTTCAACTGCCTGGAAGGTTTTGGCAAGGGCCTGCTCTATGAATGCGAGCATTGCGGCGACTGCTTTTTGCCCGAAAATGACTTCGTCTGCACACGCGGTCAATGTGAAAAGGGACTGTCCAATCCCCCCTGCGGCGACGCGCAACCGGACGGGCGATGCGGCAACAACCCGAATCGCTTCTGCGCGGCGGAGACGCTTTATTATCGCCTGATGCACCACAACGATCTGGAGGACTTCAAGAAGAAGGTCGTGCCCTATCGGCGAGGAGCCTTGCAGGACAGTTCGTCGATCCTGAATTATTTTTTCAAACGCGACCATGCGGGACGGGTGAATCCGCTGGCGGGCAGCGGCTTGATACAGATTGCCGAGCTGATCCACGCGTCCATCCCCCTGCCCGGCGCGGCGATGCAGTATGTCCAGCAGCTCGGCGAGAAGGGATTCCAGACGCCCAACCGCGGACGGGCGATGGTGGAATTTCTGGTCGAGTCGCAGGCGCGCGAAGGGGCCGACTATATCGACATCAACATCGACGCCCTGGCCGAACCTGACGCACCGGCATTGATGCGGCGTTTTGTGCGGCTCGTTCATGAGAAGGGCCGCGGTGTGCCGCCCTGTATCGACAGTTCCGATATGGAGGTGCTCAAGGCGGGGCTGGATGAATGGTTCAGTCTCGATGCCAAACGCGCGCCGCTTGTGAATTCGATCCCCTACATGGAACTGGAAAAGTATCTCGAACTCTTTGGACTCCGCAAGCAAAAGCCCTTCAGTATCATCTGTCTGCTCGTGGGTCAGGAAGGACCTCTGGGAAGCACGGACGCCATGGTCGATGCCGCGCGCGAGATGCATGGCAAGGCGCGCGAGGCCGGTTTTGCGAACGAAGAAATCTTTTTCGATACGGTGACGCTGGGCATTGCTTCCGACGGGTGTATGGATGCCATGGGCAACCTGAAGGCATCGCACACGCACAATTCCTTCCATGCCATCAAGCGGATACGCGAGGACGAAAGCATGCGTGGCGTCCATGCGGTTCTGGGCGTATCGAACTGGGTCTATGGCGCGACGAAGCGCCGCATCGGACACATCCGAGCCTTTATCTCCGTGGCCCAGAAGTTCGGCCTGGACGCCGTGATCGTGGACGTGGCCAAGGAATTCGGCATCAAACCCGTCGCCCCGGAACTCGAGGAATTTGTCCAGATGTATGTGGACCTCGATGGTTCGGAAGACTCCATGATGGCCTACAGCGCCATGATGCAACGCGCCCGCAGTTCAAATTGGATATGAAGCCGGCGAACCAGGAGCGGAAAATATTGGCCCGCTTCGGTCTCGGCCCCAGGAGAATCCAACAGTCTTAAGGTACTCACGTCCGAAGCGCCACAACTCTAATCCTGTCGAAAGCCCATATCCGGACTTCGGAAGCAGGGGGGCGTCGAAAAAGTGAGTTGCTTGCTTGACAAACTGTCCGAAGCTGCGCATATTTGTTTGCAGTTATTGGATTGCAGGGGGTGAACACGCGACCAGGCCGCATGGTTTGGCGTCGAAAAAGCGGGATTCCCCTGCATGCAGTTTGTTCACTGATCCTTCGGCGCTGCCGAGAGTTTAACAAGGGATATTATGGCCGAGCGAGACAAACAAGCCCAATGGCACTCAATGGATATGGACGAGGTGTTGGAGCAGCTTGATTCCTCAAGAGATGGACTGGCTCAGGAGCAGGCGCGGCGACGTATTGAGGAGGTCGGGCTGAACACGCTGGAAGCCGAAGAGGGTCTCAGCCCGTGGCGGCTCTTGGCCAGCCAGGTGCATAACCCCCTGATCTATCTTTTGCTGGGCGCGGCTTTGGTTTCCGTCCTGGCGGGCAAAACGGTTGATGCGGGCGTCATCATTGGTGTGGTGGCCTTGAATACGATCCTGGGCTTTGTGCAGGAGTGGCGGGCCGAGGGAGCCTTGGCGGCTCTGCGGGAGATGGCCGCTCCTCACGCCCGCGTTCTGCGCGATGGACAGGAACAGGATATTGAGGCCCATGACGTGGCGCCCGGCGATGTGCTGGTGCTCGAAACCGGTGACAGGGTGGCCGCGGATGCCCGTTTGTTTAAGAGCGATGAACTCCGCGCCGATGAATCCGCACTGACGGGCGAATCTGAGCCGGTGGCCAAAGAACCGCGTCAAGTGGAATCGGACTCCCCCATCGGCGACCGCAGCAACATGGTCTGGATGTCCACCAGCATCACCGGTGGCCGCGGCTTGGCCGTGGTTGTCGAGACCGGCATGCAAACGCAGATAGGCGAGATTGCCGGAGAAGTCCGCGCCACCGGGCGCGAGGGCACTCCGCTCCAAAAACGGATGCACAAGTTGGGTATCTTTTTGGGTGTGCTGGGAATCGTGCTGGCCGCGGTGGTTTTCGGCCTCGGTCTCTTGCGGGGCTACGGAAAGATTGAAATGCTTCTTTTTGCCGTGGCCGTGGCTGTTTCGGCCATCCCGGAGGGGCTGCCTGCCGTCATTACCGTGACACTGGCTCTGGGCGTCCGTCGTATGGCCGGGCGCCACGCGATTATCCGGCGACTGCCTGCCGTTGAAACTCTGGGTTCGACGACCGTCATTTGTTCGGACAAGACCGGTACGATCACCGAGAACCAAATGACCGTGCAGAAAATGTGGGTTGGCGACCGGACCTTCAAAGTCACGGGTGAAGGCTATCGACCGGAAGGGGAGATTCTGTCCGAAGAGGGCGAGCGGCTGGAGGAGATGCCACGGAATCTGAAGCGGCTGTTGCGCATCGGCGCTCTGGCCAATAACGCCAATATCCATGAAGACGAAGACGGCTGGCAGGCCGACGGCAATCCCAGTGAAGCGGCGCTGCTGGTTGCCGCGCGCAAGGCGGAAATCGAGCCCGATGTGCTGCGAGAAGAGTGCGAACGTATCTCCGAAATACCGTTCTCCTCCGACCGCAAATATATGGCTATTCTTTCCTGCGAGCAGGAAGGCCGCCGCGAGGCGCTGGTCAAGGGAGCCCCCGACAGGATACTGAAATTCTGCTCGCACATCCTGCTCGACGGAGAACGGGTGGAACTGGACGAGGAGAAGCGTCGCGAGATCGAGGAGATCAACGAAAGTCTGGCCGGTGAAGCGTTGCGCG
>CAYWYC010000239.1:0-7233 GCA_964462565.1 uncultured Candidatus Sumerlaeota bacterium | reverse complement strand
TCATCCTGGAAATTTCTGCTCCGGACGACGGCCCTTACGGGCCTTACTACAAACGCGAGTTCCCATGCCTGCAATAATTAAACACAGGGCCGCCAGGACACGGGGCATTTTTGATGGGAATTTTGCCTGGATCTTTTTTTGCGCGTGCACTCGCAATTGGATTATTTTTGAAGTGCATTATTGTTGCACAGTGGTATGATGAGATGATAATCTGCGGGAATTGGAAAATTTGTCTGCTAAAAGGATGAGAATCATGATTACCCAAAATCGTATTGCCCTTTCTATTTCTATAATATCCCTCGTGACCATGTTGCTGGCGGTGGCCTCTTTCGCGGCTGCGGCGGAAAATTGGGCCGGCATCGAGGGCGGCGGACCGCGGCATAATACTTCGGCGGTCGATATCAATCCGGCCGGCATCGACGCGGCCTGGATTCGTTCCTTTGCCGCCGTGCCCCTGCGCAACCAGGAAGGTCCCGCCGATGAAATGCATCTGCCCGGGGGTCGGGGTTCTTTGAACCTGACGGTGCTGGACGGCAGGATTTGTCTGGCGGCGGCGGACGGGGCCGATTATCCGGAGGGCTATTATTGCGTGGTGCTCGACGCGGCCGATGGCAAGACCCTGAACAATATCGCCGTGCGATCGAACACGGGCAACGAGCGCTTTTATCGCTGGCCCTACAACACGGTTTCCATGTCGGGCGACACGCTTCCGGGCATCGTGAACCTGGCCTGGGATGGCGAGACGGGTATTCTTTTTATCGCGCAAGGGGCTTACCATTCGGCTTACACGGCCTATGATCCGCTGGCCAACGCGGCGTCTTATGAGAAGGGCCGTTATCAGCAGGGCGTTCCGGCTTATCTGAATCTTGCGCAAGATCATCCGGATTACCAGGATGCCTTTGGACGCCGGCGCGCGGACATGCGGACGATCCTGGGGATCGATTTTGACGAAGAAGGCATGGCTCCCTGGGCCTGGGGCCTGTCGGGATTTTTCGCGACACCCGTGGCCGAAGGAGAAAAGCCGAAAAAATATGATACCGATTGGGAAGGCGTTTTCGGTCGGCAGGGATCGTCTTATTACAATACGTCGGCCTTCTTCAGTGTGGAAGCCGACGGGCCGCTCATGGGTATCTGCAAGGGAGCCGGCTGGGGACATAACATTGCCGGCGACGCTTATATTTTCAACAAACACACCGGTATGAAGACAGTCACGTCCTGGCCGCGTGATCCGATGGAGTTTGGCAATCGGCTGCGTCCCTTCAACCGGGGTGGTGTGCTGATCGCGAACGGCCGGATTTTTTGCGCGGGGCCGTCGCAGGATATCGATGGCGACCGGCAAATGGGCACACGCCGTCCGGAAGGACAGCTGCCCAAGGTGGACCAGGGGCTTTACTTGTGGGCCTATGATTATACGATGCAGGACAAAATGGACAACGACGGTGTTGAGGGACTCGCGGCAAAAGAAACGTCGGAACTCAAACTCGCCTTCGCCCACAAGTTTCTCTCGACCTACGAACCCGATCCCAACGAGATCGACAGTTATGGGCAGTCCTATTATGAAACGGACGGTTTTTTCCGCAACAAGGCCATGCTGGCCGACGGCAAGAGCATCTGGTTTGCCTGGAAACCCAGCCTGGCCGATCCGGTTGAGCTGATCCGCGCCGATGAAAAAGACCGGTCCAGCTGGTCACTCGAGGTGGGTCGCAACCGCAAAGGCTCGGAGGTTTGGCCGAAGATGAGCCTGACCGAGATCGACGGGAAAAAATACATCGCCTACTTCACAGGCTATGGCAAATATCGCAAGCGCGTGATGGTGGACAATCCGGAAGAAGTTCTGAAACAATACACCCACAAGGGCAACCGCTGGGAAGAGCTGAGCGAGCGCGACCGCAAGGGCTTCATCGGACAGGCGGAGCGCGTCGGCGTCTGGAGTGATACGCTATACGACCCGCGCGGTCCGGCGGAGATCGCGGTCTTTGACGCGAGCGCGGGCAAACTGGCCTGGACCTATAATATTTCTGAAAACCATCCCTCGATCCCGGCCAACGGCTTTTGGGGCTATCTGGACAAAAGTTGCATGGTCGTCAGCGGCAAACATGCCTGGCTTGGCTGGGTGGATGTGACGGGCGACGAGGCCCTGCTGAAACTGCTGGCCTTTGATCTGACCGCCCCTTCGGCCAAGCCCGTCGAGAAAAGCATCAAGTTGGGCTTTGAATCCGGCGATAATCGCAAATCGGCGCTTTTCGACCTGGTTGCCGCCGATGGCGCGCTCTACGCGCTGGTGACCCAGTCGGACCGGCTCTGGATTCGCGATCCGCGCTGGAAGAATCAGTTAGTCGTAAAAATCGCCGAAAAGTAAGGCGACAATAATATAGCACAATAATCCATTTAATTGGTGACAGGGATCGCCTTTTTGTGCTATCCTCTTATCAGGAATCAGTTGAAATTAGTGTGGGGGCACTCCTTTCGGCAAACATACTATCCATATATCCGGAGATATTGATGATTAAGACTGAGAAATCCGTTGAAAGCGGCCTGCTCGTTTACTGCAAGGCCCTCATCCTTTCCTCTTTTATGGCCCTGGCAATCTTCTGCTTTTCGGCCTGTGACAAATCCGCTTCCGAAGAAGAACAAGCCGAGACAGACAATCAAAGTGAATTATCTGGCGATGCTGAAATCGAAATGGCATCCGCCACCGCTTCGGGGCCCTTTGCGGAAAAAATCCAGCCTCTGTGGAAGAACTATTGCATCACCTGCCATGACAAAAAAGGCAAAACCGCTGGCGTGGATCTCCAAAGCATCCACGGACCGGAACATTTTCAGACGCATCCCGCCCTGATGGATCGTCTGATCAAGGTGCTGTCGGACAAGTCGATGCCGCCGGAATACATGAGCCAGCCCACGGCGGAAGAATACGCGACCATGCTCGCCTGGGTAAAAGGCATTCGTGACGAACAGGCGCAGAAAATGGCTGGCGATCCCGGTCCGGTGACCATGCCCCGGCTGAATCATAATGAGTATAATTATGTCATCCGCGACCTGACCGGCGTGGACCTGAAAGCCTCGCGCTACTTCTCCAAAGACGGCGGCAGCGGCGAAGGTTTTTCCAACGTGGGCGCGGCGCTGTCCGTTACGCCCGTGCATATCGAAAAATATCTGGATGCCGCGGAAATGGTCCTGAGCCATGCGCGCATCACGCCCGAGCGCGGCCTGATGTGGAGCGAGCAGGTACAGCGCCCCTTGCCATCGCCTTTGCAGTATCGCGTGGCCATGCGCGACGACTGGATGATCTGGCACCAGAACCAATTGGGCGATGCTCCTTATTCCGCGGGCAAAATGAAAAACGCCACTGGCATGACCCACGGCGCCTACATGCACGCCCTGTGGCAATACAAGCATCGCGAGGAACTAGGCATCGAGGTGGATTCGCTGGACGAATGGGCGCGTAATTATCTGTTCCCGCTTTCGCCGAAGACGACCAAGGCCTGGTGGAAGATGCTGCATGATGATTCGCTGAGCCGATTTCTGGATGACATCAAGGCTGCCTGGCAGGCCTTGCCGGCTCCATCGGACACGACCAAGGAAGGCATCCTGAAAGAATGCAAAAAACTGGATGAACTGATTGATACTTACATCCGACGCGTGGGCGGACCCTATCGGGTGCAACCTTATTATGAAGAAAGATTCGGCAAGGGCGGCAGCAAGGAACGCCAGGCCTGGAATCGGGACGTGGAGCAACGCGCGCTTTATGCCTACGATATCAGTGCCGGTGGCCGCAATCCGCTTTATGCCGTGACCACCGACGCCGGCGACGGTTCGGAGGGCGACATCGTTATCTGGAAGAACGCCTATGTTGTTTATGATGACGATAGCACGGAAACGCTTGCGGCATCGGGCGCGGAATTCAAGGCGGTCATGGGCGACAAGCCGGAATTCGGCAAGCACCCCAAGGGGGACAAGATAGACGCCAATTCTTTCGTCACCACCCCACCCTCTATCTTTGAATTGACACTGCCCGAAAAGGTGAAGCGCTTTTTTGTGGATACCCAGGTGGACAAAAAATATGGCGAAAAGACGGGCAGTGTTCAGACGATTATGTGGGACGAGCCCCAGGAAGATGCCGACTTTATTCCCGGACGCGCCGTTTATGGTTGGCCCGACAGCGAAAAGATGCAGGCCTTCAACGACGCCAAGGACAAGCTGAGCAGCTTTTTCTCGGTCAATCATTATGCCTTTAACAACACGCCCATTCGCATCCTGCAGGATTACGAGGGCGTTGATCTGAAGTATCTGGACACGGAATTGCCCGAAGATGTGAAGCCGCTGGGATCGGAACCCGATCGCCCCCACTGGCGTTCGCCTGAGGACCTGCGGCGCGAGGCCAGCGAAGAAGATATGGATTATCTGAAAGCGATCGAAGGGGACATGCGTCTGACCGCTCAAGTGCCTTGGCAGGATTTGCATGACTTCCTGAAAGAGGCCGGCGCCGAGGATCTTCCGGAAGGTGTCCTGCCCGGCGACGATTTTGTCCAGGGTCTTTCGGGAGAGCAGAAAACGCGCTACCTGGAGCTGGTTCAGGAAGCGGAAAAGCTGGAAGTGGAACTGGCCAAACGCGCCCGCGGCATTCTGAATGATTTTGTGCCGCGCGCTTGGCGCCGCCAAATCAGCGATGAAGAGATGAACCGCCTGATGGATTACTATCGCGAAGGCCGCGAGTCGGGCAAAAACTTCGAGGATTCCCTCAAGATGCCCATGCAAGTGGCCTTGGTTTCTCCGTATTTTCTTTTCCGCGTGTGGCGTTCGCGCTCCGGTGAAGACGCCCATCGCATTTCCGATTGGGAACTGGCGAACCGCCTGTCCTTCTGCCTGTGGGCATCGGCTCCCGATGATGAGCTGCTCCAACTGGCCGAAGAAAACAAGCTGCACGAACCGGAAGTGCTCAAGGCCCAGGCACGGCGCATGTTGCAGGACGAACGCGCCCGCGCCTTGGCTTCCGAGTTTGCCACGCATTGGCTTGAAGTGGCCGACTTTGAAACCTACGTATCGCCCGACGCGGAGCGCTTCCCTCAGTTCGATGAAGATATTGCCGAGTCCATGCAGGAAGAATCCATCCAGTTTTTCCTGCATATTTTCCGCAAGGACAAGCCGATTACGGACATCCTTTTTGCCGATTACGTGCTGGTGAATGAAGACCTGGCCGAAATCTACGGTATCGAGGGCGTCGAGGGCGACCACTTTCGTTTGGTAAAGGTGCATGACGGCGTCCGCGGCGGAGTTCTGGGGATGGGAAGCGTCCTGACGGCTACGTCCATGCCCCTGCGCACGAGCCCTGTCTTGCGTGGACACTGGTTACTTAACGCCATCCTGGGAACGCCCGTTCCCGAGCCGCCGCCGGACGTGCCGATGCTTTCCGATGACGAACGCAGCACGGCGGGTCTGACGATTGCCGAGCAGCTGGCGCGCCACCGGGCCGATCCCGCTTGCAGCAGCTGCCACGAGCGCATGGACCCGCTTGGCCTGGCCATGGAAAAACTCGACCCCATCGGTCGCTTCCGCGAAAAGGATCTGGCCGGCGAACCGGTTCTGGACCTGGGCACGAACAAGGCCGGACTGCGGCTGGAAGGCCTGGCCGGACTGCGTGACTACCTCAAGGAAAAGCAGGACCTCTTTCTTCGGAACTTCTGCAAGCGCTTTTTGGGATATGCCCTTGGACGTCCCGTCCTGCCCAGCGATGAATCGCTGCTGGAAGAAATGCAGCAGGCCCTGAAAGAAAACGACTATGCCTTTACGGCCCTGCTCGATACGGTTATTATGAGCAAACAATTTCAATATCGCCGGGACGTGGATCCCGAACTTGCCGAAAAACTCGCCATTGGCGGAGAGGAATAAGACATGAAAAAGAAAGAACGTAATACTGATTACCTGCCGAAGATTTCGCGCCGCAAGGTGCTGAAAGGAATGGGCGTGGCGCTGACTTTGCCCTGGCTGGAAAGCCTGGCCTGGGCGCAGGGTGAACCCGGTGTGGATGCTCCGCCGCGGCGCTATTGCGCCATGATGTTTGCCAATGGCGTGAAGGAAGAATACTGGTGGGCAAAGGGCAAAGGCAAGAACATGGAATTGTCCTACATCCTCGAGCCCCTTGCCCCTCACCGTGAAGATATTCTGGTTCTGGACGGCCTGCATGTCTTTGACAAAACCAGCGGCGTCCATTGGCCCTATTTCACGAATTTCTATTCCGGTGGCGTCGTCAACAAAAACACCGTGCCCAACGTGGCCGTTTCGGCGGACCAGGTAATGGCGCGGACCATCGGCAAGCAGACGGCTGTTCCGTCGACCAACTTCGGCATCGAACCCACGCGCGCCGGTTTGCGCCTGGGCCTGCCCGATATTGTCTGGGGCACCTTTTCCTGGCGCGACAAAAACACGCCTGTCCCCGCCGAAATCTATCCGCGCCAGGCCTTCGACCGTCTCTTTGACGTGAGTGGGCTCATACAGAAGAAGAGCGTTCTCGATGCCGTTTTGGAGCAATCGAAGGACTTGCAGAGGGACCTGGGCGCGCAG
Organism: uncultured Candidatus Sumerlaeota bacterium; assembly: GCA_964462565.1. Lineage (GTDB taxonomy): Bacteria > Sumerlaeota > Sumerlaeia > UBA8349 > UBA8349 > CAYWYC01. Next base: position 672 of record CAYWYC010000239.1, on the reverse strand, counting down.
GACAAGGCCAAGCTGGAAGAGTACATGCAGTCGATCCGCGAAGTGGAAGAACGCATCGAACGCGCGGCCAAGGACGAGCGCCAGGGCAGCTGGCGTCCCAGCCTGGAAAAGCCTGACGTCGACCGCCCCGAAAGCACCATCCCCAAGGAAACCCACGAGCACATGCGGCTCATGCTGGACATCATGGTGCTGGGCCTGCAAACGGACAAGACCCGCATCGCCACCTTCCTTTTTAATCGCGATAGTTCGAACATGAAGTTCGACTTTCTCGAAGGCGTGGAAGCGCGGCCCATGCATGGCGGTATCTCGCATCATAATAACGACCCCGCCGTCGTGGAAATGTACAAGCGGGTGAACCAGTACCACGTGGAGCACCTGGCCTATGTGCTGGACAAGATGAAGAACATCGACGAAGGCGGCACGAGCCTGCTGGACAATACGATGCTGCTTTTCGGCTCGACCATGATCGAAGGCAACCGCCACGACGCCCAGCGCGTTCCGCTGGTGCTTTGCGGCAAGGGCGGCGGCAGCATCAAGACGGGTCGCGTGGTGAACTACACGAAGCTGGAAGACCAGCGCGTATGCAACCTGCACCTGGCCATGATGCAGCGCATGGGCGTGGACGCCGAGCAGTTCGGCAACAGCAACTACGCCCTGCCGAACCTGAGCTGA
>CAYWYC010000238.1:0-7272 GCA_964462565.1 uncultured Candidatus Sumerlaeota bacterium | reverse complement strand
ACTACAAACGGGAGCACCCAAAAAGTTTCTTTGTTTTTGTGAAAGAAGCCAAAGACTAAGGGGCTAATCCGCAGATTACGCGGATGGACGCAGATGAAAAAATTCCAGATGCGCATTCGCCGCCACCCAGCATATTCCAATTTTGCAGCGCGAGGGCATCCTGCGGCCATGCTGTTGTTGGGCTTTGGTTCGTTGGCTCCACTCCGCGCGAAAAAGGCATCGGCAAGCCGACGCACTCCATAATTCGTCCCCGTTGTATTTCCGAGTGAGGTTTCTGTATCCCTGACTGTAGGTGCAACGCCATTATGGAACGCGCCTGTGGCGCTGGGGATTATTCATTATTGAACGGCCCGGGCTTATATGCCTCTGTTTCGGTGGATGGGTTTTGGTAGCGAGCCTGGGGTTGGGGGGTGTCGTCAATGAAGAATTGCCAGTCGGGCCCGAACTGCTCCATAAAATACAGGTCGTAGGCACGAAAGAAAACGGCAATGGGCAGAAATATAACCGAACTGATATATGGAAGCCCGGCAACGCAGCAAGTAGCGCAGGTGAGGACCATGATTGTGGAGGCGCACGCCACGACCAACACAAACTTAATTACCCAAAAAAGGATGATCTTCCAGAAAGTGATGGACAAAAACTCCTGACGGAAAACAGCCACCGCGTCCATGGCCGGCAGACCGCGTCGATACATGATAGGCGCGACAAAATCATGCAGTGCCATGTTAATCAGGGCAAAGATAATGCTGCAAGGAATCATGAGCAGGGCGCCCAGGAGCACCGCCAGGAGGGCGAATCCACCAAATTCGTTGCGGCTGATATCGATCAGGGCAATCAGAAAGCTGAGCAGAAAAATAGACAGAAACACGATCAGGCTGATGACAATCAGGGCCATTTTCAGCAGGAAAAAGCTGTTTGCGTGATTGCGAAATTCTGCCCAGGGCTGCTTCACCGCGCCGCGATCCTGAACCACCCCGTCCAGAAACATAAATTCGCCCCGGCTTCCCAGCCATTGCAGGAGCAGGTTAATAGCGATGATCACCAGAAAAAAGGCCAGCACCAGCAAAATCAGGAGGACGATATTTTCCGACATCCATTCCAGCGCATTTCCTGCAGCCTTTCCTGCTCCGGAGGTTCTGCCACTGAAGGAGTCACTCGGAATATTGCCACCAACACCGTCCCTCCCCAAAGCCGCCAGAAAAGAGCAAAAGCCAAGCAAAAGCCATTTCTGAAAATCAAAAGGCTTGAACAAAATGCTCGTCATTCTGTTGAGTGCCCGGCTCAGAGGATCCAGCACCGAAATCTGCATAAGCGCTTCTCCTTTTCAGAGAATATGTATTTATGCCTCTGCTGATTCTTCCAAATGCTTGCTGGCTGATTCCCGGACGAGGACGACAGGGGTGCATTCGTTCTTTTGTCCCGCGGGATTGTCGCGCATAATGTCCTGGATCAGTTCCTTGTCCATTCCCTGTGAAACACCCAGGGCCCAGGAGCCTCCGATGTCGTTCACATCCATGATTGCGGCTTCGCAACCCGTGCGTTCGCGGATGCGTTGAGCGACTTCGTCGGGATCTTTGGGGCCCATGATGACGCATTGGTCGTAGGGGGGGACGGGACTGGTATGGGCGGCGTCGATTGTGGCGGCCTGCATGCCGGCGATGCGGTAAAAATCTCCGCGGCGGCCAATCAGTTTTCCAAGCGCTCCGACCACGCTCGCGATAAAAATGCGAAAGGCGCCTGCTTCATTGATGGCGCATTGAAAGGTGGCCGGACTGCGCAGGCCGACGCCGTAGGGCACCTTGCGCACCCCCCGCCACATGAGCCGCGCCATGAGCCCTATGCGGATTTCGTTTTCGGGAATGGCGCGGCCCTGGGATATGGCGGTGGGACTCTCAGCGACCACGATCATATCGCCCGGCTTGCGAAGTTCGGCGGTATAGCGGTCCGCCACTTCAACAATGTCATCATCGGGCGAGATAATATGGGTCTTCACCGGGATGCGTTCCCAGTTACGGTCGTTCACCAGTCGGTATCGTTCGCGTTTGGCCATAGCTTGTTTCAGGACTCGGCAAGCAGTTCCTCGCGGATGATTCTGAGTGCTTCATGCACGTCTTCCTGTTCCACGTTGAGAGGCGGCAGGATTCGAAGCACGGTTCCGGCGGCGCAGTTGACGAGGAGCCCGCGTTTTTCGCAACGCTCGACGATTTCCGCGCCGGGCCGATCCAGCTGGATGCCGATCATCAGTCCCTTGCCACGCACTTCCTTGATGCAGGGGATTTCCTTGACCCATTGGCCCATCTCGCCAAGGATCATATCCCCCGCCTGTGCGGCGCGGTCGGCGAGTTTGTCATTGAACAATATCTCGCAATAGGCTTTTGCGGCGGCGCAGGCCACGGGGTTACCCGCCATGGTCGAGCCGTGGCTTCCGGGCGTCATGGCCTCAGCGACTTCTTCGCGTGCAATGGTCGCGCCCATGGCCATGCCTCCGCCCAGCGGTTTCGCCAGGCTCAGCACATCAGGGATCACGCCATAATGCTGGTAGGCAAAGTTCTTGCCCGTGCGGCCGAGGCCCGTTTGTACTTCATCGAAGAGCAGGAGCAGGCCGTGTTCCTTGCGCAGGGCTTCGAGGGTATCCATGAAGTCCTGGCTGGCCGGATTCACGCCACCTTCGCCCTGGATGGGTTCGACCATGATGGCGCAGACGTCTTCATCCACGGCCTTGCGCATGGCCTCACAGTCGTTATAGTCCACAAACTTGAAGCCCGGCAGCAGGGGATCAAAGCCCGTCTGGATTTTTTCCTGGCCCGTGGCGCTCAGGGTTCCCATGGTCCGTCCATGGAAGGAATTGGTGCATGATACAATGGTCCGGCGCTTATCGTCCATATTGGCCGACGCGTATTTTCGGGCGGTTTTGATCATGGCTTCGTTAGCCTCGGCGCCGCTGTTGGAAAAGAAAACCTTTCCGCCGAAGGCCTGCTGCACCAGCATTTCCGCCAGTTCGATCTGCACGGGGATGTAGTAGAGGTTGGTGCAATGGATGAGTTGGGCGGCCTGTTGCTGAATGGCCTCGACGATTTTCGGGTGGCAATGGCCGAGGTTATTCACGGCGATACCCGTGAGAAAGTCGAGGTATTCATTGCCTTCGATATCATAAAGCCTGCTGCCTTCTCCATGGTCCACCACCAGGCGGCGGCGGCCGAAGGTATTCCAGGATACTGCTTCATAACGTTCGATCCATTTTTGTGTTTCCGCTGACATGATGGTGTTCTCCTATTCTATCGTTTTGATGTAACGCGTCCAAAAGCCAAAAGGATTTGGGCGCTGGTTCAAAAATGATGATTACAGAATGACCGGCCTTCTCCGGGGGGAAAGCAGGATTATGGGAAAGTCAGGGAGCCGGTTCAGCTGTCCGGCGCTACGATTACATGGCGGTTCATGTCCTCGCCACGACTGAAAGTCTTGATGCCCGGTCGCTCCTTGAGCAAGGTATGGACGATCTTGCGGTCGGTGGCGTCCATGGGGTCGAAGTGTTCTTCTTCGCCATTTTCCAGGACGAGTTCAACAAGGTCATCACAGACGCGTTCAAGGCGGTTGATGCGCTTTTGTCGGTAGTTGCCCACGTCCAGAAGCACCAGGGGAATCTCCCGGCCGCTCATGCGAGCCATGCGCACCACCAGATGCTGCAGGGCGTCCAGGGTCTCGCCGCGATATCCGATGAGCACCTCGGCCTTTTCGGACTCGATACGCACGATGACCATGCCGTGTTCGATGACAGATTGAACTTCAAAATCGATATCCATTTTTTCCAGAATACCGCGCGTACATTCAAGAGTCTTTTCAGCCACGTATTCCGGCCGTACCGACGCGTTCATCTGGATAAAGGGCTTGGCTCCGGGAAGGAGATCTTCTTCTTCCTGGCTCCATTCAATATCGAGTGCTTCTTCGGGTAAGCCCAGACGCCGCAGGGCTTCTTTCTTTGCTTCTTCCCGAGTTTCCGCCGTAATCTGAATACTGCTCATCTATATAGAACCTCCCCGCTTGAAAATACGCTTTCATGCTGCAAGTCATAATTCTCGAACAGGCTCCAAAATCGCCTATATTGGCTTAAAAGTCAAAGGAAACTCCCGGCTACTTTCGTTTTTTTGTTTTTTCCGCATCTTTGGCTTTTTTCTCGAGCCATTTCATGAAATTATCGCGCCAGCCGGGATCCTTGGATTCCGATTTGTCCTTGGCGGGGAAGCCGGTTTTCTGGCGTTCCTCGAACTTCTGATGGACCTTTTTCTCCACTTCCTCGCGGACTTTTTTATTGACGAATACCTGAAAGATAATCTGCCAGAGGTTCGAGATGAACCAATACAGGCTCAGGCCAGCGGGGAAGTTGTACAGGATAAAGATGAAAATGATCGGCATGGCGGTGGCCATCATCTTCTGGTTCGGGTCGCTCATGTTGGTGGACTGCAAGCGTTGCGCGACAAGCTGGCTCAGACCCATGAGGATGGGCAGGATGTTGAACTTGTTCCCCAGGATCGGCAGGGAAAAGGGAAAAGTAAAAAGCGCGTCGGGAGCCGTAAGGTCGTTGATCCAGAGAAAGGATTCGCCCCGCAGGTCGATAGCGCCCATAAGCAGGCGATAGAGCGCGAAGAATATGGGAAGCTGGATAAGCATCCATACGCAGCCCTTCATCATGCCCAGGGGATTCACGCCATGCTCGCGATAGGTCTTCCAGATTTCGGAGTTCATCTTCTGGGGATCGTCTTTGTGCTTTTCGCGGATGGAATCAATGATGGGCTTGATGCGCTGCTGCTCAGCCATCACGCGGGCCTGGCTTTTCATGCCGATATGGGTCAGCGGCTGGGTGATCAGGCGCATAATGATCGTGAGCAGGATAATGGAGATGCCGTAGTTGGCGGTCCAGCTGTAGAGCCAGACCAGGATTCCGAGCATGAACCGGGCCAGCACCCGGATGAGCCAGATCATGTTGTGAAAGGGGACCTGGCTGAGTCCGTAATCTTTTTGCGCGTCGATGCGTTTCAGCAGGCTGAGCTGCTTGGGTCCGACATAAATCGTGAACTCGAAATTTTTGGAATCACCCGGCCGCAGTTGAAAAGCGGGGGTATAGACTTCGGTGGTAATGGGATGCGCGATGTTTTCGGAGTTGGCCATGATCGGCGAAACATCCTGGCGGTTGACCACGGCGCGCACAAGAGGCGACTGGATGCCCTCGGGAATGAGGTTGGCCATGAGGAATCGGGATTCGAGCATGCCCCATTCGAAGCTGCCTTCGAACAGTTTTTCCTGCATTTCGCCCTTCAGCACGTCGTCCCAGTTTTTGAATGCTTTGTCGAGTATTTCTTCGCCGGTAAATGCGGAGGCGCGATAGCTCATGGCATCCCACCGATCCGAATAGCGTTCCTTGCCGATACCCGGGCCCCATATAAGCCCGAGGCCGGGTTGCATACTTTCGGAGAAATCAAAATTCTGCGCGTTTTCGCCGGCAGGATTGCTCAGCAGGATTTTGAGATTGACCAGATAACTTCCCTTGTTAAAGGTATATATTTTGCTCAGCTGCAAGCCTTCCCGCGTCAGGGGAGAGACGAAGCGGATTTCGATCTTGTCTTCGGTCTCTGTCGGCCCTTCGACGGTATAGTTGCGTCGATTGACAGAATTGATATAGGCTCCGGCCGTTTCCTTGAGCACGACCATGAGCGGGTAGTCCCGGTTTTGCTGGCCGGGGTAATCGGGTATGATTTTCAAGGGATATGGCTCGCCGACCTCAAAGGGGGCTTCGCGTCCGGGATGGGCGGCTTCCCATTCTTCCACGTCTTCCACGGCGGCCTTGGCATAGCGGGGATCGATAATCTCCCAGCTGACCGGATAGGCGCCAACGGTATTGAATACGACGCGAAAATAGTCGGTCTCGATGACTTTTTCCTCGCCCTGTTCCTCGGGGATTTCGGGCAGCGTTTCGCGCGGGGCATCTGGCGCGGGGGTCAGGGTTTTGGTCGTGCCGTCATCCACTGCCGATATGCCGGAGCCGGGGGTATCGGTCGGCATCTGTTCTGTGCCGGGACTGGTTTCTTCCTTTGGTGGCGGTGGTGGATTCAGCATCTGAAACAATGACAGAATAACAAATGCCACGAGCAGAAATATCATCCAGCGTTTTGTGGAATCATCCATGAGATTATCTCTCTTCCTCGGAAAGGCTTGATGGGTTGGTTTCTGCATCCGGGTTCAGGGGGTCATATCCGCCCGGATGCAAGGGGTTACATTTGGCAATGCGCTTGATTGTGAGCCAGCATGCCTGGAAAAAGGGCTTCTGCTGAAATGCCTGGCGGCCGTAAACGGAACAGCTGGGATAAAAGCGGCACTGGTTGCCGATAAGGTGTGAAAGCGTGTGCTGGTAAACAATGATGATTGCCAGGGGAACCAGGGCTAGAATGCGGTCGATACCCGATCGCTCGTCCCTGGCGGGATCGTAGCGACAATCGCCCCGTTTATGAGGCCTGTTGGCGCAGGAGATGGGCTTTTCGGAGAACATGAAGGAGCAGCCGATCAAACTCTTTTCGATCCTTATCGATCAGATTACGATGAAAATTCAGCACGAGATCGTAGCCCGGTTTGATATATGCGCGCTGGTGGCGGAAAAAATCCCGCGCCCACCTGCGTAGCCGATTGCGTTTGACGGCGCTTCCACAGTTGCGCGTGGCCGTCAGACCGATCCGGCTGGGTCCGGGTTCATGGGTATCGACGTCTTCTCGCGCATATACGAACAAATGAAACCCCGCATTACGATACGGGGTTCCCTGATCATATACTTGCCGAAATTCCCAGCGCTTCAGCAAGCGGCAGTTTTTCGGAAAACCATAATCCATGGCTTTGGCCTGTAAACAAAACCGCCCGCCCGGGACTAATCAGAGCCCCTTTTCTGGCACAATCCATATGCCGAAAGCGAACAAATATCTTCTGCCGGATCAGGCAGAAAGACGTTTGCGGCCCTTGGAGCGCCGGTTTTTTAATATTCTACGTCCGCCCACAGAACTCATGCGGGCACGAAACCCGTGGTTCATTTTGCGTTTGCGGCGGTTTGGCTGAAATGTCCGTTTCATTGTAATCCCTCCCATTCAATGCTTCGGGAAACCCCCAAAGGGGCAATAATCTACAGAACCATGCCCCTTCTGTCAAGATTCTTTTTCTTTCTTTTGCGCGAGCGTGAATTCACGGAGCCCTTGATCCTTCATACTGATATCTGTCTTGGCTTTTGCGTAAGGCATA
>CAYWYC010000237.1:0-7402 GCA_964462565.1 uncultured Candidatus Sumerlaeota bacterium | reverse complement strand
CTCTACTGCTTGAAGGATTAAGGTAATCAAACAATTCAAAAAGGCCCATTCTTGACAATCATTGATTTCCGTGATAATCTCCATCGCGAAGAATGAATACTCCCGGTCCCGGGATGACAAGGGATGACGGGGCGTATTCAATTTCCATCCGTGAATGCAGTTCCTTGGCACGATGATATCCTGAAGCACCGATTACGGAATGGAAAGGGGGAACTTGCATTGCTCAGTCGTTTTCATCCTCTTTATCACAGCTATACATACCTGGCCGGATCCCGCGTCGATATCGAGCGTGTGCTCGAAGATACTATTGATTACATGGACCCAGAGGAACTGGTGGATGATTTCTCCGAACCACCACACTTCTATGAAAGACTGAGTCCCGTTTCCACCATTATTGGTGATGCGCCTGTGAAAGGTCGCAACTGGACGGACATGATGATCAAGTGCTATCGCATGTTCGGCAAGATTTTTACGCGATCGGCAATCGTTCTCGAACAGGCCCTTGAAGCAAACGAGAGCGAACAACCCATGGTCCCCTTTATGTCAATTACGGTGGATCCGGATACGTTGGTTCGCCTGATTGAGCGCGATTATGAAGCAGGTGAAACCTCTTACACCAAATTGATCGAACTTTTTGAGTCGGGGATCATTGCTCCCACACTGACTGTGCCTTTTCATCCGATTCTGCCGCTTTTGCGCAGCGATTTCGACCGGCGTCTCTGTCTCCAACTCGGGCTTCTTTTTTTCGAACCTATCCTCCGGACCTACGAAAAGCACCTCAAGGAAATCGGACAGAACCAGATGGTCCTGGGTTTCTGGGCACCCAATTCCGTCGTGAATGCCGATCTTATGGAAATGGTGGAAGAAGAATTTCAGAACTTCTGTTCCAAGAACAAATTTGCCAAACCCCATCTTGTCTTTTTGCTCGATGCCGATCTTTGCCCCGATGTGCCCCTCGACAAAGTCATGAAGCATTGGTGCGTAACCCCTATCGGTTCAGACAAGAACAAGACCACGTCGGTGGTGTTTCGTGATCCTGTTTTCAGCGACTGGATGATGACCAGCCATCCTTCCATCAAGAAAATTCTCGACCGGACCATTGCCAAGGTTGATGCCAACCTGAGCGAGCGCGAAGTCGATTATTCCTGGGCCCACTTCGAAAGCCTGGAAGTGCTCACCTACTCTCCACGCGATGCCGTCCACCTGGAACAGCGTATTCTCAAGCTCTGCGAGCTCGGCTATCAGGCCCTTTCGCCCGATGCCTTTATCCGGCAAAAGTTGAACGGAACTTTCGGCGTTGAAGAATCGGAACCGATGCAGGTGGAACTGGTCGATCATAAACCGGAAACGGATCCGCTGGGCGATGAAAGTTATTACGGTAAATGGCGCGGATGGGCCTATGACGAAAACAAAAAAGCCCAGGTCATGCCGAATATGCCTTACGTGCGCAAAGCAAATCGCGGAACCCAGAAAAGCCCGGGCTACCAGTGCTGGAAAATCGCCTGGAACCTGACGCAGGAGAAATGTTTTGAAGTCCTGGGAGGCAATCCCGAAAAGATGACCGGCGGTATGCTGGCTCTTCTCGGCAAAATCAGCGGCAAAAAACAGAAGAAAGCCCTGGCCGATGCCGTCGAATCCTTTCTCGTTGAGTATGGATTTATCTACTGGCGCGAGCATTTTATCCAACATGACATGAGCGAGGGCGATATCCGTCTCGATGAGATTCTCGACCGCACCCTCCGCAAGGGGCAGCGAAAAGCCACGACACCCAAGGAAATGGTTGCCGCCGCATGTGCCGCGCAAGCCTACTATTTCCTCCTGGACAGCTGCAACTCCTACGCCCTTCAGGCTGAAAATATGGACCAGCGCGCGCTCTTCCAGAATGTCGTCATGCTCACTCTCGCCTTCTGCCACGGCGTGGCCGCTTATCACTACATGGGCATGAAGGCCAAGGCCAATGAACTTGTTGATATTCTCGAAACGGAACTGATCGACTTTGAGTCCGCTTTTGAACGCTACGAGCTCGAGAAATATGGCGTCAGCGAAAAAGAATGGAAACAGGTGCTTAAGCCGGAGATCACCGACTCCAAACTCAACGTCGTTTCCCGCGCCGTCCGTCGCACCGCATCACGCCACCTGGCCGAATTCGGATACGATGATCGCTTCCCCGAAGAGGACGAAGAAATCACGACCAATTGCGGGCACAACTGGACCGCCGAAGTCAATATCCCCAATTACAAATGGGCCAATCCCCAATTCTGCGGAGTCCGCGAAGCATAGACCTTCAGAAAATCACATCCTTGAAATACGAACATCCCGGAACCCCTTGAAGGAGTTCCGGGATGTGGTTTTTAGCGGGTCGAGACCTGGCGGGTCGGGGTCTTTATTTCTGTTTGAGAGGCACAATCGCCTTGGGTTCGATAACGCGGAAGGTGAAACTTTCGGTGATATAGAATTCCACCGTATCACCTTCATGCTTCCAGTAGCCGATGGACAGGTCCTGTCCTACCGTCATCTCAAAGTCACCACCCCGGGTGGATACAACCACGCCGCTCTTGATGGCCGGACTCATCAGGATTTCGCCCTTCAGCAGTTCTTCCACTGACTTGCGCACGGGGTATCCCCCCTTACCGGCCTGCATCAGTTCTTCAAACTGTTTGGGCGGCAAGACCAGCGCGTATGGGCCTCCGACTCCGGCTTCACGCAATTGGCTGATGGCAGTGGTAATGGCGCGGGGATAATCTTCGCCGCTGGCAGGCAGGGCGACGGGTTTCTGTTCCGCCACTTCCAGCATGCCACAGATACTGCCATCGTTGAACCCGTTGTACAGGGCGCCTTCTTCAAACTTGGCCACTTTCTTCGCCGCGTCTTCCAGTGCGTCCAGGTCGGCGTCTTTGCGACCTCGACTGATACTGTCCAGTTCCATCTGGTTCAGTGTGAAGTGGCAACGCAATTCCATCAGCGGGAGGATTTTACGAAGCCCCCATCTGACCCCATCAACGGCCTTCTTGTCTTCGTATTCCAATTGGCCCACGTCCACCGATCCGGTCTCCCATCCGTGGGGACCATTAAAGTCCACAATCGAACGGCCGGTCAGGTAGTTTTCAAAAACCTCGCGGGCTTGCTCGTCTATTTCGTCCCAAGCTTCCTGGGTGACGGTTGATACAGATCTCCGTAGAATATCTTCGGGCATTATTATTTGCCTCCTCTCTTTAAATTACCAATTCCAAGGTCAGGGTTGGATCCGGCAGATTCTCCACCTGCCGATTCACCCTCTTCAGCGCCCTCTTCCTGTCCGCCACCTTCGGCGGCTTCTTCTGCTGCAATAATCGAGCCCGGTGCATTAATGTAGGTCCCGATCTCTTCGTCAAATTTCGGTATCCGGCGGCGCAGCCATTCCAGAATCATGCAGGAATGCTCAATTTCTTCGTCGCGGTTATGAATCAAGACTTCTTTCAGTTCAGCATCGGGCGTTATATCCGCACGCTGCTGGTAATAATCCACCGCTTCCAGTTCCTCGATCAGGCTGGCTATCGCCCGATGTACATCCACTGCTTGCTGCGACAATTGCTCTACCGACTCATTGTATGGAGGGGATGGCATATCGAAATTAATCCTTTCTATGCAAACAATAATCCCACACGCGATTTCTCATTGCGGGATAACTTATTTACTTCGGGTATAATATACGCATCATGCTTTTGAGGGTCAAGGAAAATAGGCGTTACCATACTGAATTAGTTATATTTACGCCCCGATACACACCGTATTATTACGGAGTAATACCGTGTTTCTACGGATAGGGCTCGCTATTTTTAATATTTGGCTGACCACTTCCTCACAACATTCTTCGCATTTTGTGCCCTTTTCTCTTGAAAGCAGACTGCTGAATGCGGAAACTCGATTGCCATGAAAGCATCAACCGCCGCAAAAACTATCGCTCCAAAAGCCGAACCCATCGCAAACGTCCGAGGTGGCGCAAGCCGGAAATGGGTTCTCTACGCGGTTCTGGTTTTTCTCTGGTTGGTTCTGGTTTACTGGCTCAGTCTGGGAGGACCACTCTCATATCGCCAGCCCCCACAACCGGAAGGACCGCCTTCTCTTCTCGAATATTTGCTACGGCCTGCCGGACATTTTGAACCCGTCAGCCACATCGGCTATTTCTTACAGGTATATCGTTCGTTCTTTGCAGGTGGCTCCTGGAACTGGATGGTGGGATGGGATCTCTGTCGTCAGATCCTCCAGGCTTTTCTGGGCTTCGCGATTCTCTGGGCCGTTGGCTGGTTTTTTATTGGTTCTTTTCAAGTTTTCATCAACCGGTGCACCAAAATGGCGCTGGCCCTGCCTCTGGGTATTGGCCTGAGCGCCATGCTTTTTACGGTTCTCGCTTTGGCCCATGTGCTTTACGTATGGACCGTCTGGCCGGTAATATTGATTACCCTTGCCATTCTCATCCGGACATCCCGCCACACCTATCGTCGCACCAAAACGGCCGAAGGTACGGGCGATGAAAACCGGCGGATCGTGTATGAGATGCAGCAGGACAAGGGCATCGAATGGGAAGCCGCCACGACGGCCCGGCCCGATAACGTTCTTGAAATCATCTTTGCCTGGATCATGCGTGCGATCATTGGTGTTATCGTCTTTCTTACCTTTTATCATGCTGTCTTTTTCCCGGAGGTATATCACGACGCGCTGATTCTTTACCTGGGATATGCGCGATGGATTTTTCTGGAACACAGTTTTCCAACCAAGGTCGTGGCACAGGTGGGCGTCGGATTGGGCGCCAATTATCCGCATCTTTTTGAAGTCACGGGTGCTGCTCTTCCCACCATGTTTGGCAGCTGGTCACCGATCTATCTTCAGTTCCTGACGCCCCTCTGCGGTCTGTTTTCCATCATGCTCATCTACCAGACCGTCAAACGCCTCTCCCGCAACCTGTTCATAGCCCTCATCTGCACCCTTTTCGTTCAGGCACTCCCCTATCTGATCACCTACCACACCTGGACCTCCAACTATTCCTGCGTGATTCTTTTCAGCGCCGCCTTTTTCTATCTGGCGCTGCGTTATATGGAAGACGGCTTGCCCGGCTATTACATCCTGGCGACGCTGGTCGTGGCCTTTGCCATGCATATCAATTATCTCATGGGGGCTCTCTGGTTTTGCTGGGCAGCCATGCTGGTCCTGACCCACTGGCCCATGCGTCAGCCCTATATTCCACGGGATTTTGACATGTCCGATGGCGGGGTCAAACTCCCCCGCACCTCAAAAGCCCCTGATCCCGAATCGCCTCCCGGCTTTTATCGCCTCAAGGAATGGCCCCGACTCAGCCAGGCCATCCGCGAACCCATTGTATTCATGACCTTCCTTATCGCCCTTGTGATTGGTTCCATCTGGTATGTGCGGAACTGGATCGTTACAGGCAATCCCGTTTATGCCTTCTTCTCCGGGATTTTCGGCGGGAAGAACATTGACCCCGAAGTCATGGCTTCGGCTGACCTGGAGTGGCAGGCCCATGGCGACGGTATCGGCGTGGCCGACAGCCTGCAGATCGCCCAATACTTCGGCCTGCCCGATTCGGATATTCTGGATCGCGTTGTTTTCTCATGGCGGTTTTTTATAAACAGTTTCGGCCATGCCTACAAATGGGCTCCCGCCTTTGCGGCACTTGTGATTCCCGGAATTCTGGCGCTGCTGTTTGGATCATTCCTCACGCTGCGCCAAAGCGAAGATGAAAGCCCTTCGTCCAGAATCGCCCGACGTTTCGGCTTTGTGGCGCTTCTGTATATGGTGATTCTTTTTGCCTACCACTATTTGCTTGGCCCCTATTATCTCTATCATCTGCTGGGTTGCTGTGCCGTCTTTGCCGTCTTCATCTGGTTTGCCTTGCGACGCATTTCCGGCGACTGGCGATATCTTTTTGCTGTGGCGGCGATTGTGGTCGGCTTGATGCCGGGCGTTCCCTGGGCGCTTATGGGCAGCAAAATCGGATCGGCAGACCTGAAAGCGCTTAAAAATCCCGGCGCGTCCAAAGAAATGTTTTACTCCTGGAAATACGGTTACGAACTGCCCCAGCTCTGGGAAACGATTAACGAACGCGCCCAAGGAACCGCCCTGCTTACGCACGAAAACCGCCATCTCCTTTTTGATCCATCCATCCGTCTGCTCCACCTGGACGGCCTCGAAGCCCAGGCCATGTGGAAGATGCGGGATCGTGAAAAGCTGGAATACCTGGAAGAACTGGGCGTCAAATATTACCTGCGCGTCCCCTTTGAACGGGACCATCCCATCAACGAACGTCTGGGTTTGCAAAACTGGATCGATAGCGGTGTTTTGAAAAAGGTGCAGCAAGCCGGAGACAATATACTCTACCGTTTTGAATATCCAGACTAAAAGAACTACTGAATATTTCAGGAACGAGGAAAAAACTGCTTTTCCATTTTTCTGAGGAAGGCAAAGCCCTTTTCGATAAAATCCTGGGCACTCGGGCATACGTCGTGAAACATACCCCGCCTCCAGGCAAAATCACCCTGGGCCGAATTATAGCTCTCCAAGCCGATGTAGCCGTCAAAGCCGATCTCGGCCAAAGTCTGAAATATATCATCCCATGGCACCAGACCACCGCCGGGAACGCCCCGGTCATTCTCGCAGGCATGCATTCCCATCATCAGCCCATTGGTGTTACGGATCGCCTCGCCATAATCACGAACTTCTGTGATCATATGGTACGTATCAATCAGGATCGACAGATTGGGATGATTCGCCATGCGTATCAAACGTGCCAGTTGGAGCGGCTTATTGGCAATATGTGTCCGGAAATGGCTCATCGGTTCGAGGGCAATTCGCACCCCTTTGGTTGCCGCATATTCGGCAATATCATGCAAGCCTTCCGCCGTTCGGGAGTATTCATCATCCGGCGGCATGCGCTTTTCTACATGTCCCGGATGACCGTACAATGCGCCGGAAAACGTCGTCGCTCCCAGTTCTGCAGCTAAATTGGCATAGCGCTTCAGCCATTCCAGACCACTCGCCCGATGGCTCGGGTCGTCATCGGAAATATCGCAGTGGGCCGGCCACAAGCCGCCGGGACTGATCATCAGTTCCAGACCCAGGCTCTCCGCGCGCTTACGCGTTTTCGCCGCATCAAAAAAGACATCATCTCCCACGCCGATCTCCACAACATCGGCCCCCAGGTCGCGACCATAGTTCAAAATATCCAGACTGCGGTCAGACCAGGATTCGGTGAAGAGGTAAGTATGGAAACCGTATTTCATAGCGTCATAAAGATTACACAAAACATCCCGCCAGACAATACCTTTCTGACTGTTTCTGTCTCTAGCCTAATCCTTCAATTCAGATCATGCATTTTTGAAAAATAATCCCCGGAATACAAATCTTCCCG
>CAYWYC010000236.1:0-7424 GCA_964462565.1 uncultured Candidatus Sumerlaeota bacterium | reverse complement strand
TTTTGCGGATATTACGGCTTTTGACTCTACTGCTTGAAGGATTAAGGTGATTTCAAGTAAAGGTTTATGGACCAGGATTTTCTATTTTTCTTCTTGCGCTTCTCGGCCCAGTCTTTTCCAGGCTTGTCGGGCGGCGAGGTTTTCGGCCATTTTTTTGCGCTTGCCTTCGGCTTTGCCCAGCATTTCGTCGCCCACAAAAACCTGAACCACAAAAGTCTTTTCATGGTCCGGCCCCCACTGACCCGCCATCTCGTAGCGGGGCGTTTTGCCGTGGGATTTCTGGACCATTTCCTGAAGGCGCGACTTGTAATCGGGGTGGGAATGGGCCTCGAGGCTGGCCAGACCCGGTTCCAGGACATGCTCGAAGACGAAATACTTGAGCCGGTCGATTCCCAGGCTCAGGGAAAGAGCGCCGACAAAGGCCTCCAGGGCGGAGCCGGTGACGGATACCCGCCTGCGGCCGCCGGAACTCTCTTCACCCTTGCCCAGCATGATAAGCCTGGCCATATCGAGTTCTTCGGCGCGGCGGCTGAGTTCTTTTCGGGATACGAGGAATGCTTTTTTCTTGGACAGTTCGCCTTCGGTATCGTTGGCAAAGTGGGCATACAGGAAGTCTGCCGCCAGCGCGCCCAGCACGGCGTCGCCCAGGAATTCGAGGCGTTCATTATCGGGAATCTGGTTGTTTTCGAAGGCGTAGGAACGATGGACAAAGGCCTGAAAGAGCAGGTCCTTGTCGGCATCCTGAAATCCGAATCGCTTGCAAAAGTCGCAAATCTCCTCCTGTTTTTCTGCCGGATCGGGCAGATTGGCGTCCGGTTCGGAAATCTCGTCACCGGTGGGGAGCTGATTCGATTCGGATATCATCCCTCAAACTTTTTCAGGGCGATGGTGCAGTTATGCCCGCCAAAACCCAGGCTGTTGCTCAGGGCGACATTGACTTCGGCCTCCCGCGCTTCATTGGGCACATAGTCCAGCGTGCACTCGGGATCGGGGTTTTCATAGTTGATCGTCGGCGGAATAATGCCATTCGATATAGTTAAAACCGTGGCGACGGCTTCGACGCCACCGGCCGCGCCCAAAAGATGGCCGATCATGGACTTGTTGGAACTGACGGCGAGTTTTTTGGCATGATCGCCAAAAACGGCTTCAATTCCCAAGGATTCCAGTTTGTCGTTCAGCGGTGTGGAGGTACCGTGGGCGTTGATGTAGTCCAAGGATTCCTTGTTGATGCCACCGCTATCGATGGCTGCCTGCATGGCGCGTTGGCCGCCGCTGCCGTCGGGCGCCGGGGCCGTGATGTGATAGGCGTCGCAGGACATTCCAAAGCCGCAGAGTTCGCCCAGGATTTCCGCGCCGCGCTTCTTGGCATGTTCATAATCTTCCAGAATCAGAATACCTGCGCCTTCGCCCATGACAAAACCATCGCGTTCCTTGTCAAAGGGGCGGCTGGCGCCTTCGGGGTCGTCGTTGCGGGTGCTGAGAGCCTTCATGTTGCTGAATCCGGCCATGCCCAGGGGCGTGATTGCCGATTCCGTACCGCCGGCTACCATGACGTCGGCCTCGCCGCGCTTGATCACATGCATGGCTTCGCCGATGCAATGGGTGGCCGAGGCACAAGCCGTGACCACGCAGAAGTTGGGGCCTTGCAGTTTCAGGTCGATCGCTACCATTCCGGCGGCCATGTTGGTGATAATGCGGGGAATCATAAAGGGACTGACGCGCTTAGCGCCACGCTCGAGGAGGACGCTGTGCTCATTTTCCAGAGCCGCCAGGGCCCCGATTCCGCAGCCGATAACGGCTCCGCAACGCTTGGCGTTTTCGTCGTTTATTTCCAGCCCGGAATGGCTCATGGCCTCCCGCGAAGAAATCAGCGCATATTGCACAAAAAGATCGTTTTTTTTGATATCTTTGGGGGAGAAATGCTGCTTGGCGTCATAATCGCGGATGGTGCAGGCAATCTTGCTGGCGATGCCTTCCGTGTCCAGGTGGGTAACGGGAGAAGCCCCGCTCTTACCCTTGCACAGGTTTTCCCAAAAGGTGGGTACGTCCTGCCCGATGGGGGTCATGGCGCCAAGACCGGTAATGACGACTCTTCTATCGCTATACATATTATATATTTTTCCTCCAAAGATTAAATCCAACCGACGCCAGCCTGCAGAAAAATGACCTTGCCGGAAGGTCTTTACTATACCAGATTATTCATTTTGCCGCCAGTTTCAGGTAAGGCATTCGGGAACAGCGGCTCTCAAAAGTGCGTTCGAGATTCGCTATAACAATTCAGACAGTCTTTCCTCGAAGAAGAAAAACTGCCTGAATTAAGAGTACACATTCCGATAAATACGAGCTAAATCCAGATACTTCCGAATTATAGATCGACTAGCGGAACAGAATAGGGCCAGCCAGGGCTCAGCCCTGTTTTTCGTTAATATAGTTGACCGCATCGCCAACGGTACGGATTTTTTCCGCGTCTTCGTCGGGGATGTCGAGTTCGAATTCTTCTTCAAAAGCCATAACCAGTTCCACGATGTCCAGGGAGTCGGCTCCCAGGTCCTCAAGGAATTTGGCTTCCGGAACGACGTCGTCGGCGTTCACGGACAGCTGTTCTACGATGATTTCTTTTACTTTCGCTTCGGTATCAGACATGATTGGTTTTATCACCTCCTGTTGGGAAATTCCGATGCAGTGGGCGTTGTTGTTTATTCAGGCTTTGCCATGCATCCCGTCTGTATACTCGATTCTCCTTTGTTCTATCAAGGGAAAAATCGATTTGGGCCGGGAATAAATCCGGTCGGCTCCTGCTTTGGAGTGCGGCAGCCCCGCACGGGTTCCAAATTGTTGCGGCAAAACTACATTGCCATGCCGCCGTCCACGCGAATCACGTCGCCGGTGACGTAATCGGAAAGCGGCGATGCCAGGAAGAGCGCGGCATTGGCCACGTCTTCGGGCGTCCCCAGTTTTTGAAAGGGGATATAATCTTCCAACTGCTTCTTGGCGTCATCGGAGAGTTTGTCGGTCATGGCCGTCTGGATAAAACCCGGAGCAATGGCGTTCACATTGATGCCGCGCGAGCCGAATTCCTTGGCCAGGGTCTTGGTCATACCGATCACGCCGGCCTTGCTGGCCGAATAGTTGACCTGGCCGGCATTGCCCATGAGGCCTACGACCGACGAAATATTGATGATTTTGCCCGCTTTCTGCTTCATCATGGGACGGGCCACGCTCTTGCAGCAGTTGAACACGCCCTTGAGGTTGATCGAAATCACAAAGTCCCAGTCTTCCTCTTTCATCCGCATGATCAGCCCGTCGCGGGTGACGCCGGCATTGTTGACGAGAATATCGATGCTGCCGAATTCGTCGAGGCTTTTCTTGATGAGAGCGTCGCACTGGTCCGGCTGACGCACATCGCAGACCACGGCCAGAGTCTTAACACCCATTTTGGCGATTTCATCGGCTGTAGCCTGGGCGGTATCTTCCATTACATCACTGATGACTACATTCGCACCGTTTTCGGCAAGTTTCATGGCGATCGATTTGCCGATGCCCTGCCCGGCGCCTGTTACAATGGCGTTTTTGCCTTTCAGCATACTTCTTCTCCCTCTCTAATCTCAATATCGCTGTTGTCCATCAGAGCGTTAATACTTTCCATCGAATTGGCCGGAAGCACCTTGAAGCCGCGATCGATGCGCTTGATAAGGCCGGCAAGCACCTTGCCCGGACCCACTTCGAGGCCCAGATTATAATCACTGTTGACCATGTGCCGCACCACATCCACCCAACGGACCCGGCCCGTGATCTGCGCCACAAGGCCCTTGCGAATCGTTTCGGGATCGGTTTCGGGGACGCCTGTGTCGCTGGGGATATACATGCAAGAGGGGCTCTTGAGAGGAAGGTCCACCAGGGCCTTTTCCAATTCCACGCGCGCCGGTTCCACCAGGGGGGAATGGGACGCGATGCTCACGGCCAGGGGAATGGCGCGCTTTGCGCCTTTTTCCTTGGCCAGTTCACAGGCTTTTTCGATCGCCGGGGCATGGCCCGAAATAACCGTCTGGCCCGGGGAATTGTCATTGGCCACGACCACCTTTTCCACATCGTCCGACGACTGGATACAAATAGATTCGACCGTGTCGATATCCAGTCCGATGATGGCGGCCATTTTGCCGGGGTTTTCCTTGCCGGCTTCGGCCATGAGTTTGCCGCGCAGAGCCACCAGATTCAGGGCGGTCTCGAAATCCATCACGCGGGCCGCGTAAAGCGCGGGATATTCACCCAGGCTGTGACCGGCCACGCAAACGGGCTCAATGCCGCGGTCGCGCAGGATGTCGTTGGCAATGGCCGAGACGACAAAAAGCGCAGGCTGGGTGTTTTCGGTTTCGTTCAATAATTCTTCAGGACCTTCGAAGCACATCTTGGAAAGATAACGTCCCAGAATGGCGTCGGCTTGCTCAAAACGCTCCTGGGCGATGGATTCTGCATCGTAAAAATCTTTACCCATTCCAATGGATTGGGAACCTTGTCCGGGGAAGAGAAATACGGGAGGAACTGGCATGGGATTGTCTCCTTTCGGCGAGAATCGGTGTCGCTAGTACCGGATTATGGCCGCACCCCAGGTAAGCCCGCCGCCAAAGGCAACGAGACCGAGGAGCTGGCCTTTTTTGATTTTGCCCGCGCGGATGGCTTCATCCATCGCCAATCCCACCGCCGCCGCCGACGTGTTTCCAAAGCGATCCAGATTTACGATAAAGCGTTCGGCCGGCAGTTTCAGGCGCTTGATGGCGCTGTCGATAATGCGCAGATTCGCCTGATGGGGAATCACCCAGTCCAGGTCTTCGGGCTGCAATCCGGCAGCGTCCAGCGCCTGGTTCAGGGCCTCGGGCATGATGCGGACCGCAAACTTGAAAACATCGTTGCCGTCCATTTGAATAAACTGTTCATCCTTTTCGATAACTTCTTTGGAAATAGGGTTCTTGGAGCCGCCACCGGGGATGATCAGGTGGCGATTCATGCGTCCGTCGCAGGAACCGAAGGAACTCAACACGCCACGGCCTTCTTCCACCTCACCCATAACCGCCGCGCCCGCGCCGTCTCCGAAAAGCACACAGGTGGAGCGATCCTTGAAATTGGTGACCTTGCTGAGACAATCGGCTCCAATGATCAGGGCCTTGTGAATCTGGCCGGTCTGAAACATGGATCTGGCCACGGTCATGGCGTAAATCCAGCCGGTGCAGGCGGCGTTCAGGTCAAAGGCCATGCAGTTGGGAATCTCCAGACGCTCCATGAGCTCGCAGGCTGAAGCCGGCAGATAATGATCCGGCGTCAGCGTTGCCACGATAATCAGGTCGATCTCATCGGGCTTCACTCCGGCCATATCGAGAGCGTTGCGTCCGGCCGCGGTGCAAAGATCCACCGTGGATTCGCCTTCTTCGGCAATATGGCGCTCGCAAATACCAGAACGGGTACGAATCCATTCGTCGCTGGTATCCACCATTTTTTCCAGGTCCTGGTTGGTCAGCACATTATCCGGATATGCGGACCCGGTTCCCAAAATTCCAAATGCCACTATCTATCTCCTTCTCTATGCTTCTACAAGAATCTCATTTCGGTTTTCCGGCAGTCGGGGCTTTGGGCTGGCGCTTGGTTGACTGCCTTCGCAACAAAAGACAAGCACACGTTTCCATGGGACGCAAGGTCCACACAAATGCTAACGTGCTTATAACATTCATGGCCTGTAAGGTCAACCTTGAAGCGCCCTTTTGGTCCCTTTGCCAAGAGATGCGGCTATTTGCAAACACTGCCTGATCCATACAATCGCGCAGGTCATGCTAAAACAGGCGCAATTCTTTGGCAATAACTCCCACCTCATTTGAGATTCGGTCGGTAATTTTTTTATCCACCGCATCAATCGCCACGCGAATCATGTTCATCACCGATTTGGGCGTGGCCGCGCCATGGCCGATGATGCAGATATGCTCCAGGCCCAGCAATGGCGCACCGCCATATTCCGAATTGTCCACCTTACGCCGAATCTGGCGAAGGCCGGGACTCACCATAAGAGCCCCTGCAATAGTGATGACGTTTTTCATCATGGCGCCCTTGACATTTTTGATCAAAAGATGCGCCACCGCTTCCGAAACCTTCAAGAACACATTGCCGACAAAGCCATCACAGACCAGCACATCCACCTCGCAATTGAACACGTCGTCGGGTTCTACATTGCCGACAAAATTGAGGTGGGATTTTTCCAGCAAACCATAAGTCTCCAGAGTCAGGCTGTTGCCCTTGGAACGCTCCTCACCGACACTGAGAATCCCCACGCGGGGGCTGCTTCGCTCCAGCACCAGGCTGGAATAAATCGAACCCATCAGTGCAAAATCCACCAGATTCCGCGGCTTGCAGTCCACATTGGCCCCGGCGTCTATAAGGAGGCAGGGCAGATCATGCGTGGGCATGAGGCTGGCGATTCCGGGACGCTTGATTCCCTTGATTCGCTTCCAGTTACGCATACAGTGGGCCAGGGTGGAGCCGGTATTGCCGGCCGAAACCATGGCGTCGGCCTTGCCCTCGGCCACAAAGCGGGCCGCGACGGAGATGGAGGATTTTTTCTTCTGGAGAGACTCGGCAGGACTGTCCGACATGCGAACGACTTCGCTGCACGGAAGGATGTGGATTTTGTCACCCCGATAGCGGAAATGCTTGAGCAGGCGGCGAAGGCTGTGCTCACGCCCTGCCATATAAACCTCGCAAGGAAAACGATTCACCGCCATAACGGCGCCTTCGACAAGAGGCGTCGCTCCGGCATCGCTACCCATGGCATCCAATGCTATCTTCATGCAATCCGCCTTATATGCAACCACCCCCGAAGATTAGAGCGTGCTTCTTCGAAGGCCATCGGGCCAAAACCCGATTACATTTCAACCTTGGTCACATAAGCCCGGTCTTTATAATAGCCACAGCTCGGACAAATCCGGTGCGGCATACGAACGGCATTGCAGTTGGGGCACGTGGAATAACGCTTTTCGCCCAGCTTGTGATGGCAGCGCCGACGATTCCGCTTCGACGGGCTGGTTCGTTTCTTAGGTACGGCCATGATTACGATTCCTCTCTTCTGTCACTCAAAAATCTTTAAGGGACACCCCTCCCATACGGGCCCGGTTCCCACTTGCATCGCAAGGCATTGAGCAAGGCCCGATCGGCAGACGGGCACACCACTATCCCGCCCCCTTCAGGCACAAGGGACTGAATATCCAGCAATCGGCCCTTTTTGTCAAGTTTTTTCCATGCTTGATTTTCGCGGGCTACACGACATAAATGGGGGCTCGTTAATTTGAAGAAACGAACCGGAAGGTTTTCTAATGCAAATGCTTTTTCATCTTTAGGGCCAAGGGCCCGTTCGATAATAGCCAGGGGTTTTAACCCCTGGGTTTCGG
>CAYWYC010000235.1:0-7457 GCA_964462565.1 uncultured Candidatus Sumerlaeota bacterium | reverse complement strand
ATCCGTCGCTTTGTCTCTGCTCTTAAGGAGCAGGGAATTCGGGAGTGTCGGGTGATTTTGTTTGGTTCGCATGCGCGGGGTGATGCGGGGGTGGATAGTGATATCGATCTCGTGGTTGTTTCGGACGATTTTGAGGGCAAGGATTTCTGGGAACGTACGGATATTTTGACAGAGGCTATTTTTCAGGTTTATGAACCGCTGGAAGTGATTGCGGTGACAAATAGGGAGTGGGAAAAGGGCGATTTCTTCATCAATGAATGCTTGCGTACGGATAAATATGAAGAGATTGCGCTTTAGACAGGAACAAGGCGAAGGGGCCTTTGGATAAGGTCTTGAATAACATGGTCAATCTTGTGGAATCCAAAATCTCCGAAATTCGTGAAGCCTGCAAATCTTTTGGGGTGGAGGAACTGGAGATATTCGGGTCGGCGCGCAGTGGGAAGGATTTTGATCCTTCAAACAGTGATGTGGATTTTCTGGTGCGGTTTTTACCCAGAGAAGGGGGCACAAGCCCGGACGATTATTTTGGCTTGAAAGAAAAATTGGAGGAGCTGATTGGCAGACCGATTGATCTGGTGATGGTAAAAGCAATCCGAAATAAATATTTTCTTGAATCGATACAAGATGATCGGGAAATGATTTATACGAACTGAAAACAATATAAGGAAGAGGATTTATGCCCAAGCGGACTGATATTAAGAAAATTCTGGTGATTGGATCGGGGCCGATTGTGATTGGTCAGGCCTGCGAGTTTGACTATTCGGGAACCCAGGGCTGCAAGGCTTTGCGGGAGGATGGTTATGAGGTGGTGCTGGTGAATTCGAATCCCGCCACGATCATGACAGACCCGCAGTTTGGCGACCGGACCTATATCGAGCCGCTGACCTGCGAGATTGTGTCACAGGTGGTGCGCGCGGAAAAGCCGGATGCCCTGCTGCCGACCCTGGGTGGTCAGACGGGCCTGAACCTGGCCATGGAACTGCATGAGTCGGGTGTGCTCGAAGAGTGCGGCGTCGAAATGATCGGCGCGCGACCCGACGCGATCCAACGCGCCGAGGACCGTCTCCACTTCAAGGACACCATGGCCAAGATCGGTGTGGAAGTGCCTCGAAGCGGAATCGCCAAGACCATCGAGGAAGCCCGCGCCTTTGCCGAAGAAGTCGGCTTTCCCAATATCATCCGGCCTTCCTACACGCTGGGCGGCACTGGCGGTGGCACGGCATATAACCGCGAAGAGTTCGATGAAATCGCCAAGCGCGGTCTTTTCCTGTCTCCCATTACGGAAATCATGATCGAAGAATCCGTCCTTGGCTGGAAGGAGTTCGAGCTCGAGGTGATGCGTGATACGGCTGACAACGTCGTCATCATCTGCTCCATCGAAAATGTCGATGCCATGGGCGTGCATACGGGTGACTCGATCACGGTGGCTCCCATCCAGACTTTGAGCGATATCGAATACCAAGCCATGCGCGACGAGGCTATCCGGATCATCCGGGCCATCGGCGTGGATACGGGCGGCAGCAATATCCAGTTTGCCGTGGATCCCGACACGGGCCGACGCGTGGCGATCGAGATGAACCCGCGCGTGTCGCGTTCATCGGCCCTGGCGAGTAAGGCGACGGGTTTTCCCATTGCCAAGATCGCGGCGAAGCTGGCCGTGGGCTATCGCCTGGATGAACTTCCCAACGACATCACCCAGAAAACGCCGGCCTGCTTTGAGCCGACGATTGACTATTGCGTAGTGAAGATTCCGCGCTTCACCTTTGAAAAATTCAAGGGCGCCAACGCTACCCTGGGCACGCAGATGAAGTCTGTGGGCGAAACCATGGCCATCGGACGCACCTTCAAGGAAGCGCTCCAGAAGGGCCTGCGGGGTCTCGAAATCGGACGTTATGGATTGGGCGCGGACGGTGTGGAAGATCCCGCCGGATGCGCGCCGGACGCCGACGCCAGTATGCTGGACGGTATGCTCAAGACACCCAATGCCGAACGCATTTTCTATGTGAAATACGCCCTTGCCAACTGCCGCGACATCGATGAAGTCCACGAACTCACCGACATCGATCCCTGGTTTCTGGCGAACATTCAGGAGCTGGTCGAGACGGAAAAGGAACTGGAAGAACGCCTGCCCGCCATGCTGGAGCCTTATCGTGACAAGTTGTCCGCGGCAAAGATGGCCGAGAAGCCCGAGGCGATCGAGGACCTGGAACTCCTGCGCCTTATCCGGCGCGCCAAGACCGAGGGCTTCAGCGATTTCCAGCTGGCGTCCATCGTGAGCCGCAGCTGGGGTCCCAAGCAATGCACGGAAGCCTTTATGCGCGCCATGCGGCTGGCTCTGGGGGTGCAGGCCGTATTCAAATGCGTCGATACCTGCGGCGGTGAATTCGAGGCCTATACGCCTTACTTCTACTCCACCTTCGACGCGGCTCCCTACGAATGGGCAAACGAGCCCAAACGCACGGACAAGAAAAAAGTCATCATCCTCGGCGGCGGTCCCAACCGTATCGGCCAGGGCATCGAATTCGATTATTGCTGCGTCCAGGCCGTGTTTGCCTTGCAGGATATGGGCTACGAGGCCATCATGGTGAACTCGAATCCCGAAACCGTTTCCACGGACTATGACACGGCGGACAAACTTTACTTCGAGCCGCTGACGGTGGAAGACGTGCTGAACATCTGCGACCTGGAAAAGCCGGACGGCGTGATCGTGCAGTTTGGCGGCCAGACGCCGCTGAACCTGGCGCTGAAACTGGAGGCGGCCGGTGTGCCCATTATCGGTACGTCGCCCAAGAGCATCGAACTGGCGGAAGACCGCAAGTTCTTCAGCGAACTGCTGACTCAGCTCAACATCGCCCAGGCCGACAGTGGCACGGGCTTTAATTACGAAGAAACCCACGAGATCGCCAGCCGCATCGGCTATCCTGTCATGGTGCGGCCCTCTTATGTTCTGGGCGGGCGTTCCATGGAAGTGGTCTATGATGACGATATGCTCAAACGCTACATGACCGAGGCCGTCAAGGTCTCACCCGAGCACCCGATTCTGATCGATAAATTTCTCGAAGGCGCGATCGAGGTGGACGTGGATGCCCTGTGCGACGGGGAACGCGTGGTGATCGCGGCGATCATGGAGCATATCGAAGAAGCCGGTATCCACTCGGGCGACTCGGCCTGCGTGATCCCGGCGCGGACGCTTTCCAAAAAGGTGCTGGACACCATCCGTCGCAACACGGAAGCCCTGGGCAAGTCGATGAACGTGCGCGGTCTGATGAACATCCAGTACGCCGTGCGCGATGAAACGGTTTACGTGCTTGAGGTGAATCCGCGAGCCTCGCGGACGGTGCCTTTCGTGAGCAAGACCATCGGTCAGCCCGTCGCGCAGATTGCCACGCGGATTATGGCGGGCCAAACGCTTGAAGAAATCGGCTTTACGAAGGAAATTCAGGTAAGGCATTTTTCCGTGAAGGAAGCGGTGTTGCCCTTCCTGAAGTTCCAGGGCTGCGACATTGCCCTGGGGCCGGAAATGCGCTCCACGGGCGAGGTTATGGGTATCGACATGGACTATGGCCTGGCCTTCCTGAAATCGCAGGCCGGGGCGGGTGGACAGATTCCCAAGAGCGGTGGCGTCTTTATCTCGGTAAACGACCGCAACAAAGAAGAAGTCGTGCCCATCGCGCGCAAGTTCAGCGAATACGGCTTCACTCTCTATGCCACGCGCGGCACGCATAAAAAGCTGAAGGAAAACGGCATCGACAGCAAGGTAATCCTGAAGGTGCAGGAAGGCCGTCCGAACCTGGTGGACTTTATCATTGATAGTTCCATCGACCTGATCATCAACACGCCCAGCGGTGTGGCGGCGCGCCATGATGAAAAGGCCATTCGTTCGAACGCCGTCCAGCGCAACATCCCCCTGATCACGACCATGGCCGCGGCCAATGCCATTGTCGAGGGACTCGACGCGCGCACGCAGCATTCCAAGACGGTCAAGGCGCTTCAGGATTATCACAAGGAAATTGCCGAGTTGAACAAATAGACCGCAAGGGAAAAGATCATGGTTGATTTTCAGGGTGGCGTAAAGCCTGATGGTGAGGCATTCCTGAAATGTATTCGGCGCGAGGGAACGCCCGACCGGGTGCATTTTGTCGAGCTCTTCCTGGATTGGGAAATTCAGATAGCCGTGCTCAAGCGTTTTGGCCTGGACAAGGACCTGAACCCGGAATCTCCCGAATATCCGATGCTGGTCCACTTGGCGGTGCAGCGCTTCATGGGCTACGACTATGTGTGCAGCCATATCCAAGGACTCGACTTTACCTTCGTCCGCCATCGCTCGATAGACTCCGCCGAAATGGCCCACGAGGCCGGGCGAAACTGGGTGGATGAGAGCAAGGGACCGATCCAGAACTGGGAAGACTTTGAAAAATATCCCTGGCCCAAAATCGAAAACATGCGCACCGACGAACTCGAGTGGTACGAAAAAAACACGCCCGACGACATGATTATCGTGGCGCGTGGCGTGGCGCATTATGATGAATTCCTTTGCTGGCTCATGGGCTACGAAACGCTGTGCTATGCCATGTATGAGCAACCGGACCTGGTCGAGGCTATCCGGCAGAAGGTCCACGAAACGGTCGTCGCCCAGACCGAAGTATTCCTGCAGTGTGACCGCGTGCGGGCAATCTGGGGGAGCGACGACATGGGTTTCAAGAGCGGTCTGCTGCTAGGACCGCAGGCCACGCGCGAGATGATTCTGCCCGGTCATAAATATGTGGCCGAAAAATCGCACGAAGCCGGACGGCCCTACCTGCTGCACAGCTGCGGCAACATGAGCGAGATCATGGAAGACCTGATCGAAGATGTGAAGATCGACGCCAAGCATTCCTTTGAAGATACGATTGAAGACGTCATCGAAGTGAAAAAGCAGTACGGCGACCGGGTGACGCTGCTGGGCGGGATCGACGTGGACTTCCTGTGCCGCGCCGACGAGGCGGCTATCCGCGAGCGCGTGCGCAAGACGATTGACGCCTGCCAGCCCGGCGGTGGGTGGATGCTGGGCTCGGGTAACAGTGTGGCCAATTATGTGCCGGTGGAAAATTATCTGATCATGATGGATGAAGGTGTACGATACGGCTGCTGAACGGAGAGGCCCATGGCCGATAAAAAAGAAAATAAATACGTCATTGCCGTCCTGTCATTCGACCGCGTCGGTATCGTGAGCAATGTGACGGGTACGATCTTCGAGCTCGGCGGCAATATCGACACCATTTCCCAGACGGTGTTGGACGGTTGCTTCACCATCCTGGTGACGGCGGTCTTTCCGGAAGGTCCGACAGCCGACAGCGTGCGCGAAGCCATCGAAAAGGCCGGCAAGCGGCTGGACCTGGACGTGAGCGTGCGGCCCTATAAAAAACCGGTCAAGCGCAAGGCCGCCGGACAGAATATCTATTTCCTCACCGCCGTCGGTCGCGACCGCAAGGGCATCTTTCACGAGATCACGGGCTGCCTGGCAGGTCATGCCATCAACATTAACGACCTTTACTGCTTTCTGCGGAGCCCTGAAGAATTTGTTCTGGTGGGCGAACTCAACGTGCCCGACAAGGTGGACCTGGTGCAGGTGCAGATTGACCTTGAAGAAATCGGCCGCGAGGAAAATGTTTCCATCCGCATTCAGCACGAAAATCTTTTTCAGGCGACCAACGATCTCTACATCACGCGACGGGAGATGCAACGAAACTCATGATCCGTTCCGACGAAGTGCTGGCGACCATCCGCATGTTCCAGGAGGAAAATCTGGACGTGCGCGCAGTGACCATGGGCATCAACCTGGGTGATTGCGGTGGTCGCAGCGTGGAGCATATCGGCCGCAAGGTGCGTCAGAAGATTCAGAAAAAAGCGGGCAAGCTCGTCGCCATGTGCAACGAGGTGGGCGTGAAGTATGGCATTCCAATCATCAACAAGCGCATCGCCATTTCTCCGGCCAGCCAACTGCTCGAGGGCATGGAACCCGACGCCTTTGTCGAACTCGCGCGTATCTGCGACGAGGCAGCCGGTGATGTGCAGGTGGACTTGCTGGGCGGATTCACGGCGCTGGTCCAGCGGGGCATGACGCCGGGCGGCGAAAGCCTGATCCAGTCGATCCCCGGCGTCCTTTCGGAAACGAATCGTATTTGCGCGTCGGTCAATGTGGCCACGACCCAGGGCGGTATCAATGTGGATGCCATTCTCATGGTGGCGGAGCGCATCAAGCAATTGGCCGAAATCACGCGCAAGGACAAGGGTTTTGGCGCGGCCAAACTCTGCGTATTCGCCAATATCCCCACGAACAATCCCTTCATGGCCGGGGCTTATCTTGGCGCGGGGGAGCCCGAATGTGTCATCAATATCGGCGTCAGCGGACCCGGCGTGGTGAAGCGGGCCATCGATCGCCTGATCCAGAACCAGCCCGATGTGGGACTTGATGAGATTGCCGAGGAGATCAAAATCCAGTCCTTCCGCGTGACGCGCGTGGGCGAGTTGATCGGTCGCGAGTTAAGCCAGAGGCTGGGCGTGGAATTCGGCATCGTCGATCTTTCGCTTGCGCCGACGCCGCGCGTGGGTGACAGCGTGGGTGAAATTTTCCGCGCCATGGGCATCGAAAAAATCGGCGAACCGGGCACGACGCTGGCCGTGGCCATGCTCAACGATGCCATCAAGAAGGGCGGCCTTTTCGCGTCGTCATCGGTGGGCGGATTGTCAGGGGCCTTTATTCCCGTGAGCGAAGATTCGACCCTGGCGGCGGCGGCGGAAGAGGGCAGCCTGACCATCGAAAAACTCGAAGCCATGACATCGGTCTGCTCCGTGGGCCTGGACATGGTGCTGACCCCGGGCAACACCAGCGCCGAAACCCTGGCCTCGATAATCGCCGATGAGATGGCCATCGGCGTGATCAACAACAAAACCACCGCCTGCCGCATCATCCCCGTTCCCGGGAAAAAGGCCGGACAGAAGGTTTCCTTTGGCGGGCTCTTTGGCGAAAGCGTCGTGATGCCCCTGCAAAACGTTTCGAAAAAGAGCCGCTTCGTCAGCCGCGGAGGACGCATCCCGGCGCCCCTGCACAGTCTGAAAAATTAGGCCCGATGGAAGCACGCCAATCTTCCCCTCAAAATCCCCGCAATCTTTTCCGGTTGTACGACAGAGGTGGGAGCTGATTATTTTATCAGAGGATTTCCCGAGAATTCTGAATTCCTTCTGAAGAACGCTCTTGTCCTCTATTCCCGCCGAAGGTGCGAGGCATACCAGTTCAGGGCATCGCCCTGGTTTCAGGCAGGATTAATAAGAGAGGGCTGAAAGTCCTCGACAAAAGAGCCTGATCCACAACTGGCCGGAAGAAGGAGAGAACGTCGGTATTGGTAATTTGGTCAGAAGCCATTGTGCCGGCAGGATGCCGGCGGTACGTATCGCCACCATCCTGGTGGCAGTGGAGG
>CAYWYC010000234.1:0-7457 GCA_964462565.1 uncultured Candidatus Sumerlaeota bacterium | reverse complement strand
CCCGGCCTGATTCCATCGTGCTTTATCGCTTATCGCAAATCATATAATACTAATCCTGCGACGCTTAGGGGCCGATTAGATTTGTGTTTCATGGGGCAATGTGTGCTATATTGTTTCTAAGGTAATCGTTTTTGGGAAAGGATGCTCTTCATGGCGGAGAAATCAAAAGCCAAATGTATCGGCGTATTGACTTCCGGAGGAGACTGTCCGGGGTTGAATGCGGCTATTCGGGGCGTGGCGAAGGCAGCCTCGGGAACCTTTGGGATGGACGTGATCGGAATCCTGGACGGGTTCACGGGCTTGGTCGAAAACCGTATCATTCCCCTGACGGATCGTGAACTGACGGGTTTGCTCACGCTTGGCGGAACAATTCTGGGTACGAGCCGCAACAAGCCCCACAAGATGCCTGCCGAAGACGGTACGAAACGCGATATGACGGGCGCCTGTGTGGAGACCTACAAGCGGCTTCAACTGGATTGTCTGGTTTGCATCGGCGGAGGCGGCACGGCCAAGAACGCTTTTCGGCTGCACGAAGCCGGTCTCAATGTAATCACCCTTCCAAAGACGATTGACAATGACGTTGCCGAAACGGACCTGACCTTTGGCTTTGATTCGGCCATGATGATCGCCACGGAAGCGATCGACCGTTTGCATACGACGGCATCGAGCCACCAGCGAATCATTCTGGTGGATATCATGGGCCACAACGCGGGTTGGCTGGCGCTGGGATCGAGTCTGGCGGGTGGTGCGGATGTTTGCCTGATTCCCGAAATCCCCTATTCTTTTGACAAAATCGTCAAGGCCTTGAAAGAACGCCAGGCCAAGGGGCGTCGATTCAGCATTATTACCGTGGCTGAAGGCGCTATTCCCATAAAGGCCGACCTGGAAAAGAAAGGCAAAAAGCGCCGACGCAAAACAGACCTGAAACCGACGGCCGCCGAACTGGCGAAAGATCTGGAAGCCGCTGTTGGCCTGGAAACGCGATCCACCACGCTGGGTTATGTGCAACGCGGTGGAGTTCCGAGTCCTACGGACCGCCTCCTGGCGACGCAGTTGGGCATTACGGCGGCGCGCTTGATAAACGAGGGCAATTATGGGGTTATGGTCGCCGTGAAGGGTAATCGCCTGGAACCGGTTCCCTTGAAAAAGGTCGTGGGGAACAAAAAGCGGATCCCGAAAGATCATCCCATGATCGAAGCCGCCCGACTCATGGGCCTGTGCCTGGGCGATTAGGATAAGGCTCTGGGCAAATACAAAAAGACGGATATGGTTTATGTCTAAACACCACAGCCTCCACCGCAGCATATTTCGAAATATGCTGATTATCACCGCCGCCGCTATCCTTTTTCTGGGCTACCTCTTGCTCTTTCAGGAATATAAACAATACAGCACCCTGGCCGAAGAAGGCCGTGAAAGCCAGATGAAGCTGCGCAAGCAGATGCTGAGGACCCAGGTGGAAAACGCCATTGACTATATCAACTTCAATCGCGACCAGGTGGAAAATGTGCTCAAACAGATGGTCCGCGACCGGGTCAACGAAATCGTGGATCTGATGGAAGCGCTCCATGAGCAAAACAAGGAGAAGCATACTCCCAAAGAAATTGAGGATATGTGTTACTCCCTCATTGCTCCCCTGCGCTATGCGAATGGAGAGGGCTATTATTTTGCCGTGGACATGGAAACGGCCTTTATTGAAATCTATGGGGTCGATACATCCATGGAAGACAAACCGCAATGGGACCTGCAGGATGCCGACGGGGATTATGTGGTTCGTGAGATGATCGAGATCGCCCGGGAAAAGGGAGAAGGATTCTGCTCTTATTCCTGGCCTCATCCCGGCCATCCAGAAAAGAAAGCCCGGAAGATTTCTTATATCAAAAAAGTGGAACCTTTTAACTGGCTTCTGGGAAGCGGGGTATATTACGAGGATATTGAAAAACAAATCCAGGAACAGGTGCTTGCCCGTTTGTCGCGCATACACTTTGAAAACGATGGGTATATTTTTATCGGAACCCACGAAGGCGTCAGCCTGTCGGGTCCTGGCCAGGGTCAGAACATGATGCTGATCGAGGACCGGCATGGTATCAAGGTGGTGCAGGCGCTTATCGAAAAGGCACGGCAGGGTGGTGGTTTTGTCCAATACGTGATGCCGGAGATTGATGGACAGAAATCGGCACCGAAACTCAGTTACGCCCAAAATGTACCGGAGTGGGGTTGGTATGTGGGAGGCGGGGCTTATATCGACGACATCGAAGCCGCCTACCACTACGACCGGGCCATGTTGCGGAAAGATCTGTACCGGACAATCGCCCAAATCGTCCTGCTTATCGTGCTGCTTCTGATTCTGGCCTGGCTTTTTTCGAGGCGCATATCCGCGCGCACCCAGGAAGCGTTCAGCCTGTTCAACCGCTTTTTTCATGAAGCCGAAACCCAATCCTCCCGGATTGATACGGCGGTGTTGCCTTTTCGGGAATTCCAGAACATCGGTAGCGCAGCCAACCGGATGGTGGAGGAACGACGGAAAGCCCAGGAAGCCCTGGAAAAATATCAGGACCAACTTGAGGAAACCGTGCAGCAACGAACGCAGGAACTTCGGGCCACGCAGGAGGAACTGATCCAAAAGGAAAAGATGGCGACCCTGGGACGGCTGACGATGACGGTCAACCACGAACTGCGAAATCCGCTGGGAACCATCCGCAATGCTCTGTACACTATCAAGACGCTCTCCAAAAAGGCCGAGTGCGAAGGCTTGGAACGCCCCGTGGAGATGGCCGAGCGCAACATCCGCCGATGCGATGCCATTATTGAAGAACTCCTCCAGTATTCCCGGCATCGTCTGCCCGACCTTATCACCGTTGATATAGATTCATGGATCGAAAACGCGCTGGAAGAACAAAACATCCCGTGCGATGTTCAGATTAAAACCAGGCTCCGGGCAAAGGCCCAGGCCAAAATCGATATCCATCAGTTTCATCGGGCCTTTGTCAACATACTCAACAACGCGATCCAGGCAACGCACGAAGATGAAAGTAAGCCAAACCAAATCCGTATTGAAAGTCATTGTACCGGCGCCGAAATACGCATCAGCATTATCGACAATGGCCCGGGAATTCCGGAAGACCTGCGTGAGCGTATTTTCGAGCCTCTTTTCAGCACCCGAAACTTCGGAGTGGGCCTGGGGGTGCCTATCGTGAAGGAAATTATGGAAGCCCATGGCGGAGATCTTTTTTACGAATGCCCCGAAGCAGGTGGAGCGATTGCCGTCCTTTCCCTGCCCAAGGCCGAAGAATAAAGTATATTACGCAAATTCAGAACTTGGTTGTTTCGTTTTATGATTGCGAATTGCAAGTTGAATAACTAAAGTAAACGCAAGCAGCAATCAAGGAACTCCATGCCGATCAGGATGCCAGAATGGCCGAAGTCAAAAGCAAATCCGATGACAGCAATCCAAATGAAAAAGATTTGTGCATTCTTATCGTTGACGACGAGGAAGACTTTGCGCTGAGCCTGAAGGAACTGCTGACCTCCCAAGGCTATTCGGTCTGTGTGACCAACAGCAAAGCCGAGGCCCTCGAGACTTTGCAGGAAAACTGCTGCGACATGGCCCTTATCGATATCCGCCTGGGCCGCGAAAACGGAACGGAGCTGATTCCCATCTTTCGGGAGCTTAATCCCGAAATTTTGTGCATCATGATGACGGCCTATGCCGATACGGACTCAGCCATCGGGGCCCTGCACCAGGGGGCCAGCGATTATCTGCGTAAACCGATCGAGCCGGAGCATCTTTTTGCCCTGATCCGCCGCGCCCACCGGCAAATCGAACTCGAACGGAAAAGCGCGCGCGCCGAAGCGGCTCTCAAGCAAAGCGAAACGCGATACAGACGGCTGATTGAAGAATCGCAGGACGGGATTCTTATTTGTGATAAACAGGGCCATATCGAAAGCGCGAACCCGAGTATCTGCAATATGCTTGGAAAAAAGGCGGAAGAGCTGGAAGGTTCCAGCATACACGACATCCATCATTCCAAGGCCCAGGCGGAAGCGGAACGGCAATTCGCCATGGCCCTGCAAAACCAGGGCAGCCAATTCGAGTCGGTCCTGGTCCGGAATAATGGCGAAACCTTTGCCGTGGAAATATCGTACAGTCCCATTGAGGTGGAAGACGGTTTGGTGATGGGTATTATCCGCGATATTTCGGCGCGCAAGGAAACCGAATTCCACCTGGCCCGTCTGGCCAAGGCCGTGGAACAGGC
This sequence comes from uncultured Candidatus Sumerlaeota bacterium, assembly GCA_964462565.1. Classification (GTDB taxonomy): domain Bacteria; phylum Sumerlaeota; class Sumerlaeia; order UBA8349; family UBA8349; genus CAYWYC01. Next base: position 3,204 of record CAYWYC010000234.1, on the reverse strand, counting down.
CGCCGAAGATATTATTCTTACCGATTCGGAAGGCCAGATCCAATACGTGAATCCGGCCTTTGAGCAGATTACGGGCTATCCCCTGGCCGAAGTAATCGGAAAAAATCCGCGGCTTTTGCAGAGTGGCATCCATCCCCCGGCCTTTTACGAGAGCATGTGGGATAAACTGACCCAGGGTGATGTCTGGACAGGGGTTGTGGTGAACCGGACGAAAGATGGGAGCCTGGTGGAGGAAGAAGCCAATATTGCCCCCATATATGGAAATGATCACCAGGTAATGGGCTATGTGTCGGTAAAGAGAGACGTATCCCAGCAGCGCAAACTGGAGACCCAACTGCGACAGGCCCAGAAACTCGAGGCCATTGGCACACTGGCGGGCGGCATTGCCCATGACTTCAACAATATCCTCCAGGCAATCCTGGGCTACGCGGATCTGGTAATCAATGCCGCTGAGGAAGATTCCACCATTGCGCAATGTGGCAGCCATATTCGCCAGGCCGGGATGCGAGCCGCCGAACTGGTGGGGCAAATTCTGACCTTCAGCCGACAAAAGGAACACGAACGCCATCCCCTCATGGTACAGATCATCCTGAAAGAGGCCATCAAATTTCTGCGGGGAACGCTGCCAAGCACGATTGAGATTCGGCAGGATATCCAGAAGGAAACCCCCTGCGCCAATGTGGACGCCACCCAGATTCATCAGGTAATCATGAATCTCTGCACCAACGCCTTTCAGGCCATGCGCGAAACCGGCGGAGTCCTGAGCGTATCATTGCGGACGACCGATATCGATGCGGATGAAGCAAAGATGCACATGAACGTCCAGCCGGGGGAATATCTGGTGCTGAGCGTGGAGGACAATGGTCCCGGTATGTCGCCTGAAGTGCAGGAGCGGATATTCGAGCCATTTTTTACGACGCGGGAAGCCGGAGAAGGCACGGGCATGGGCCTGGCTACCGTTCATGGGATTGTCCAGGGACATGAAGGTTTTATCAATGTAAGCAGCACCCTGGGGAAAGGCAGCCGTTTTGAGGTGTACCTGCCCGCTACAAAGGAAGCCGCTGCCGCACCCAGAGAAACACTTCCGGAAGCCCAACTGCCGCGTGGGAAAGAACACATTCTCTTTGTCGATGATGAAGTGACAATCGTCGAACTGGCGGGAACCCACCTGCGCCGCCTTGGCTATACCGTCACCGCCTGCACCAACAGCATCGAAGCCCTGACCCGATTTCAGGAAAATCCTGACCAATACGACATCGTAATCACCGACATGACCATGCCCAACCTGACAGGCATCGAACTGGCCCAGGCGATCAAGTTTATCCGAAAAGATACGCCGATCATTCTTTGTTCGGGCTTCAGCCAGCAACTGGAAAAGCAGGAAACGGAAAGCGCCGGAGTCAGCAAGTGCCTGGCGAAACCGGTCAGCGCCGGAACCCTGGCCCGGGAAATCCGTCAGGTCTTTGCGGATAAAAAAGAGAAATAAACGGCGGCTCCGAAACTCTCGAAGGTTTTCTGCTTTTTTATCCGGGGCGCACCGTGGCACTTCGATTGGGAGCCCAATGAATCAGTAACGCATGCGCATCTTCACGCCGCGATTGTGGAGGTACTCCTTTAATTCGCGGCAGGTATATTCATTGTAATGAACCATTGACGCAACAAGAGCGGCATCGGCTTTGCCCTCGGTAAGAACATCATAAAGGTGCTCGGGCTTGCCTGCGCCGCCGGAGGCAATGACAGGAATGGTCACGCTTTCGGCGATGAGACGGGTGAGTTCCACATCGTAGCCTTCCTTGGTCCCGTCGGCGTCGATGGAATTGACCACGAGTTCTCCCGCGCCCAGTTCCTCGCCCTGAACAGCCCAGGCAATCGCGTCGATACCCATGGGTGATCGTCCTCCATTGATGACGATCTCAAAGCCTGATGGAATCGGTTCCGTCTTCTCGCAGCGCCGCACATCCATGGCAAGCACGGTGCTCTGGTTGCCGATGTGTCGCGCACAGTCGGCGATCAGCTGGGGGTTCTGCACTGCGGCGGAATTGACGTTGACCTTTTCGGCTCCAGCCAGGCGGAGCTTGGTGGCGTCATCTACCGAGCGAATACCTCCGCCCACGGAAAAAGGGATGAAGATACGACTGGCCACCTCTTCCACCACGTCAATCATAATGTCGCGCTTGTCACTGGAGGCGGTGATATCGTAGAAGACGAGTTCGTCCAGACCGTCGGCGTAATAAATCTCAGCGCGTTCCACGGGATCGCCGATGTCCTTCGTATCGACAAACTTGATGCTCTTGGCGAGTTTTCCGTCGCGCACATCGAGGCAGGATATGAGACGTTTCGACAGCATATATAAAGGTTCCTTTTCCGCAAAAATTCAATAGCCGGAGGCGCTTAGACACGCCCATCCCACAGGGCAAAGCGCTTGAGCATGTTCAGGCCGAAATTGCCGCTCTTTTCGGGATGAAACTGGGTGGCGAAGAGGTTTTTATGCCCCAGGGCGCAGCAGAAGGGCTTCTCGTATTCCGCCATGGCAAAAACATCGCTATCTTGCGCCGGCTGGGGATAGTAGGAGTGGACGAAATAAAACTCACCGCCCGCTTCGAGTCCGTCCAGGAGAGGGTGGCTCTGACGCGGAATCACCTCGTTCCATCCCATGTGCGGGATTTTGAGATTCGGGTCATCCAGTTTGAAGCGCAATGTACTGCCCTTGATCAGGCCAAGGCATTCGGTATCGCCTTCTTCGGAATGCTCCAGGATAATCTGCGCCCCCAGGCAGATGCCCAGAATAGGCACACCCTTATCAAAGGCCTCGCGGATGGCCCGGTCCAGGCCGGTTTCGCGGAGGGTGGCCATGGCGCTGGCCGCCGCTCCAACCCCCGGGAAAATGATCCGTCCGGAAGAAGCCACTTTTTCGGGTGACTGGGTAAATTCCGACTCAATCCCCACTGCGTCGCAAGCCCTTTTCACGCTTCGAAGGTTACCCGCGTTATAGTCCACAATTGTAATCATATCGCACCTGTCAGAGATAATGTTCCCCTTGGATAAGGCCGCGCCCATGCCCGAGACGCATCTTTTTACCCCCTCCAGCCGGGGAAGGTCATATTAGGCCAAAGCGCCGGGGCATACGCAAGGCTTTTTTGTCGGCGGTATTGACAGCATGAGGCCCAAGGCATGTGATATAAGTATTGCGCCATGATCCACACC
>CAYWYC010000233.1:0-7551 GCA_964462565.1 uncultured Candidatus Sumerlaeota bacterium | reverse complement strand
TTCCGGACAGGAACAGGACAGGCTGTTTCAACCCTTAAAAACTGAATCCGCGATATAATCCGAAAGACTCCGGCAAACCAACACGGTCCCGTTATCCTCGATCAGGAAAACATAATCCACCGTCGCCACATGTCGGAGATAAGCCGAAGAAGGAGCCCCCGGTGGAAACAAAATCCCCTGCTTGCCCATACGCAGACGCAGGTACCGACCCGGTTCATCCGCCCCTTCCAGGTGCAGCATCTCGCTGCCCTCCAGAATGCCGGCGATATTCAACCGCCGTATCACCGTCTCCATGGCCTGGTCGGGATCCTTGGGATTAATTTTCTCATTGGCCGAATCGGCCTCTGAAGAAGGCGGTGGGGATTCCGATTTCGGTCCGGTCTCCGCGACCGTCTTCGGCTCTGCCTTTTTCTCTTGTTCCAAATCTTCCGGCTCTACGTCGATCACCGAATCTTTCTCCGAGATGGTGCCCGATTCATAACCCATGGACCGCATCATGCTTTGCTCAAAGCGCTTGGCCGCCTTTTCTTCTTCCCGGCGTTGCACCTCCAGTTTCCGCCGCATCAGCGAATAAATCAAAAAGGCCAAGCTGATCGCCAGCACAACCGACGCTCCCACAAGCACCAATGTTTCCACATAAGCGTCACCCGAGCTCAAAGACGTCATGATCTGGTCTTCTCTTTCCGGCATGGGAAAAACCTTTCGATACGCAGACGAATCACCGCTCTCAAAAAAGGCCGCAATATCAGTTCCAGCTCTGCAACACAAGCAAAAGCACCAGCCATAAAAGCGCGCATAACAAAAGGGGCTTGTCCTTCAGCATCAGCATTTCCGGCTCGCCCCCCTCGCTACAACGATATACTAAATATAAGTATCGGAATATTCCATAAATAACAAAAGGCAAGGTTACCAACATACGCATCCCCTCGCCATGATCATTCATCTTGTAGGCCGAAACCAGATAGAGCACATACGCCAAAATCGACGATGTGGTGCACACCGCAACCATCTGGTCAATCATCGCCATGCTGTATTCTCCAAGCACCCGCCGATGATCGGAAGCCTGTTTCACAAACATCATTTCGTGCCGTCGCTTGCATATCGCGATAAACAGAGCCAGAAAAAAGATACAGATGACAAACCACGGAGTCATGGGAATTTCCGGACCCTCCGGTACACGGATCACCATAATTCCCGCAATCGCCCGAATCACAAAACCAAAGGCCAGCAGGATAATATCCAGAATCACGACATGCTTGAAGAACTGGGAATAAAGAATAGTCGTGATAAAATAAGCCAGCGCCGAAAAACCAAAAGCCCAACCCAGCCAGAACGCCCAGACATGACCCGCGATAATAAGAAAGAGGGCCGACAAGAAAGCCTCGCCCTTCCGCAATTTTCCCGCCGCCAGGGGACGACGCATCTTCCGCGGATGCAGGCGGTCATTTTCCAGATCCGCCAGATCGTTCAGCAGGTATATCGCTCCTGCCAACATGCAAAAAACCCCAAAACCCGCCGAAGCCCGACCGATCAAATAAAGATTGTGAAAGTGATAAGAAAGAATCACCCCCGCAAATAGCAGCACATTCTTCGACCACTGGTGGGGACGCATGGACTTCAGGATCTGGAGGGCCCTGTAAAAATTACCGGAAGGTGCGCGATTATCTGGAGATGCCATGCCGAGCCGGTGCTTCCTTTTTATTGGATTACAATCACTTATCTGATAAAAAGCATTGCGGTATAATCTGAAACGTACTGCACCATGCTAAAATGCGGGAAAGCGCCTCGCTAATCAAGCGATTTCTAAAGGAAGCGTTTCTTTCACAAAGCAAGACAAAGAGCCACTCATGATAAAAACCGCGCGAAAAAAACTCCTTTCCTCCCGAATCCGGCGGTTTCTGCTCATAAACCTGCCTGCCTTGCTTATCGCAATTTCCGCCATTCTCTGCGCGAGGCGCCTTAGCATCGATGATCATTTCGAGGAGAATTTCCGCTTCAATACCAAGGCCGACCTCCTCGGCAGTCCTGAATATTTTGCCATCCGCGATTTTAAGCGGATCAAAGACAAAGACGGAAAACCCGTGCTTGCCATTAAGCCCGGTGGGCAGGGGCTTATCGGCTACCATCTTTCCTATGTCCCCGGATCCAGCCTGCAGGCGACTGTGGCTGTTAACGATTCTGAAGTAAGTACCGACCTTATCATCCAGCATGAAAATGCTTCCGGCAAGATGGAGACCGACAGGATCGACCTGGACTCCCGTTACGAGGATGAGGGCTACGGGACTTACCAACTTGATCTTTCTTCTTACCTCCAGGAGGGGCACTATATTTTTGTCACCCTCCATTCGCGAGCCATGGTTGAAAATACCGACGAGGCGAAAGCCACCGGTCTCCTGCCTGCGATTGCCGGTGTCTCCTTTCAGTTTCAGCGCGATCGCGCCCATCCCATGTCTGTGCTGAATGCGGCTTTTTTCGGCTTGCTTTGCTTTTTATGCTGGCGGCTGGTCATTGGTTTCATGCTGCCCCTGGCCTGGGGCGCTATCCGATTTCCCAAAAGCGCTTCCCCCTTTCGCAAGGCCTTGGCCTGGATACTGGCTGGCCTGCTGGTTCTGGCGGGAATTGCCCTGCTTGCCCACAGCCTCTGGTACGCCCCAAAACTCCACGATGATCGCTGGGCACTCAGCAATAGCCGGCTTCTCGCCCTCGAAGGCTTTGATACGCAAGATATTTTCTTCCGCAGCCGGGTGCGGCCCGGCTTCATGGCATTCATGCTGCCCCTCCAGTCATGTCTGTCCCACCAGGTCGAAACCGTCAGCTACACCCATTCCGACGGCAAGCAAAGGCTTTTCTACGTTTTTGATCGTACCGCAAAGCCCTTCGGTCCCCGCGTCTATCCCGAGGCCACGGCCCTGGCCTTTTTTCTGCTGCTCACATCCTGTCTCCTTGTCGCTAGAATTGCCTTCACCCTCGATAGCGGCCCCGGCGCTTTGCCCCGCGGCTTAATCACTGCTGGTTTCGCTCTCTTGCTCTGGTACCGGATTCTGGGATCGACAATGGTCAGCCCCATCAGCCTGTCCATCACCTGGAGTTTTCAGGTGGTGGCCATGCTGCTCTTTGTGCGTGCCTGGAAGAGGGGAAAATCCTGGAAGCCCTGGATCGAAGCCGCCCTGGCCACGGGCATAGCCATTCTCTTCAAGGAAAGCGCCATCAGCTTCGTCCTGCCCCTTCTCCTGTTTCAGCTTCTGAGCCTCTTTTTATGGAACAAAAAGAAAATCCTCATCAGCCGCTATGCCTGTTTCTGGACCATCGCGGCCATTCTGCCCCTGCTTTATTACGCCCTCATCCTTGACGGCGGCTTTGCCGAAATCAGCCAAAACCTCCGCCAGCATGTGGGGTCGCAGGAAATCCTCGAAGGCTATCTCCAGACCACACCATCCGGCATATTCCGGGGACTCTTCATCACCTTTCACATCGGCATCATCCTGGCGACCCTTGGAGTCTTGTTCGCCATTCTCCAAAAACGCGTCCAAAGCCCCTCCCATATCTTTTTCCTGCTCTGGTTCATCGGAGCCGCCACCGTCTTCCTGCTCCCCTTCTTCTACCCCCGCTTCCTCATATACATGATCCCCACCATCGCCTGGTTTGGAGCCCACGCCAGCACCACGGGAATCCAGGCATTCCATAAAAAACACTGAAACCGGATTATATCGAATCGCGCTTTCAGGGATTTTCGAAAGGTTTTCTGCTTCCCCGATACCAGCCCAGACGCTACTTCAGGTAGATGCGAGTAAACGAAGGCAGGGCTTAAGACCCCTAACATAAATGATGACAACAGCATGTCATATTGTTTTCAACGCTGAAAGCGTCGCCACCCACCATCTCCTTTTTTGAAGCAAGATGTTGATGCGAACGGGATTTAATACTATAATGTCCTTGTACAAATAGTAATGATTGTCAAGGAGGCAACAGCCAATGAAAAGCAACAAATGGATAAGATTGTTGACCATATTAGCCACACTCGTGATCGGCGCCGTCACGCATCTGCCCGCGCAGCCCGAAGAAGAAGCCGGAAAAGACTGGCCCATGCCCCGCGGCAGCCTGCTTCGAAATGGACAGGTGAAAGATAGTAATATCCAGCCGCCCTTTGAACTGGCATGGCGTTACCGCGCCAAAAAGTCGATCGAAGCCGAACCCGTCATTGTCGATGGGATCGTCTATTGCGCCACCTATTACGGCGAAGTGTCGGCCGTGGACATCGAAACGGGCAAGGCCAAATGGAAAAGAGACGTCTCGACAGGATTTAATGCTGGAGCCGCGATTGTGGGCGACCGCATTTATATTTCCGACGAGGACAGCAATGTATTCTGCCTGAAAAAAGAAGACGGCTCCGAAATATGGCGCTATGCCGCGGAAGCAGAGTGCCACTCATCCCCTGCTGTTATCGAAGATCGCGTCTATTTCGGAAGCTATACGGACTTCCTCTACTGCCTGGACGCCAAAACCGGGGAGAAAATATGGGAATTTCAGACCGGCGGACCCGTCCATTGCAGCCCTACCGTTTACGATGGACTCGCCTATGTGGCCGGATGCGATGGCGTGCTTCGGGGCATCGATATCAAAACCGGCGAACTGGGCTGGGAAGAAGCGCTCGGAACCTATGCCGCCGCGAGCCCGGCCGTTCATAATGACATCATTTACGCTGGGCATTTTGCCTCTGAAATCATGGCCCTCAACGCCAAAACCAAGGTCCGCGAATGGGCCTTCCAGACCGACACGGGCGACTTCCCCTTTTACGGTTCCGCCGCCGTGAACGACCAGTATCTCGTGGCCGGATCGCGCGACGGCAATATCTATTGCCTCGATCCTGAAAGCGGCAAGCAGAACTGGTTTTACAAGACCCGCGGCGAAGTGGACGCATCGCCCCTTATATCTGACGAATGGACCGCTATCGGATCCAAGGACGGCACCTTTTACGTAATCAACCTGGAATCCGGCGAACTCATGTGGAAGTACGTGGCAGGGTCGTCCATTCCCGCCGGGGCCGCCTATGCCGATGGCTATATCGTCTTTGGCGACATGAACGGTACGCTCTATTGCCTGAAGCAGAAAAATGCAAAGGACTGAGCCATGAAAATTGTATATGTGACCGCCGGATCGGGCAGGTGGGAATGCGACGCCTGCCTGCGCGATGGCGATCTGGCGCGCGAACTCAAAAAGCAGGGGCATGAGGTGCTTTTTGTACCGACCTATACCCCCCTGATCATCGAGGACGCCAAAGAAGTCGCTTCCCGTCGCATCTTTTACGGGGGGATCAATGTCTATCTCCGCCATCGCTTTTCCTTCATGCGCCATATGCCCTCGCTCCTTCTCAAAATCTTCGACCAGCCCTGGATCCTGCGTCTCGCTTCCCGCATGGAAGACATGACCGACGCCAAAAGCCTGGCTCAGCTGACCATATCCGTTCTTCAGGGAGAACACGGCGCCCAGCGCAAAGAACTCATGGACATGATCCAGTGGCTGCAAAGCCAGATGCAGCCTGATGCCTTTGTGTTGCCCAATTCCATGTTCGCCGGATTTGCCGAACCGGCTCGACGCCAACTCAATTGTCCCGTCCTTTGCCTGCTGTCCGGAGAAGATGGTTTCATTGATCTTTTTCCCGAACCCGAACGCAGCGAATGCATGAAAATCCTGCGCGAGCAATCTAAAAAAGTCGATCGCTTCATCGTACCCAATGCCTATTATCGCGGCTATATGGCCGATTATCTCCAGATACCGGAAGCGCGTTTCGACATCGTTCCGCAATGCGTAAATCCGGAATATTACAAGCCCGCGGAAAAAGCACCGGAGCCTTTTACCATCGCCTTTCGTCATGCCATGTGCCCCAATAACGGCCTGCACATCCTGCTCGAGGCCTGGAGGCTGCTGCGGCAGGATGAAGAACTGCCCCCATGCCGCGTGCGCGCCTCCGGACACCTCAGCGGAAGCGACAAGCCCTGGTTTGAAGCTCAACTGCGAAAAGTGCGAGAGTGGGGACTGGCCGATGATTTTGAATATGTGGGCGAACTGGTTCCCGAAGCACGGGGAAAGTTTCTGGCGGAAGCCAATGTGCTATCGGTGCCCGTGATTTATCCCGAGCCCATAGCCATGTTTGTGCCGGAAGCTCTGATCTCGGGCATCCCCGCGGTTCTGCCCAGGCGTGGCGCCCTGACCGAATGGATCGAAGAAACCGGGGGCGGCATATTGGTGGAACCGGACAATCCGGAAGCCCTGGCATTGGGAATCCGCGAGATTATGCTCAATCCCGAAAAAGCCAAAGACATGGCGGAAAAGGGGCGGCAAAAGGTACTGGCGGACTATACGCTGGAAAAAATGGCGTCCAGCCTGGTCCAGGCCGTCCAAAAAGCCCGATAAGACCGGTCCGCAAGGTCTATAATTCAACTTCTTCCGACTCCGCTTCCTGCTTGGGAGCATTCATGCCAATAGCTTTCTTCAGTTTGGCAAGCCGTTTCTTCAATTTCTCCAGTTGCGTCGCCTTGTAGTTGATCGTCTGGCCCAGGCTGTAATCCGTGGATAGCTGCTCGGCCAGGCGCTGGCGGTCACGGGCGGCCATGTGGCCTTCAAATTCGAGCGCTTTTTCTCCCGTAAGCTGGTCCGGGCTGATACTGAGCTGGCCCGCGTAGAATTTTTTCACGGAATCGTCAAGATTATCACCCTGGTTGCGGATTTTATCCATGGCTGTAAGCCGTTTTGCCAGGCGGATGCACAGGGCGTCGGCTTCGGGATTGCCTTCCCGTTCTTCACTGACCACAATCATCTGGTAGCCGTGTTCCTCATTGCGGCGGATTTGGAAATAATGCAGGATTTCCTCGGTGCGGTCCATCTCATGCTTGATGATGTCATTCTTGGAAAGTTCCAGGCCCGGCCGCGCTCCGATTTCCTTGCGGTAATGCTCAATCGTGGCCTCGTCTAAGTCCCGGTCCTTGAGGCCCATCAGGCGTTGTTCCTGGACATCAAAACGGTAGAGATCGGCGGCATCACGCAGGTCCCACCATATCCAGGTCTGCATGAGGCGGATGATTTTTTCCAAGGAAGGATCGAGAGAACGATAATAGGATGACACGTCGCGAATCTCGAGTTGCCCGGCACGACGGGCGGAATCGGCACGTTCATCTTCGCTGGGAATGATTTCGTTTTGCATGGAAACCTGGTCCACGGGATTGAAGAGCATGCGCTTTTTTTCCTCGTCGGCAGAGGCGAGGATATCAGCCACGAACAGCTTGACGGGACCGAAACTCTTGGCCGATTCGATAACCTGGCGGACGGTTGTCAGCTGGTGCCAGCGGATGTCCGCTTCCACGGCGCCGACTTTGTCATTTACGCGCCGGGCCTGCGAAAACCGCTTGTCCAGATAGTCGTTCAGTTTCCCTATAATACCTTCCACTCTTTTCTGCTGTTTTTCCGTCAACGGCATAATCGTATCCTCCCCGATGGAATATACCTTGATACTAATCATAAGTCGGGAAAAGTGTCAACTTCATATCGGAGTGTTTG
>CAYWYC010000232.1:0-7556 GCA_964462565.1 uncultured Candidatus Sumerlaeota bacterium | reverse complement strand
TTCGCCAAGGAAATCGGCGCAGACGGTTACGCCCCCGACGCCAGCCGCGCCGTGGACGTTGCCAAAGGCTTTGTCGCCGCGTAAGTATTCAGCAACAATCCCGCAAGGCAGCAAAGTGCCGCCCTGCCCGAAGCAAATATGAGCCCCGACTGGTGAATAAGGATTCCGGAAGCCATTTCCAGAATCAAACATCACCGGTCGGGGCAATTGTTTTTATTTTTTAGACTTTGACTTGCTTGCTTTTTTATACCGAACGCCAGGAAGGTTATGAAAATGACTATCCTGTGTCCATAGAATAGCATCATGAGTCCTGGCACAAGATAAAATAAGGCTGTCTGCCATAGGTAGTTTATGCTTAATACTAATCCCAGCCGCGCTCAATGCAATGGGTTCGGTTATATTCACAATCCGCCCATGCTCCATCTGGGCAACCGTATGAAAGGCCAACTCATCTGTCGCAACTAAACTCACTTTTTTGAAAACCTCATATATACAGATGACTGGCACAAGCAATTCCTGAGTATCCTCGATCGCGTCTGCAAAAAAACCGGCATTCGAGCCCTCAAAGAAATATTCAACCCACCCCGAAGTATCGACAAGATTCATACGCGATCATCCTCATCACGCTGAAAAGACGCATCCAAGCCTTTCAGAATACCACGAGACTCAGACATAGGCCGTACTCGCACTAACTCAATGCGATCATCAAAACTCAAGACTCGCAGCTTTTGTCCCGGAACAATATCCATGCGCTCGCGAACTTCTTTGGGGATGACAATCTGATATTTGGGGGAAACGGTAACCGCTTTCATATCGATCTCCTTCTCGTTTTACTAATACCTTATCGACACAAATAACACAAGGCATTATCAGTCCTGTTTCATTTTTCAGTCATTTCATGGTTAAGGCAAATTTTATGCGAAGGGTTGAGCGTTAGGTGTTTTTCCTGCGGGAAAAGATACGTGCGATGCCTTTGAAGAAGGCCTTGCTGAACTTGAGCGCCTTGTACCAACCGCGTGCGCGCAGCTGCTCGACTTTGATCTGGGCCTGGCGCGCCTTGAGCAGGTCGGTGCTTTCCGCTACGGCGGCGATCTCTTCAACATAATGAAGGCTGCTGTCGAGAAAACTGTCCGCTTCGGGAAAGCGCCTCAGTTTTTCGGCATTGTCCGGCGCAAAGCCTGGTTCTTCGGCCCAGTCGCGCAAGGCCGAAGTCAGCTTTTCGGGCTTCCATTCTTCCCTGGCGTATTTCCGCGAACGCGCGCCCAGTTCTGCCCGGCGCTCCGGCTCGTGGGCGATTTCGGTCAGCGCCTTGACCAGGGCATCGGCATCGTTTGGCGGGACAATAATTCCGCATCCCGCGTCCCCGATCATCCAGCTGATCTCAGAGCCATAGGTGGTCAACACAGGCATCCCCGCCGCCATCATATTGTTGATCCGGTTGCGCGCGCCGAACATGGTTTCATAGTTCGGCTCATCGATGTTGAGTCCCAGGTCCGCCTCCATATAAATCTGCGGGAGATCGGAAGCATCCACCCAGCCCAGCAGATGATAGCGCTCCTTGTGCTCCGAACCTTCCACCAGTTCGCAAAAGCGTTCGTAAGTATGGGGGTTGTATCCGGCGATGGCGCCCCCCGTGGATACATAATGCAGGTCGGGATTCTGGGCCATGGCCTGGTCCAGAAACCCAAAAAGAAATTCCGAATCCGTCCAGAAATTATAGCCCCCGCTCCATAGCAGAATAAAAGCGTCTTCGGGCGTCTTCACGCCTCGGATCAGCCGGTCCTTCGCCTTGGATTTTTCCGGGTCCAGTTCCAGGAAAACCGGATGGCAAACCGTCGGAATATGATGGGCGAAATGATAGTGAAAGGTGTACTGATTCAGCCGCCCCACCATCGCCATTTCCCCCAGCAATGCCTGCAACTGCGGACGCGACACCATGGAAAACTTATCGCTCCGGCGAACCATGAGGCCTTCCTTCTTCCAGGAATCAAGCAGACACTTGCCGTCACCCGTCCGCGCGGCGCGGGCTTGTTTCTCGGCCATTTCATATCCAAACAAATCGCACCACAAGGGCGCCTTTACCGGCAGGCGCGCGCACACCCAGGCCGGGGTATTGTTCACGGCAACGATGGCGTCTGGCTGAAACTCTTTCGCGATCTCTGTCAATTTCAGGTGGATAAATTCAAAGTCCAAATTGGAAAAAGCCAGGTACGAAAAGTCCTTATCGGTCTTGCGTTTATCGAGGCTGGCCGTCTCCTGGGATTTGTCGTCGGGATTAAATATGGGAAGGGTCACGAGTTTCAGATCATGGCCGTCTTCGATCAGCGGTTGAGCAAAGCACCACGTGCGCAGGCATTGTCCGCCAAAATTGCGAACGCCTTTCTCGAAGAGCGGGCCCATTCCAACCAGCAGGATTTTAGACATAATCGACCGTTCCCTTTACCAGCCAAACATAAAGCGCAAAGTGCGATACCACCACTTGCGCGAAATAATTTCATAATCAATCTGCGCTTGACGCATTTCCATCACATTGTGCCGCTCGATATGGGCGGAGGTCCACTCGAGTTCATTCGTCCCCGCCGCCAGAAAGTTCATGATCTTGGGATACTTCTTCAACTTTTCATTATTATCCGGCGACAGTCGCGGGTCGCCCACCCAGTCACGCATGGGCTTGATAATATGTTCCGGCGACCATTCGGCAAGGGCCAGGTTGCGACCGCGTTCGCCCATCTCACACAGGGTTCGCGGCGTGTCCACGGCATTCAGCGTCGCCTGCACCAACGCGTCCAGATTCCCCGGCGGAACCACAATCCCGCAATTGGCGTCATCCACCAGGTAGCTGATCTCGGCCCCCAGCGTCGTCAGCACCGGCGTACCCGAGGCCATGAGATTATTGATGCGGGTTCGCGCGCCGAATAGTGTTTCATAATTAGGCTCATCGATATTGATGGCCAGGTTCGATTCGGAATAAATCGCAGGCAATTGCTCCGCCGGAACCCAGCCCAGAAGATGATAACGATCGCGATGCTTCGACTTCTGCACATTCTCGCGAAAGATGCGATAGGTCTTCGTGTTGTATCCGGCAATCGCGCCACCCGTGGAAACATAGTGGACATTCGCGTTGGCCGACAGCACCGCATCCACGTATTCAAAAAGAAAATCGGGATCGGTCCAGTAATTGTAGCCGCCGCTCCAGAGCAGGACAAAGGCATCCTCAGGCACTTCACTCCCACGCAGGACCGGTTCGGCGTCATCGGGACGTTTCTCGGCAAAGCTGCTGTGATAAGCCGCCGGAAAATGATGGACGAAATGATAATGAAAAGTGTGCTGGTTCAAGCGTCCCAGGGAAGCCATCTCCCCAAGCAGGGCATACTGATGGGGCAGCGATGATGCCGAAAATTTATCGGCCCGGCGTGCGGTCGAGGTTTCCTTCACCCAGGCCGCGTGGAGAACGGAGTCGTCTTTGATACGGTTCGCCTGGCTTTGCTTCTCCGTCATCTGATAGCCATACATGTCGGCCCAAAGCGGCACGGGCAGCGGAATCTGCGCGGCGCACCAGGCGCACAGGTTGCCCACGCCGATGATGGCGTCCGGCAGGAAGGACCGGGCAACCTGCCGCAGCGTCTCGTGGATAAAGTCAAAATTACTGTTGGTAAATCCCTGGTATTCAAAGCCCTCGATCTGGTAGCGCGCCAGGGCCGTGCGCTTCATGCCGGGATCGCTGGGATCATCGCTGTTGGGCAGAGTGATGAGGCGAATTTCGTGGCCGTCCTTGAGCAGGGGTTCCACAAAACACCACGTGCGCAGGCATTGCGCGCCCATGTCGCGCACGCCTTTGTCAATAAGAGGTCCCATTCCGATAATCAATAATTTAGACATATCTCAATAACTCCGGTAACAGCACCGCGCGCAAGCCGGAAAAAGTTTATGCTTGCGCAGCTGCACCCGAAATTTACGCATGGCCTCCCCGTTCCAGAGTTCCCAGATTCCGCTTTCGCGAACATTGCCCAGCCGATAATGCAGACAGGGCTCCACCGTTCCATCCGCCAGAATGCGCATGGTTGTCCAGGGAGCCTTGCATTCTTTCTCAAAAGGATAGTCCAAGTCCAGATAATAACCACGCCAATCCTTCGGGTCCACATCGGGAAAAAAACTCACGCGCGGATATTTGTCCTCCTGCTTCAGGATCATGTTCAGCGCATTTTCCAGTTGCTCGTATTGCGCTTCCGAAAGTTGCGCGTCGAAAAATTCCCCCGCTTCCTTCGATGGACCAGGCGATTCGTCTTTGTGCTCGCCGTACATGATCTGGTGGAAGATACGATTATGCAGGTGCACATTTTCCGCGGTATCGAACATGGGGTGTTGCAGGTTCAGCTCTTCCACGCCTAAGTCGCGGACGATCTTGTAGGTCTCCAAAAGGCGCATGATATTGTCGGGAAGGATTACACTATTCACCTTGGTGCGGGGGTATTCCTTGCCGGCCTGCTTGCGGGCATTGTGGAGAGCGCGAATCCCCGATGTGGCCCGACCGAATGTACCGGCCACGCTGCGAATATTGTCGTGCACATCCTCGGGTCCGTCGAGTGAGATCGTCACGTTATCCACGCCGATATCGACCAGCTCTTCCGCGTAACGTTCCAGCACGGTGCCATTGGTCACCAGCGCCGCGATCATGCCGCGCTTTTTGATGTGGCGCAGAATATCGAGAATGCCTTTGTAGAGCAACGGCTCTCCCCCGGAAAAATAAAATGCCGGATGTGCCGAAGCCGCCTGATCCACCACTTCGATCCATTCTTCCGGGCGCAATTCGCGCTCGCGCAGGCCCAGCGTCGGTGAGTCGTCCTGTCCGTCCGCGCCGCGCGGCTGCATACACATGGAGCAGCGCAGGTTGCAGCGGGAAGTGATATTGATCGTCAGCAGGTTCGGCTTGAGGGCATAGCCCCCGGGAAAAGAGCGTTCGATTTTCCCTACAACACTGTTCCGCAATACATGGCGCATAGCCCAGAGAAAATGTCCCGGTGATCGAAAAGCGAGTTTCAGGCGTTTGGCGGTGACTTTCATTTTGCGCCTCCTTCGAGGCCGATATTTTGCAGAAGCAGTTCCGTATAAATATTTTCCATCTTCTGGATCATGGCGGCGACGGAGTATTCTTCCCGCGCCCGTTGCGCCATGGCCGTGCCCATTTCGGCGCGCTTCTGGGGCGATTCCAAGGCCTCGCGCAAAACTTCCGACAGGTTAAGCGCGTCGCCCGCTTCGAAATACCAAGCCTCGGTACGGGCCACTTCTTCATGCCCCGGGATGCGGCTGAGCACCAGAGGCAGCCCCATGGCCATAGCTTCCAGCATGGCATTCGGCAGGCCTTCGCTCAAGGACGGAGCCACAAACAAATCCGCCGCCCGCAGCCAGGGTCGCACATCGTCCACTGCTCCCGGCAGATGCACGTTTGATTCCAAGCCGTTCGATTTGATGGCTTGCTCCAATTCCTCGCGCGATTCCCCGTCACCCAGAATCGCCACCTGGACGCGGGGCATGTGGAGGATCAATTCTTTCGTCGCCTTGATCAGGTACTGGTGTCCCTTGATCGGCTTCAAATTTCCCACGGCCAGAAGCATGGGTCCCTCCGCCGAAATCCCGTAATCTTTTTCCAGGGCCTTGCGGCTTTCTCCCACGCGTCCCGCCTGAAACTGAAAATACTTCAAGTCAACCCCGTTGGGCACGACGCGGACTTTGTCGAAGGAAGTTTTCTCGACCTGGGCGATTTCCCGGCGCATGGCTTCCGTCTTGCAGGTGATCACGTCGGCGCGGTGGTCGGCTTTTATCTGCAGAAAGCGATGCAGACGGCCCGCCTGCCATTCAATCCCCATACGTCCGCGCGAAATCACGACGCCTTTTACATGCCGGCGCGAAACGGCAAAGGGCGCCAGCACATTCGAGACGAATAAAAAGGAATGCAGGATATCGGGCGACTCATCGCGAATGATGCGGCGCAGTTTGAAAAAGAGCGGGATGCTTCCGGGACGTAG
This sequence comes from uncultured Candidatus Sumerlaeota bacterium, assembly GCA_964462565.1. GTDB lineage: Bacteria > Sumerlaeota > Sumerlaeia > UBA8349 > UBA8349 > CAYWYC01. The sequence continues at coordinate 1,533 of CAYWYC010000232.1, read as the reverse complement.
CAGGTTCCAGCCGGCGTTCAATAAATGGCAACGCACACCTTCCGGAATCAGCGAGCTATCCGTCATCTTTTCGCTCAGGCAGCACAGCACCACCTCGAAACGATCCTTGTCAAGCCGCTCCATGAGCCGCAGCAAATGCAGTTCCGTCCCAGCACGCGCGAGGCGTTCGATCAGGTAAAGAACTTTGGTCTTAGGGGCCATGGCTTCCGTCCTTTTCATGGATGAATCCGGCCAGGTGGTCCATGTTCATCTGGAGTCCGAAGACGCGTTCGACTTTTTCACGGGAAGCCCGACCCATGCGTTCGCGCAAGTCGGCGTTTTCCCACAACTCCTGGATGGCGTCGGCCAGTTTTTCCGGTGCATGGGACGGAATAAGTCTGCCGTTCACACCGTCTTCAATCGCCTCGGGCAGGCCGGAAATATCGGTGCCGACCACCGGCATTCCCATGGCCATAGCTTCCAGAATCACGTTCGGAATACCATCGCGATCTCCACGCGGCGTAACCACACAGGGCAAGACGAAAAGGCGCGATTCCGCGTAGGCCTTGCGCACTTCTTCCCGCGGAAGCAGGCCCGCAATCTCGACGAGGTCTCCCAGGTGCAGCCGCTCGATTTGCGATTCCAGTTCTTCACGCATGTATCCGTCACCAATGATTTTCAAGCGAAAATCCACTCCCCTGTCCCGCAGGAGCATGCAGGCATCGAGCAGGTCGGGAAAACCCTTCGTATCGCAGAGCCGGCCCACACTCAGTAGAACGGGCTTGTCTTCGCGGGGTTCGGCAGGTGGGCGAAAGACTTCCAGGTCCACGCCGTGATAAACGACTTCGACCTTGCCCGGCGCCTGCTCGGGATAGCGTTCGCGCAAAAATCTTCCATTATATTGGGTGCAGGTCACTATATAGCGCGCGGCTTCCATCTTCTCGCGGAGGAGTGTGCGGTCGATAAAGATATCATAAGCGTGAGCGGTGAGGCTGAATGGCAGCCCGGCAAACTTTGCAATGAGCAATCCCGCCGTCGATGGGATGGATGCCCAGTGGGCGTGGATATGGGCAATATCGCGCTTTGCCGCCTTCCTGGCGAACCAGGCCGCCAGCAGAAAAACATAAAAACTTTTCAACAAAATCGACGCGCCGCCCCGACGCGACTTCCAGACCAGACCCAAAGACGAGAACCATCGGGAGGGATGGCGGAAAAGATAATAGAGTTGGGACAGCCATATCATGGGATGCCAGATCGGCGGACCGTAGTGCGTCGCTTGGTCCATAATCTCCCGCGCGCCGGGTTGAAAATGCGCATCCCGACATGGCTTCAGCGAAAATACTTCAAACGCTACCCCCCGCTTCGACAGTTCCATCATCTCATTCAGGATAAATGTCTCGCAAAATTCAGGAAATTGCGAAACCACATAGGCGCGTTTGGGCAGGTTGGGAAATGTGCGTAGCTCATTCATAGGGCTTGAATTATCTCACCTCTTCACCCTATACCCTAACCCATTTTTAATCCTTATGGCAATGGCAATTGTTGCATGAGACA
>CAYWYC010000231.1:0-7625 GCA_964462565.1 uncultured Candidatus Sumerlaeota bacterium | reverse complement strand
GAAATCCAGGGCTTGCGACTCAGGATGAAAAAAAGCATAATAGGCAAAATGATGCACTGGGGATGATGCCGCATAAATATCTGGGAAGGAAAATGCAAATGACGCCCGATACGCCGCAGGATGAGCAGGGAAACATGGAAACGCCGAAGCCGCAACCGGATGGGCAAGCTGAAAAGCAGGCCATGCCGACATCTTCGGAAGGAAAAAGCGCGCCGCCTTTTAAGCGTCCGCCATTGAACCAGAGTTCGCCGCCGCCCTTTGGCGGTGCGCCCATTACGCCGCAGCCCGAAAGGAAGAAATCACGTACCGGTCTCTATATTTTTCTGGGAGTGATGGCGTTTTTTCTGCTTTTTATCGTGATTATCGGCGTGGTTATAATCAAAACCATCTCCGGCTTTATCGGCCAGACTCAGGTCAAGATGCCCAAGATTCACCGCAGCAACACCATTGCCGTTCTGCGCATCGACTCCATGATCATTGATTCGGAAGAAACGCTCGAGATCATTCGGCATTACCGGGAAGAAGACAAAATCAAGGCGGTCCTGGTGCGGGTGAATTCTCCCGGCGGGGCTGTTGGCGCGTCGCAGGAAATTTACGACGCCATCCTGAGCCTGCGCGAAAGCGGCAAAAAGGTGGTGGCGTCCTTTGGCAATACGGCGGCGTCGGGCGGCTATTATATCGGCTGCGCGGCGGATGAGATCGTGGCCAATGCCGGCGCGCTGACCGGCAGTATCGGCGTGATATTCAGTGTGCCCAACGTGAAAGAATTGAGCGAAAAGGTGGGCATCAGCCAGCAGGTGGTGAAGAGCGGGAAGTTCAAGGATGTGGGATCGATGACGAAGGAAATGTCGGAAGCGGACCGCGAACTGCTCCAGGGCGTGATTGACGATACTTACGAGCAATTTCTGGAGGCGATCCTGACAAACCGTTCGGCGCGCATCGGGAATGCATTGACCTACCTGAAGCAGAATCCCGACAAGACGGATCTCGATCTGTCGGACGCCCAAAGCGCCGAGGACTTTCTGCGGCTGGTGGCCGATGGGCGCGTCTTTACGGGGCGCATGGCGATGCAATACGGACTCGTCGATCAACTCGGCTCGCAGGAAGACGCCGTCGATCGCCTGGCTGAGCTGGCGGACCTCCACGATCCTGAACTCTATGAATACGAGCCGATCCAGACGCTTTTTGACTTGCTGACTTCGGAGGCAAAATCGACCCTTGGCAACACGCTCCACCTGCCTCTGGGAAACGCGCGCCTGGAATATCGGATGCCCTGAGCCAGGAAATTGCCCATGAATGCGTCTGACTCCGCGCATAGTTCCAGTAATCGTCGGCGTTTGCGACTGCGTGTGCGGGGACGGGTTCAGGGCGTTGGCTTTCGGCCCTTCGTTTTTCGACTGGCCCACGAGCATGGCCTGGCCGGATTTGTGGGGAACGATGCCGACGGTGTTTTTATCGAGGCGGAAGGCGGGGCCAAGTCGCTGGAAATATTCCGAGCCGATCTTTCGCAGCAAGCCCCTCCGGCAGCGGATGTTTATCGGGTGGAATCGGAAAACATTCCTGTGCAGGATGACGCTGAATTTCACATCGTCCAGAGCCGTTCCGCCGACAGCCAGCAGACGGAGATCGCGCCGGACATGGCCGTGTGCGACGATTGCCTGCGCGAACTTTTCACCCCCGACGACCGGCGATACCAGTATCCCTTTATCAACTGCACCAATTGCGGCCCCCGATACAGCATCGTGAAGACGATTCCCTACGACCGTCCCCAGACGACGATGGCGGCCTTCGAGATGTGCGGCGATTGTCGGCGCGAATATGAAGATCCGGCGAATCGTCGTTTTCATGCGCAGCCCATTGCATGTCCGGTTTGCGGACCGCGCGTCTGGATGGCCGATGGCGAAGGGCGGGAGATCGAATGCGCCGACGTTTTCGCGGAATGCGCGCGGCGGCTGGACGCGGGCGAGATTGTGGCAATCAAGGGTCTGGGGGGATTTCATCTGGCATGCCGCGCGGATAACAATGAGACGGTGGAATTGCTGCGCAAGCGAAAGGGACGCGAGGCGAAACCCTTCGCGCTGATGGCGGCGGACCTGGAGATGGCGAAGGAAATGGTCGATCTTTCGGGTGAAGCCGGCAAGGCGATGGGCCGCCTGCTCGAAAGTATGGTGCGACCCATTGTCCTGCTGCCGCGCAGGTCCGACGCACCGGTGAGCGATGTCGTGGCTCCGCACAATCCCATGCTGGGGATTATGCTGCCCTACACGCCGATGCATCATTTGATATTTTCGAAAGTCGAATGCGCGTTGGTTATGACCTCGGGCAATCCGAGCGACGAACCCCTTTGCGCCGATAACGACGAGGCCATGAAGCGTCTGGCGTACCTGGCGGATGCGTTTTTGCTACATGATCGCGACATCGAAAGGCGCGTGGATGATTCGGTGATGGTGGCGATGGAATTGGCAAAGGATAAATGGCACGCCATGCCCCTGCGTCGGGCCCGTGGTTATGTTCCGGCTCCGGTGCGGGTTAGTTTGCGCGCCGATGAACCGGTGCTGGCCCTGGGTGGTGAGATGAAATCCACCGTCTGCATCCTGAAGCAGGACGAGGCTTGCCTGAGCGAGCACCTGGGTGAGTTGTCGAATCCCGCCGCCTACCGGAATTTTGTGGGAGCCGTGGCCCAGTTTGAAAGATTGATGCAGGTGAAACCGCGCGTTATCGCCTGTGACCTGCATCCCAACTACGCCTCGACGCGATATTGCAATGAACTGGTGTCGGCGCGGAAGGACGCGCGAAAGATCCCGGTCCAGCATCATCACGCGCATCTGGCAGCCTGCCTGGCGGAGAATGGCGAAAGCGGACGCGCGATCGGTCTGATCTGCGACGGTACCGGATATGGCGACGATGGAACGATATGGGGTGGTGAAATTCTGGTGGGTGATTGCTGTGAATACGCGCGGGCGGGACACCTGAAAGCCTATCCCCTGGCCGGAGGCGACGCTGCGGCGCGGGACTGCTGGCGTCCGGCTCTGGGATTGTTGATGACAAGTTTTGACGATGGATGGCGCGAGCATATTCCGCAAAACTTTTTTGCCGAGACCATCGACATGCAGGCAATCGATCTTGTGGCGCGGCGTCTGGATGCGTGGAAGGCGGCGACGGCTGCGGGAGAGCGACCGGCTTTTGCGCCCGCGATGACAAGCAGCATGGGCAGGCTCTTTGACGGGGTCAGTTTTCTCCTGGGCATTTGCGCGCGAAACCGTTACGAGGCCGAGGCGGCCATGCGTTTGGAAGCGGAAGCATCGCGCGCGAAGGATTTTGAAATTCTCGAATACGCCATCATCGAACCCGACAAGAAGAACGATGCTCTGGTCTATGACTTTGCGCCGCTGCTTCGCGATATCGTAACGAGGCATTCCGCCGGAGAAAGCACCAGCATGCTGGCGCGCTCATTTCATGAAACACTGGCAAAAATGCTGGTTCATGGCGTAGAATGTATTTCCGCCCGTAGAAATCTTCGGCGCGTGGCTTTATCGGGCGGATGTTTTGCCAACCGGATTTTGCTGCGACGGGTTTACGAGCGACTGATGGAAGCCGGCATGGAACCGCTGCCGCATCGACAGACGCCCACGGGCGACGGATGCGTCGCGCTGGGCCAGGCGGTGGTGGCGGCGGAAAAGATGAGACGATGAAGTCGGAAAGGAGGGGATCATGTGTCTGGCGGTTCCCGGTAAGATAGAAGCGATCAAAAAGGCCGAGGCCGATAATGTCATGGGCAACATCGGCGTGGTGGATTTTCAGGGCAACAAGGTGGAAGTGAGCCTGCAACTGGCGCCCGACGCTGTGGAAGGCGACTGGGTGCTCGTGCACGCCGGTTTTGCGTTGGAGCAACTGGACGAAGCCGAAGCGCGCGAACTGTGGGATTACCTGCAGACGGCGGAAGTGGTGGATGAGATTCCGGAGGAGTTGAAGGAAAGCTCCCAATCGAGTGATTTGTGATTTTTCGCGTATCGCCACCATCCTGGTGGCCGCGGAGAGGAAAGTTTTTTTCGACCTTTGCGCGAAAGTGCTAATCTCGTCTGAGGCATTTTGTGCCGGCAGGATGCCGGCGGTACGATAGAAAGTCTGTTTTATGGGCAAAAGGCCTGATCCGAAAATTCCCGCTTTAATCCAGGAAATCGGAGCGATATGCGAAAGCCGTCCGGCCATCCAGGTAATGGAGGTTTGCGGAACGCATACGGTTTCGCTTTTTCGCAGTGGCGTGAAATCCATGTTACCCGAATCGTTGCACCTGATCAGTGGACCGGGATGTCCCGTTTGCGTCACGGCCCAGGGCTATATCGATGGCGCCTGCGAACTGGCAAGGCGTCCAGATGTGATCATCGCGACCTATGGCGACATGGTGCGCGTACCGGGCAAGGATGGCAGCCTGGCGGATTTTCGCGGACAGGGCGCGGTGGTGCAGGTGGTCTATTCGGCGCGCGATGCCGTGAAACTGGCACGTCAGAATCCCGACAAGGCGGTGGTTTTTCTGGCCGTGGGCTTTGAGACGACGGCTCCCACCACGGCGGCGGTCCTACTCGAAGCGGAAGCCTCGGGCCTGGAAAACTTTTTCGTCCTTCCCGGTCACAAGCTGGTGGTTCCGGCGATGATGGCCCTGCTGGCTGGGGGCGATGTGCCGATTGACGGCTTCATGTGTCCCGGCCATGTGAGCGTGATTATCGGAGCGCAGGCCTATGCCCCCGTGGCTCGCGAACATGGCAAGCCCTGCGTGGTGACCGGTTTCGAACCAGCCCAGATGCTCGAAGGCATCCTGGCGATTTTGAAGCAGATCGAGGCGGAAAAGGCCGAAGTGGAAAACGTCTATCGCGTGGCGGTGTCGGATCGCGGAAACCCCGTGGCTATGCAGATGGTGGATCGCGTTTTTGAGCCGGGCGATGCCGTGTGGCGCGCACTGGGCACGATTCCGGGAAGCGGATTGATTTTGCGCGGGGAATATGAAAAATTCAATGCGGCACGGAAATATGAACTCGATACGGAGACCGATTACGAGGCCCCAGGCTGCCGCTGCGGCGAGGTGATCCAGGGCAAGTTGAGTCCGCCCGATTGCGCGCTCTTCGGCAAGGTCTGCACACCCATCAAGCCCGTCGGTCCCTGCATGGTCAGCAGCGAGGGGGCCTGCGCCGCCTGGTACAAGTATGGCCGGAATGTGGCGAGGTCATGAGTTTTTTTTGAACCAGGAAACACACGAAAAGGCTTTGAAACATGTTTCCTGTTTTTTTCTTTCGTGTATTTCGTGTATTTCGTGGTTAAGAAAGACAGTATTGGGCTTAGTGATTGCGCGTGCGATTGTGAATATTATTTAGTTGGGGAAAATAAATGTCCGAAAATACTTCCAGCGATTCCCGCATCATCATGGCCCATGGCGGCGGTGGAGAACTGACGAAAAAACTGCTCGCCGAACACATCATTCCCAAACTGCAAAACCCCCTGCTGAATCCCCTGGACGACAGCGCCATCCTGGAATTGGATTCGACGCGTCTCTGTATGACGACCGACGGCTTTGTGGTGCAGCCTTTGGAATTCCCCGGCGGCGATATCGGCCACCTCGCCGTCTGTGGAACAGTGAACGACCTGGCCGTCATGGGGGCGCGTCCGAAGGCGCTGAGCCTCTCCCTCGTCATCGAGGAGGGACTCCCCTTTTCCATGCTCGATCGCATGATTGATTCGATAGCGAAGACGGCGCGGGAGGCAGGCGTGGTCATCTGCACCGGCGATACCAAGGTCGTCGAGCGCGGACGTGGCGACGGCCTGACGATCACGACCACGGGCATCGGAGAAATGCGCGAAGGCCTGAAGATGGATGCCGCTCGGATCGAGGAGGGTGACGCCATCCTGATCTCCGGCAACATCGCCGAGCATGGTCTGGCAATCATGTCGGTGCGCGAGGGACTTGCCTTTAAGACAAGCCTGCAATCGGACGCGGCGGTGCTGAACGGTCTGGTTGATGCCGTCCTGGATTCCGGGGCCGATGTGGTCTTCCTGCGCGACCCCACACGCGGTGGCCTTGCCGGTGTTTTGGTGGACCTGGTGGAAGACCGCGGCATGAGCCTGGAAGTAGAAGAAGACGAAATTCCTATAAGCACGGTCTGCCGCCATGCTTCGGAGATGCTTGGTCTCGACCCCCTCAGTGTCGCGAACGAGGGCAAGATTGTGGCGGTGGTGAAGGCTGCCGATGCCGATCGGGCTCTCAAGGCCATGCGGGCCCATCCCCTTGGGAAAGACGCTGCCCTTATCGGGCGCTTCATCGAGGCGGAGCCGCCTCTTTGTGAACTGGTAACCCGCGCGGGCGGGCGACGCATTATCCAGCGGCCCTATGGAGAAGACCTGCCGCGAATCTGTTAGAAAGGTGATCATTATGAGTCCGAAAAAGCAGGCCTGTTATTTTTCACCCTACGATAACCATCGCTGGCTGATGGAAAGAATGGAGCAGTCCCTTTCCTATGCGAATGCCTGCGGTGGCGAGCTGAAGGCCTGGCAGAACAAGTTACGGCGGAAGCTGCGACAGTTGACGGGCTATGACAAAATGCCGAAGCCGGCAGAACGATGCGCTCTCGACGTGCGCACGGAGTGGGAGCAGGAACGCCATGAGGGTTTCATTCGCAAGATAATTTTCCAGTCGGAAGAGCACGCGCATGTTCCTGCCTATGTCTGCCTGCCGCGTTCGGCAACGCCTCCTTATCGTTTTGTGATTTGTGTGCAGGGGCATTCGTCGGGGATGCATAATTCCATCCGCGTGGAGCGCGATGACGAGGCAAAGACCTTCTCGCCAAAATGCGACCGCGACTTCGGCATCACGGCGATGCAAAGCGGGCTGGCGGCCTTATGCATTGAACAACGCGCCTTTGGACTGCGCCGCGAGCAGACGCTGGAAAAGGCCATGTCCGGCACCTGCCACGACGCCACCATGCACGCCCTCATGCTGGGTCGGACGATGATTGCGGAGCGTGTTTTTGACATCGATCGCGGTATCGACTACCTGGCCACGCGCGATGATGCCGACATGAAACGCATCGGCGTCATGGGCAATTCAGGCGGCGGAACAGCCTCGCTTTTTTCGGCGGCCCTGCTTCCGCGAATCAGCCTGTGCATGCCGTCATGCTACTTCTGCACCTTTCGCGATTCGGTCATGTCGATTGGCCATTGCATGGATAATTACGTGCCCGGACTGCTGCAATACGCCGAGATGCCCGACCTGATGGGCCTTTTCGCGCCGAAGCCGGTGGTGGTGGTGGCCGGTCGCGAGGATAACATTTTCCCGATCGACGCCACGGAAAAAGCCTTTCGCGCGTTGAAGAAAATCTATAAAGCCGCTGGCGCTTCGGACCGGTGCAAACTCGTCATCGGCGAAGGCGGCCATCGTTTCTACGCTCAAGCGGCCTGGCCGGAATACTTGAAGATGCTGGAGAGGATTTAGCTTTATAGGTCACGGAGAGGCGGAGGCCTTAAGAGAGGTGAAACTTTTTGGGATGGGTTTGGGCTCGATTGCGATTGCGTGTGCGATTGCGATTATGATGCCGGCAAGATGCCGGCGGTACGATAGACGGGCTTGTAGTCAGCCACGT
>CAYWYC010000230.1:0-7710 GCA_964462565.1 uncultured Candidatus Sumerlaeota bacterium | reverse complement strand
CGGAAGCCGGTCGGGCTCAATCCGGAGTGTCGTCGGAAAAGCGTGGCGAAGTAGCGTTGGTCGCTGAATCCGCACTGGTAGGCGACTTCGGCGATTGTGGCCCCGGGCATGGCGAGCAAGAGGCGTTCCGCTTCCTGCAGGCGCAGTTCGATCAGATGCCTGCGTGGCGATTGAGAAAAATGTCGCTTCCAATGGCGGCGAAAGCTGGCCGGGGAGAATCCAAATTCGCCGGCCAGGGCCTCAATCTCAAAATCTTCTGTCAGATGTACCTGCATCCAGCGTTCGGCGGCAAAGATGCGTTTGGTGATAGGATCTTGTATAGGGGAATGGGGGCTGTGATAGCTGGAGAAAACAATCAAACGCGCCAGCATGTCCAACTGGTCCGCCATGCCCGGCATGGCCGCGTTTTGCACGAGCCGCTCCACGGCCTGCAAGAGCGACTGCACCAATTCCGGCGTCTGCACCGGCCAGCAGAGCGGATATTTCTGCGGGTCCAGAATTTCCGGCGAGGGATGGCTGAAGATGAAATGGTATTCATGCCATTGCTGCACAGGACCGTAGCTGTAATACTCGCCCGGACGCGCCAGAAAGAGAACCGGCGCTTCCAGATCGTAGTGCTTTCCCCGGTACCAAAGGGTGCCGGAACCTCTCCAGATGACCATGGCGGTGTGGTAGGTAAAAACATGCTCGAACCATTGCGTTTTGGCTGGCTGAATGCCGATGGTCCGCAGTACAGCCTCCGAGATAGCTAATCGTGGGTATTCCATGAGGTGGGTGATCATTTTATTAACACTTTCGATCATTTATCGAACATTATGGGCCTTGACGTGGGGATCGATCAAGTAAATAATGGGTAATATGCTCAAATAAGAGTTATGGAATACAAGGCTGAATTGATCGAAAGACGAACATCCAATTTCAAAAGATGAGGAAGTGAAGGGAAGCAACATGAATAGAATTATCAGCACCGGTATATTCTGGGCTTTGGCCATGATGGCCCTGGCTCAACCTGTTCAGTGGAGCGACATTGAGAACAGTGGACGGAACATGGTTTCCGATGCTAAAAATCTGCCAACTGAATTCACCGATGAAAACAAGATATGGGAAAAAAGATTGGAAGGGAAGTGGGTCTTGAGCCAGCCGCAGGTCGTGGGCGATAAAGTGCTCTTTGGCGGCGACGCCAAGTGCCTCAGCGATTCCGAGTTGAGACGCGGCAATCCGCGGGGCGGCGCATTACTTTGCCTGGATCGTTTCACCGGCGAAAGCATCTGGGAAATGTCTTTTCCGGGAAATACCTACAGCGGTTCCTATGGTACCTGTACCCAGGGTACGGTGGAAAATGACATCATGTACATCCACAGCAACGGATACATCGTGGCGCTTGACATGAATGGCATGGCCGATGGAAACGATGGCCCCTACACGGACGAACTGACCTTTTTCTCGCGCTTTACGCTGAAGGAAGGCGAAGAGCGGAAGCTCGGAAAGAACCAGAAACCCCCGGAAGTCAAGGAACCCACAGGTCCCATTAAGGAGCTGAAAGACACTTACGGCGACATAATCTGGATGTTTGATGTACATGAGGTTTTCAATATTCACATTCACGACGCCTCCGCCGGAACTCCCCTGATCGTGGGCGATTTCATCTGGTGCACGACCTCCAACGCCCTCGGGAAAAAGAGCCTGTGGGAACCCACGGACGCGCCGTATATCGTCGTGCTGGATAAAAAGACAGGCGAACTGGTGGCGAAGGATACGGTGGATATTCCGCAGATTTACCATGGCAGTTGGTCGAGCCTGACGCTGGCCGAAGTCAACGGGGAAAAGGCGGTTATCTGGGGCGATGGCGCCGGATATCTGCGCGCCTTTGCGATGATTGACAAAAAGATCGACGGCAAGGTTCAGGACATCGAGCAGATATGGCGCTTTGACGCCAACCCCAAGGAGTATCGCTATCGTGACGGCAAATTGATTCTTTATACACGGCACAATCAACTCTTTCCGCGATATCGTGACGATGTGGAATGGTTCCAGGGAGAAAATCACAAAGAAAACTGTTCCTGGGGACCTTGTGAATTTATCGCCACGCCCGTTTATTACGATGGCAAAATTATCGTGGGAATCGGGCGCGATCATTATTACACCATGGGCGACGAGGGAAGCGCCAAGGGCGGCTTTTATTGCATCGATCCCAATGGCAAGGGCGAACTCGGCGAGGAAAATATTATCTGGAAAGCTCCCGAAGTGGGACGTACCCAATGTACGGCCTCGGTTGGTAACGGGCTGGTATTCATTGCCGACATGGTGGGCAACATCACCTGCCTGGACCTGGAGACGGGCGAGATGCAATGGCAGCATGATCTTGAGAAATATGTTTCCTGTCGCAGCCAGTTTTTGTCCGACGGAAAAGTTTACGTGGCCTCAGACAAGAACAATCTGTTGGTTTTTAACGCGGATCGTGAGAAAGAAGTCCTCTCCGAAACGCGGATGCCCAGCTATCCCACGACGCCGGGTGTGGCCGATGGCTACATGTATTTTGGCGCAGCCCGGACTTTGGTGGCTTACAAAAATGGAGAATAATACCGGAAAATATGTCTTTCTGTTTTCATAAGTTGAACAGATGGACTACACTTTTCCATAAGGGGTATGTATAATGTTACACAAAAAAATGAAATTAACAGACGGCCTTGCCCTTCTGCTAGTGATGGCGATGCTGATGAGCGGTGCGGTCTTTGCGCAATCGACCCAATCGGCGGATCTGGACATGGAAGAGGAATGGCAAATCCTTTTTCATGTGTATGGTTTGCAGATAATGCGCGGCAGCCTTGCCTATGACGCGGACCGCGTTTATAACGAGGCCTCGCTGATCAAGGGCTCCGATCGCCATCCGGTGGATGTGGTCGTGCGTCGGACGGAAGTGATGCTGGAAGACCTTGCGGGAATGCCCGATTTCAAAGGGGATGCCGATGCCTTTCGAAAGCGCTTGGGCGAGTTGCAAAAAGCCGCCGATGCCTTGCCGCCGATCAAAAAAGGCTCGCTTCCCGAAATCCATATCAAGGTGGACAAAAAAGACATCGACGGTCCGCCTCTGCCCAAGGCCGGTGATGGCGTGGATATGGGCGAATATCGCGACGCCTTTGTGAAGGCCTGCGAATTGAACCGGGAGATCGCCCTGGCGAATCCGCTCCTGGATTTTGATAAAATCCTTTTTGTGAAAAAGCACCCGCCCCGCATGGGGCACATGTGCGATCAGTGGTTCGGCATGGTCCAGGATCCCGGTGGCGGCCTTTATGTACTGGAAAATCCGGGAACGGATAAGGCTCAGGTGCGTAACCTGACCGACGGCGTCAAAGTGGAAAAGGGACGCCTTGCCGGCAAGGAGCTGCACCGCGGCGTCTTTGCCAGTCCGGAAGTAACCTACGACGGCAAGACCATCTGGTTTGCCTATTCCGAGTTGCAGGAAGCCTGGAGCGAAAAATGGGAAAAGCAGTATCGCGCCCATCTGGCCGATCCCGATGACCGTTCGAAGAAGGTGGCTCCCTGGGGTGGCGCGCTCTTCAAGGAAGACCTTTATATTCGCAAAATCGATGATGCCTTTCACCTGATGAAGATCAATGCCGACGGCACGGGACTCGTCCAGGTGACGGATGGCGCGGAAGACGACCATTCCCCCTGCGTCTTGCCAAATGGGCGGGTCGCCTTTGTCTCCACCCGTCGCGGCGGTGAAGGGCGCTGCCATCCGCGGCCCTGCCCGAGTTACGTGCTGCATACCATGTTGCCTGATGGTTCCGACATTCAGCCCCTGTCCTATCACGAGATCAACGAATGGACGCCCCGTGTGAACAACGACGGCGATATCGTTTATTCGCGCTGGGACTATGTGGACCGCAATTTCAGCGACGGCCAGCATCCCTGGATCATCAAGCAGGACGGTCGTAATTCACAGGCGCTGTATGGAAACTATGAAAACAACTTCAGCCGGGGACACGTTCAGGAAGACCTTCGGGCCATTCCCGATTCGCCTCTCTATGTGGGAACTTATCATTCGCATCACTGTTCCGCCTATGGCAGTTTGCTGATTTACGATGAGACCATGCCGGACGATCCGGAGCAGTCCTGCATCAAGGCGCTGACTCCGGACACGAAGATGGAGCCCAGTCTTTATGCTTCGCCCTATCCGCTGAATGAGAATTATTTTCTCTGCGTCTATTCGCCGGATTCGCCTTCGCTTTCCATGAATACCTGGCGTTGGGATCGTCCGCCGACACCCCATGGTATCTATCTGCTGGATGCCTATGGCAACCGGACGCTCCTCTATCGGGATGATGAAATCGCCTCCATGGTTCCGCTGCCCCTTGCTTCGCGCGAGATGCCGCCCGTGCAGCCGCATCAGGTGGCTCATGCCTATCCTCCCGGATTTGAGCCGGATCCCAAGGCCGACCCGACGAAGGCGACCTTTGCCTGCATGAACGTCTATGACTCGCAACAACCCTGGCCGGAAGATCGCAAGATTACTTCGCTGCGTATCGTTCAGGTCTATCCCAAGACCACACCCCGCAAAGGGAATCCCCCGGTGAGCTGGAACGTGGAAGTAAATACGCGTGGTGTGATCGGTACGGTGCCGATCGAGGAAGACGGCAGCTGCCACTTTGAGATGCCTGTTGGCAAGCCGGTGTATTTTCAGGTGCTCGATGAAAATGGCCTGGCCATCCAGAGCATGAAATCCAGCGCATACGCCATGCCCGGCGAAACGCTGACCTGCCAGGGATGCCATGAACCCAAGACGCGCGTGGCCGAAACGGCGACCAAAATGCCGCTGGCCCTGCAGCGTCCGCCCTCGAAACCCGTGCCGGGACCGGAAGGTTCCTATCCGCTGAGTTTCCCGCGGCTGGTGCAGCCGGTGCTTGACAAAAAATGCGTGCCTTGCCACGAGAAGAAGGACGCCGTCAAACTCGACGGAAATCGCTACAAGTGGTACACCCATGGCTACGAAAACCTGAAGCCCTTTGCCTGGTGCCTGACGGGTCAGGGCCACTATATCGGACGTCCCAAGGAACTGGCCAAAAAGACGAGTCCCGTGATCTCCATCCCCGGTGAAGTGGGGGCTACGGAATCGCGCCTCTACCCGATGCTGACCACAGGCAGCCACAAGGATCGTGTCAAACTCACGGATGAGGAGATGATGCGGATCACCATGTGGCTCGATAATTTCTCGGTCTTCTTCAGTGCCTATGACGAGGCCGATGCCCAAAAGAGCGGAAAGTTGGTCGTGCCCTGGCTGGAATAGTCCGGGAAATTTCGGAAACTTGGGCCGCGACTGAATTTGAGCTTTGCGAAAGGGGAGAATTGGGTTATTATCCTTCTGATTGGACGAAGTGAGTTAAGAGATCATGGATATAAAGGAAGAGGATAATGACCACGAATCTGCCCGAAAAAATCCACGCCGTACAATTGACCGGCGTTGACAAACTGGAGTTGAACAAAGAAAAACCTCTGGTGAAGCCTGGACCCCACCAACTGCTTTGTAAAGTGCAGGCGGTGGGGCTTTGTTTTTCCGACCTCAAGCTGCTCAAGCAGTTTGACAAGCATCCACGCAAAACCCCTTGCCTTTCAGGCATTGACAAGGACGCACTGAAGGAAATCCCTTCTTACGTACCCAACGACCAACCCACCGTCCCCGGCCATGAGGTTGTGGTGGAAGTGGTCGAGGCCGGTCCCGATACGAAGACGGAAGTGGGGACTCGCGCCCTGGTGCAGACGGATTACCGCTGGATCAAGACGTCCGCCAACAACGCGGCTTTCGGTTATAACTTTGAAGGCGCGCTCCAGGAATACGTGATCATGGACGAGCGCGTGATTATATCGCCCCAAGGTGAGTCCATGCTGATTCCCGTGCCCAGGAAAGGCCTGAACGCGGCGGCGATCTGCCTTGTGGAACCCTGGGCCTGCGTGGAGGATGCCTATGTGTCCAAGGAGCGTCAGACCGCCCTGGCCGGTGGCAAGATGCTGGTGGTCGTGGATGCCGGATACAAGCCCAAGGGTGTGGAAGATACCTTTTCGCCCGACGGCCCGCCCAAGTCCGTCACCTGCTACGCCGTGGAAGACGCCGTAGTCAAAGACCTTTGCTCCAAGAATGAGGTGGAATGCATCGATGACATGGATGATCTGCCCGACGATGCCGCTTACGACGACATCATCTATTTCGGCAATGACAAGGACACCGTGGAAAAACTCGACCGTATGCTGGCTCCGGGCGGTTTGCTGAACATTGTCCAGGCAGGCAAGAAGTTCAATCAGGAAATCAACATCAGCGTCGGGCGCATTCATTACGGCCACATCCGCTTCGTGGGAACCATCACGGACAGCGCCGCCGACAGCCTGAAGGCGATACCCGAGATTCCCGAACTGCGCGAAGGGGAGAAGGTGCTGGTCGTTGGCGCGGCGGGTCCCATGGGCGTGATGCACGTGATCCGCTGCCTCTGCCAGGGTGTGAAGGACGTGGAAGTATATGCGACGGACTTTGATGATATCCGCCTGTCCGCCCTTTATGACAAGGCGGCGCCCCTGGCCCAGAAAAACGGCCTGCACTATCAGTCTTTTAACCCGAGCGAGCACAAGAACATCCCCCAGGGCAGCTATACCCAGATCATGGTGCCGATCCCCGATCTCGTTGCCCAGGCCGTGCGCGACTCCCTGCCCAAGGGCATCATCAACATCTTCGCCGGTATCCCCGCCACGGTTTTCCATGACATCGATATGGACGCCTATATCGAGAAGAAACTCTACTTCGTCGGTACCAGTGGCTCGTCGATTGACGACATGCGGATCGTGCTGAAGAAAGTTGCCGGTGATAAGCTGGATACCAACGTTTCCGTGGCGGCGGTCAGCGGAATGGCCGGAGCCATCGACGGCATTCGCGCCGTGGAAAACCGCAGCATCTCGGGCAAGATCATCGTCTATCCCGAACTGCAAAATCTGCCGCTGGTAAAAGTAGAAGAACTGGAAGAGAAGTACCCCTCTGTTTATGAGAAGATGGACAAGGGCCTCTGGACCCAGGCCGCGGAAGATGAACTGCTGCGCAAGGCATCGTAAGTTCGCAGGCCTTTTCCACACCTGTGTTTTGAAAAGGGCATCGCATGAGCAAAGCCGATAAACGCCGCTTGATTGCTGTCGTTTCCGGCTTGGGCGCGATGCCCTTTTTCTTTTTCTGCGGCTTCTCCCACATTTGCTTTCATGGGCATTTTGGACATGCACCATTGCCCTGGTACGATATTGCCAATGACCTTGTCTGGCTGGTATTGCTGACGGTATCCGGTGTTTTCGCGCTGCGGTCGAATATCTCGGGCCGCTGGGTCTTTGTTCCCTTAATTGTGGTCATGCTTTGGCTTCGTTTTCAGGAAGATGCAATTCTGAGTATGCTGCTGGCGGGGGTATTTAGTTGGATAGCTGTTCGAAATATTCGCAGTTCGGCAGGGGAGCGTCGGACGGAATCGAAAGAAGGAGCGACCCGAAAGCAAACGGGAATCAGTCCCGAAGCCGAACTCTTGATTCAAAAACAGAAGCACTGATTCTTTTCTGAACCTGAGCTTTTTTGCAAACCAACTATTAATCAACCACGAAATACACGAAACACACGAAAAGGCCATGATTAAGTACATTTAGAAAAATACGGGTGCACGACATAAATGTGGGGCTATTCGTGTTTTTTTT
>CAYWYC010000229.1:0-7732 GCA_964462565.1 uncultured Candidatus Sumerlaeota bacterium | reverse complement strand
GGTGCCGGCAAGATGCCGGCGGTACGGTATCATTCCTCCCCGTCCTCAGTCTTTCTTTCTCCGACGCCGACCTGGCGGTACAGGTGGTAGGCGCAATCGGGACCGATGAAGGGCAAGGCGTCGTCTTTTTCCAACTTGATTTCGCCGCGTTGGATTTTCCGTTTGTATTGATATCGCAGCCGGGCCAGCTCGGCAGATTTCGATTCGAATTTCATAAGGTGCCTCCTATCCTGCTGCCCATATTATACATGAACCATCCGGACCGGATCGACAGGAAAAAATCGCTTCTTGCCAGCCGGGTCCGAATGTTTTAATCTTTTTCAAAAGCAGACAGACGACACCCCCGGAAAGGATTATGCCATGAGCGAGGCCGGACTGGATGGATATGTATTCATAGATGGAAAAGAATTGACGGTTCTGGGCAGGCCCTTTGATGATACCGGTCGCTTTTATTCGCGATTGCCCGCGGCGGCGGAAGGGGTAGTGCCGGCTCCGGTTTGGGACCTGGCCCAGCAAGCAACGGGCATCTCGATTGATTTCATAACGGATTCACGCGATATTGCCGTGGATTATGCCCTGGAAAAAGATCCGAAAGGCGGCGCGCCGGATCGTTCGCAGGTGGTGGATCTTTATACCCATGATGGAAGGCGCTGGTCCTGGGTGGGGATTTTGAAACCCGATCCGGAAAGTTGGGCGCGCCGCGACATAATTCGCAGAGACCTCAAGCCCGTCAAGCGGCTTTATCGCGCCTATCTGCCCCATGGCCATCGAGTCGATTTCATCCGAATCGGTGTGCCGAAAGGCCGCCTGCTCGAAGCCGCGCCTCCTCCGGCCCAAAAGCCCATCTGCTTCTACGGCACATCCATCATTCACGGCTTTCACGCGTCGCGCCCGGGCATGACCGTTCCGGCCCAGTTATCACGTCGCTTCCACTGGCCCATCTGTAATGTGGCCTTTTCGGGCAATGGACGCATGGATCCCGAGTTGGTGGAGTTCTTTGCCGAGCTCGATCCGGCCGTGCTCACGATTGACTGCTTGCCCAACATGAGCCCGCAAATGGTTGAAGAACGCACCATTCCCTTTGTAAAGGCCATGCGCCAGTCTCATCCGGAGATTCCCATTGTATTGGTGGAAAATGTGGTGTATCAGCACAGCTACGTTCAGGACGATGCCCGTGGCGGCTGGGGCCAGAAGAATGATGTGCTCAAGGGGCAATACGCCAAATTGCTGGAATCGGGCATAGAAAATCTGCACTATCTTTGTGGCGAAGGCCTTTTGGGCAATGACGGCGAAGCCACCACCGACGGTGTCCATCCCAGCGACCTGGGCATGTGGCGTCTGGCCGATGCCTATGCCTCGGTTTTGCGGCCGCTGTTGCCATTTGCCTGACTCATCATGGGGGACCGGGGCCATCTTTTTGTCCTGAAGTTTGAATCTGGCATTGCAAATTGAGCGCCTTTTTGTCAATCTTGCTTATGAAAAATGGAATTCAGCCGGAGTTGCCGGCCTGCAAGGGAGAGAACCGATGGAAAAGCAAGCTCTCATGTCTTCGGAACAAATGGATCGCGCCATTGAAAAGATGGCCGACGCCATTGCTGAAGTCTTCAAGGATCAGGACAAAATCGCCATTATCGGGATTCGCCGCCATGGGGTTACAGTGGCCAAGCGAATTCGCGAATTGCTGAAATTGAATATTGAACGGGAAATCCCCATGGGAATTCTTGATATCACCATGTATCGCGACGATCTGGAGCGCCTGGAACGCCAACCGATTGTGAGATCCACGCAGATCGATTTCGATATCAACCGCTGCACAGTGGTGCTGGTGGATGATGTGCTCTATACAGGCCGGACGATTCGCTGCGCCTTGGACCAGATTGTGGATTATGGTCGTCCCAAGGTTGTTCGACTTGCGGTGCTTGTAGATCGGGGCCTTCGGGAGTTGCCGATTCATGCGGACATCTGCGGCTTGCAGGTGACGACCAATCCGGAGCAGAAAGTGGAAGTCGGCTTTGAGGGTCACGACGATCAAAGCGGCATCTGGATTATCTCGGAGAAAAGCAAATAAGGCCCCGGATGACCCGGGCATATTTTTATCAAGGGAGCCAGGAAGCGAATGGAAAGTAAGCTCACGGAATCGGCTGCGGCCAAGGCGATGGAGCAATTTTCACAGCGGGGGCATCTGGTGGGCCTGGAGCATATCAGCGCCGATGAACTCATGCTGATTTTGCAGACGGCGGAATCCTTCAAGGAAATATTCACGCGTTCCGTCAAGAAAGTTCCGACCCTTCGGGGCAAGACGGTGGTGAATCTTTTCTTTGAGAACAGCACCCGAACCCGTACCAGCTTCGAGCTGGCGGCAAAGCGGCTCAGCGCCGACGTGGTTAATTTTGCCGTGGCCACGAGCAGCGTGAAAAAGGGCGAAACACTCATCGACACGGTTCGGACCATCGAGGCCATGGGTGCAGACTTCATCGTGATGCGCCATGGTTCTTCGGGTGCGGCCCAGTACCTGAGCCAGCGCGCCCACGCATCGGTTATCAATGCCGGCGACGGAACCCACGAGCACCCGACCCAGGGCCTGCTGGATGCTTATACTATCCTTGAGAACAAGGGCTCCTTCCAGGATCTCAAGGTGGTCATTATCGGCGATATCGTCCACAGCCGCGTGGCGCGAAGCAACATCTGGGCGCTGACGAAACTGGGGGCCAAGGTGACGATTGTCGGACCGCCCACCTTGATCCCGACGAGTTTTCGGGATTACGGCGTGACGGTGAGTCATGACCTGAAGGAAGCCATTCGCGATGCCGACGTGATCAACCTGCTGCGCATCCAGTTGGAGCGGCAGCAGATGAATCTTTTCCCGTCGATCCGCGAATATCGTCTGCTCTATCAGATCAACGAGCAGCGTCTGGAACTGGCCAAGCCCGATGTGCTTATCATGCATCCGGGGCCCATTAACCGCGGTGTGGAAATATCCCAGGGCGTGGCTGACGGCGTTCATTCCGTGATCAACGAACAGGTGACCAATGGCGTGGCCGTGCGTATGGCGGTGCTTTACCTGCTGGCTGGAGCCACGGAAATGCACGAGGAAGACTGAAGCGGAAAACCAAACAACACAAAGGGATAAATCATAAATGGATACACTTTTGTTTGACAGCCTGCGCGAATTTGTCAAACCCCACTATATCGACAAAGACGATCTGCACAACATGGACCATGTGCAGCGGATACTGGCCGAAGCCCGCATGTTGAGTGAGGATCTGGATCTGGATGACGACCTGTTGGTATTCGGCGCTTATCTGCATGGGCTGATACTGAATTCGGAAGCCGAGGTGCGGACCTTTCTGTTCAACCTGGGTCTGGATCGCGACCGCGTGATCCAGGTAATGAACGTCTCCTGGGAAGCGGGCAAGGAGGCCCAGCCCGAAACGAAAGAAGGCGCATGTTTGCACGACGCCCATCTGATCGAATGCGGCAAGGAATACCAGACGGCGAAGCATTTTATTGCCGGGGCTCTGCAAGGCCAGCATCTTCCGCAGATTTTGGATTTTATCGAAACGCGCGTGGTGGGCCGCTATAGTTGTTCGCTGCCCGCGGCGCAGGAAAAGCATAAGGAAATCGAAGAATATCGCTCGAATTTCGTAAAGGAAATTCGCGAAGCCCTGACCAAGCGCACCAAGGATGAGGCCGATACGGCGCGTCCGGAAGAAGACAAGGCCGATGCCCCGAAAAAAGACGCGCAAAAATAAAAACCGATGGAAGTAATACAATAAGGATAAGGACGATTGCCCCATGACCACTCTTCTCATTAAAAACGGAAGAATTATTGATCCCGCGAACAAACGGGATGAAGTGGCCGATATCCTCGTGGAGGACGGCAAGATTGCGGACTGCGGCAGGGATCTTGGCGCGCAGGCCGATGAGACGATCGATGCGACGGGCAAAATCGTCTGCCCGGGGTTTATCGACATGCACGTCCACCTGCGCGAACCGGGCCGGGAAGACAAGGAAAATATCGAGAGCGGATCGCGTGCGGCGGC
This sequence comes from uncultured Candidatus Sumerlaeota bacterium, assembly GCA_964462565.1. Classification (GTDB taxonomy): domain Bacteria; phylum Sumerlaeota; class Sumerlaeia; order UBA8349; family UBA8349; genus CAYWYC01. The sequence goes on along the minus strand of CAYWYC010000229.1, from coordinate 3,689 downwards.
GGCAGGCGGATTCACTTCCATCTGTCCCATGCCGAACACGAGTCCTGTCGTGGATAGCGCCCAGGGCTTGCAGTTTCTTTTGTCGCGGGCGCGGGAAAAGTCGGTGGTCCATATTTTGCCCGTGGCCGCCGTGACCCAGGGGCAGATGGGCGAGTCCATTACAGAATTCGGCGACCTGGTTTACTACGGCGCCATAGCCTTCAGCGACGACGGCAATCCGATCATGAACGCCGAGATCATGCATCGCGCCCTGGAATACACCAGTATGTTCAATGTTCCCATCCTGGACCATTGCGAAGATCAGATGCTGGCGGAAGGCGGACAGATGCGCTCGGGGGCCATGGCCATGAAACTGGGCCTCAAGGGTATCCCCGGTGCGGCAAACAGCTGCCAGGTGGCCCGCGATATTGATCTGGCTCGATACACGGGCGGACGCGTGCATATCCAGCATCTCTCCGTCCGCGCCAGCGTCGAATACATCGCAACGGCCCGTGAAAAGGGCATCAACGTCACCTGCGAGGCCACGCCCCACCACCTGACCCTGACCGATGCCTGCTTGGAAGGATACGACACCAATTACAAAATGAACCCGCCCCTGGGCAGCGAGGATGACCGTCAGGCCCTGCTCGAAGGATTGCGCAGCGGCGTGATCGACTGCATCGCCACCGACCACGCGCCCCACACGGACATGGAGAAGGACCAGGTTTTCGACCAGGCTCCCAATGGCGTGCTGGGTATGGAGACTGCGTTCGGAGTCTGCTACACGGACCTGGTGCTGAAAAAGGAAATCGACCTGAATCTGCTGATCGAAAAGATGACCATTGCCCCGGCCAAAATTCTGAATCTGACAAAGGGGACGCTCAGCAAGGGGGTCGATGCCGACATTACGATTTTGGATCTGGACCATGAATACACCGTGGACGCCAAGCAATTCTTCAGCCGCAGCAGCAATTGCCCCTGGCATGGCGCGAAACTGAAAGGCCGGGCCTTATATACCATCGTCGATGGCCGCGTGGTTTTTGAGAATGGAAGTTTTCGGGTTTAATTTTTCGGGAGCGAATGATGATGATAAAAATGAACACGCTCATGTTGATAGTTCTCCTGGTTCTGGCTTGTTCAGGGAACGATGAGGCCAAGCAAACCGACAATGGAGAGGCCCAGATATCGATCGGCGAAAATGGTGAACCGAATAGCGGCGAGGCTTTTGACGTGGAAGAAGGAAAAATCGTCGTTTCCATCAGTGACTTTGCCGACGATGAAGGGCAGGTTTTGCTCGCGCTATTCGACGAGGCCGAAAGCTTTCCCGCAAAGCCCGAAGACGCGCTTGTCCGCACTACGGCCACTATCCTGAATAAGAACTCCACCGTCACCCTTGAAAATATCCCCCACGGCAACTATGCCATCTCCATTGTCCACGACTCCAACGCCAACAACAAGATTGATTATGTCGTCGGCCTGCTCCCCAAAGAAGGCTACGCCTTTTCCAAAAATCTCAATCCACGCTTCGGCCCACCCAAGTTCAAAGACGCCACCTTTGAGCACAAGTCTCCCAGTACCTCCATCAAACTCAAGGTTATCTATTATGGGAAGTAGGTCCGCATTGGCAGTGGTCCTCTTCGTGCCGAACCCATCTCGATTGCGAGTTCTTTGAACCACGAAACACTCGAAATTCACGAAAACAACAAGAGGAAATTTTTATCGAAAAAACGGATTTTCAATAGGATCGTCATCAGGGTTTTTGCCTCCTATCCGCCAAACTTTTTGTCTTTCGGGCAAGACTCTATCGCACTTGTAATCGCAATCAAAGCCCAAATCCTGTCTTTATTCCATCTGCCATTCATTCAGTAGATTGTTTCTGATCCGGCCCCTCTATTGAAATCAACCACGGAGTCACTGAGGGCACAGAGAACTTCGGACAAAGACTTTAGCAGAGTGCAAAGATTCAGATGTTATTGCTTTATTGCCACATTCCCGGCAATGCTGGAACATGGTGAGAAGGTTTTCGCTGGTCCACCGGGTTGGATATTGTGGACGGCGCTGAAAATCAAAGAGAATGATGTTACATAATCGCGCGATAGAGAAAGAAGAGGCCCGTGCCGCAAAGTCCGGAAAAGAGGGCCAGGGGCACGAGATAGAGATAGGCCTTGGCCAGGTTGGCCTTGAAATACTGGTTCGTGATGACCAGGCAGAGATGGACGGGCGACAGCATCATGCCCATGTAGCCCATGATGTAGGCCAGGCAAAAGTAAGGAAGGGCCTCCCCCATGGTCATGCCCGAAAGCAGGCCGACCACGATGGGATAACTGGAGCCCACAAATCCCACGGCGATACCCAGCACCAGACCGCATACAAAGGGGACCAGCGAGATCACCACCACCATGGGAACGCCGCTTTCGGCAAAGGAGGTATTGATTTCGTCCACCGCTCCCGATTGCATGAAGACCGCCTGAAAGACCACAATACCCAGGACGAGAAAGAGCATGATGAGTACGCTTTTCTTGATGGCGAGTTTGCCGATGGCGCGATAGCTGAGTCCGCGAAAGACGACCAGCCAGCCCAAGCCGCCAATGATCCCCAGGGCCACGCCGAACTGCTTGATGAGATTGCTCTCCGGCGCAAACCGTGCCGACAGATATTGCCCCACAGGAGCCAGCGCGATCACGGCAATGACGACCACGAATATAGGACTCAACTCACGAAAAAAGAGCCCCACACTTTTCCGCGACCAGGAACGGGGTTGGTCGTTTTCAAAACGGATTGTATGGAGCAGCACCACGTAACCCGCGCCAAGGGAAATCAGCGTCATGGGAATCATGAGCAGGATATACTTCGCCGCCGGAACACCCGAAAGCCCCACGGCCAGAATCACGCCCGGATACAGGGGAAACCAGTATTCCCATATATGGCGAAACCAGTAGTTGGACGCGGTCTTTTGCGTTGGGCTGAGATGGGTATCCTTGACGGCAGCCTCGACCATGGGCGCGGAAAAGATCGCGCCACCGGGCATGGGCAAAAGACCGATCAGTGCCGGCAGCGTCACGAGTGTCAGGCGGCTGCGGCCGACAATCGCGAGAAAGGCGTCCTTGATGCGGTCGATCTGTCCGCTTTCGTTGAGTGCGCCGGAAAATACGAGAAGCCCGCCGACAATGAATGCCAGGAAGATGGCCTGCTGGCTGAAGATACCCCCCGCCAGCGCCGATCCATACTCACCAATGCTCATGGGAAACAAAAAAGCGATCAGCACACTTCCCGCAACAAGCGCCGCACCCATGGGTACTTTCACGCGCATCAGCCCCACTATGGAAGCCAGCACAACAGCGAGTTTTATCAAAGGAGACAAATTCAGAATAAAATCAGGAAGCATCGCAAAATCTCAAACATTCAAATAGACTGGTCAGATCGCGCCTGTTACGGACACGGCAATTTTCGAGTTTTGCCGAAGATCAGAAGACTTGCAAGTATAATTGATTGATAATGTGACGAAAGGTGCACGACATAAATGGGGGCTGTGTTAATTTGAAGCAACGAATCGAAAGGTTTTCTGAGTAACGAAAATACTTTTTCATCTGTAGGGCCAAGAGCCCGTCCGATAATAGCCAGAGGTTTCAACCCGTGGGTTTCGGGTCAATTATGAATAGAGGGCTGAAGGCCCGATCCAAATATCCAATATCCTGCACGTCTTTTTATGG
>CAYWYC010000228.1:0-7762 GCA_964462565.1 uncultured Candidatus Sumerlaeota bacterium | reverse complement strand
CTGGGGCTGGAGATCGGCATCGCCCGGGCTGTGGGTGCGATCGGCTTCAGCGTGGTGATCGGCCTGATCATGCATTTCATTTTCCGCAAAGAAGAAGAGGAAAAGGCTAACGGCCAGGCGGGGATGCCCGAACCCGAGGTCTCGCGTCCTCTCTGGCAAAACGCTGTGTTTTTTGCCGTCATGATCGGCATTCTGGTTTTTGCCAACTGGGGCGCGCCGAATGATTTCCGCTTCGAGTTGGCGGATGGTCGGGAACTCCAGGCGGCGGTCATTCAGGCGCCCGAAGACATAGCCGTCTCCGATGCGACATACACCTTGAAGATTTTATCAGGATCACAGGAGGGCCGGGAAATTGAAGTGGCGGCGAGCGAGGTCGTCTCAAAAACGCCCATGCCCGGCGCATGGACCACGCTGTGGCAAAACAAGTGGCTGGTGACCTCGGCTTTCGGAGTCGTATTCGGGATCATTCTGATCATCTGGTTCAACATTGCCTGGTGGAAGGTCGTTCTGGCGGCGATTCCGCCCGCCATACTGGCGCTTATCCTGCCAATCGAAGGCATGTGGGTGATGATTCCCTTCGCGGCCGCGGTGGTGGGACTTTCCATCATCACTGCCAGCCAGGAAGGCGAACCCGCCGACTGGTTCGGCGCGACGTGGGGTTTCACCAAACAGATCATGCCCTTGCTGCTTTTCGGTGTGCTGGTCGCGGGCTTTCTGCTGGGGCGTCCGGGGCATGAGGGGCTGATCCCCGGCAAGTATGTGGAGATGCTGGTCGGTGATCGGCCCGATGCTTTCCTGACGATTACGGGCTGGGGCGGTGGTGGTTTTGAATCCTTCGCGCGCAGTGTCTGGCCCTTGTGGACGAACTTTTTCGCTAGCATTTTTGGCGCGTTCATGTATTTCGCCACGCTGACGGAGGTCCCGATCCTTCAAGGGCTGATCGGCGCGGGCATGGGCAAAGGCCCGGCGTTGGCGCTGCTGTTGGCTGGCCCGGCGCTCAGCCTGCCGAACATGCTGGTCATTCGTAGCGTGATGGGAACCAAGAAGACCGTGGTGTTCTGCTCGCTGGTCGTCGTTATGGCGACCATCAGCGGGATAATCTTCGGGGCAATCTGGGGTTAAAAATCCCCTTGGAGAATAAAAGTTCAAGCAAGGGAAGTGGCAAAAAATAAGAACCAAAGGAGAGAAAAAATGAAGATTCAAATCCTGGGCACTGGATGCCCCAAATGCAAAAAATTATCGGAGACGGCGGAAGCCGCGGCCAAGGAACTCGGTCTGGATTATGAGATCGAGAAGGTCACGGATATTAACGAGATTATGAAGTTCGGCGTGATGATGACACCGGGTCTTGCCGTGGACGGCGACGTAAAGGTCGCGGGCAAAGTGCCAAGGGTGGATGAAGTCAAGAAAATGTTGAAATGACTTACCTAGTCTGCCATTCGGCGGCTTTGGAAAAATGGAGATGAGTTTATGAGACTTCAACAGAAAAGACGCCGCCATGTCGCTTGCATAGCCAGAGCGCTACTCGTTCTGGCTATGGTGGCTTTGGCTTATATGGCCGGGGCGGAATCGCCCGTTGCGCCCAGTGGCGTGTGTCCACCTTTTCACCTGCGCACCGAAAATGGGGAAATCATCAATCCCCGGACCGGTGAGAATGCGACCCAGCCCTACTCTCCCAAACAGACTTGTGGACAATGCCATAACTACGACTTGATCACTCGAGGCTACCACTTCACCCAGGGTGCGGGCGAAAAGCCTACGCCTGATCAGGCCGCACGATGTCAATGGGCGTCCTCGCCGGGCAACTATGGCGGGACATGGTGTTCGCCTGCCCCTCTATACCGGTACCTGTCGCCCAAGCAAAACACATCCCCCGCTGAAATGGACATGACGTCCTTCAGTTTCCTCACTGCCGGTTGCGCGGTATGCCACCCGGGAGGAGGCTCGGCGGAGTATGACCGGGAAGGCAAGCGCTATGACCGCTGGATGTCTGACCCGGCAAGTGGGTTCACGCCGGGGGGAGACAACGATTTCGATGGAGATTACTATAAGGCGAAATGGTCTCTGTCGGGCGTGCTGGAAGCGGATTGTCTGCTGTGTCACCTGCCCGAATACGATTTCAAGGCGCGCAAGAAGCAACTTGGCGCCATGAACTTCCGTTGGGCGCCTTCTGCGGGCGCGGGCCTGGCCAAGATATCAGGAGCCGTTGCGGAGAACGCGTCAGTCAAGATCACCTATGACGTTTCCCGCTTCAACGAAGATGGAACGCTGTCGCCGCATATTGTCTCCGAGCCGAGAAATGAAACGTGCCTTGCCTGTCACGCAAAACCGGGCTGGAAGAAGCGCGGGGCGAATTTTCGTCCGCGCACGGACGTGCATCTGCGCGCGGGAATGCGATGCGTGGACTGCCATGCATCCGGCAGTCACGCCGTCGATGAACGTATCCGTGGAAAAGAGGTCCACCAATTCGGCAAGGGAGACGATCCCGGCGGGCATGTCCGCGACGATCTGGACAATACCATGCGCAGCTGCGCGGACTGCCACACCAGCGGTTATCTCGGCGCGCCGGTAGCCAAGCACCGCGGGCTGCCGCCCCTTCACCTCGACAAAATAGCCTGCCAGACCTGCCACATCCCTGAACGCGCCGTCAAGGCGGCCCACACGGTCGCCAGTGATGTGTTTAATCCAGGCGCCAAAATTCCCACCAAAGGAAAACACCTCTGGACCTTTTACGGACCCGACATGGCGTATTGGAACCACTACGGCGACCTGGAGATGATGGGTTATGACGACAAACCAACAGCCCCTTATCGCCCGGTGCTCGTGCGCTATGACGGCAAAATCCACCCCGTAAACCGTATTCACAGCACCTGGCCCGCCATTGAAACGGAAGGCAAGGAAGGGCTTCAGCAACCCAAGATGGGCAACGTCTATAAGATGTGGGCGGCGCACCGGCAAGATCCCTCGGCATATCCATCGCTCTCGCGCATTGTGGATGATAACGGCGACGGAGTGATCGAGGTCAACCGGCCAGAAGAGATCGACGCCCTGATTGCAGCGATCGGTGAGATGCTTGAGAAGACCGGCTATCCCATGCAAGGCAAGCGAGTCGTGTGGGTCATGAACGACCGGGTCTATCGTTCGGGCAACGACTACCGCGAAATCCCCATGCACTCATGGGAAGCATCTCCCTACGCGAACGTCCATAAGTACACCCACGATGTCTATCCCGCGCGGGCCGCGCTGGGCAGCAATGGATGCACGGATTGCCACAGCCCTGAGTCGGATTTCTTCTTCGCCGGCGTCACCAAATATCCCTTCGGTGAGCAGGCCCAGCCTCTCATCCAACCGCAATATGCAGTCCTGGGATTGAGCGGACCAATGGTCCGGCTGGGAGCCTGGAGAGAATCCTACCTCAAGCCGCTGATCTATGCCCTTCTTCTCGTACTGGCCGTTGTACTATGTGTGCTTATCTGCCAGGTGGCAATGGAATGGTTCAGAAAAGACCTGCATCTTCCTGCATGGGTCCGCTTTGCCCCGGTTCTTGTCGGGGCCTATGCTTTGACGGTTGCCGTCTATCTTCATCTTCAAAGCGGTCTGCCGGAGTATGCCCTGCCGCTCAGGTTCTGGCTCGATAGCAGCCATCTCCTCTCGGCTCTCTTCATCCTGATTCTGGGAGCGGTTGCATTCGCATGGCGTATTCATCGGCTTCCACGCCAATCGTCCGGCAAAAAGCATCTGCTGACGAGCAGGACAATATACCTCTTGATTGCCGCCTTCCTGGTCGTGGGCTTTGCCGGTTCGTTCATGCTGGTCAAGCATCCGGCATTGGAATCAGTCGCGCGCCTCTCCTATACCGCTTTCGATCTTGCACTCGCCTTGCTCTTGATCGCGGTGATTGGCGTTGTTGCGCGGGAGATTGTTTATCTATATTCAAACGGAAAGGAGCAAGTTCATGCAGAAAACTAACGTTGGTTTTATCGGGGCTGGAAGAGTGGCCCGAATCATTCTGGGAGGGTGGAAGCATACCGGAAAAATGCCCGCACGTGTCGTATTGTTCGACACGAATTCGGAGGCTGCGGAGAACTTGGCAAGTATGGGGATGGGAATCGACGTCACGGACAACGTCGCGGAGGCTACCGCGCAGAATATCGTATTCCTCGCGGTGCATCCCCCCGTGATGAAGGATGCCGCTGAGACCATGCGGCCCCACATTAAAGAGGACGCTATTGTCATTTCGCTGGCTCCAAAATTCACGATCTCCAAATTATCGGAAATGCTGGGAGGCTTCCGTCGCATTGCCCGCCTCATCCCAAACGCGCCTTCCGTCGTCGGGCGGGGATACAATCCTTTGGCATTCAGCGAAGTCCTGAGCGAATCGGAAAAGCAAGCCCTGTGCGAAATGTTTGAGCCACTGGGCGATTGTCCCGTGGTGGACGAGAATCAGCTGGAAGCCTACGCCATTCTATCGGCAATGGGACCCACCTATTTCTGGCCGCAGATATTCGCTCTCCAGTCTCTTGGCGAAGACTTCGGACTCTCCAAGGAGGCGACGACGGAAGCCCTCGACAAGATGCTTTGGGGAACCATGGCCACAATCAAGGAATCCGGCCTCTCGCCCGAACAGGTGCAGGACCTGATTCCCGTCAAACCGATGGCGGACGAGGTCCAGACGCTTTGCCAATCGTATGAGCAGAAACTCAAAGGTCTGATGGAAAAGATCCGACCCTGACGTTACGCCGTCTCTTGTTGAGATGGCGAACAAAAGAATAAGCATGAAAGGAAGCAATATTATGAGCAACGAAAAAGACTGCGCCTGCAGTGCGGCGCCCAAACTGATCTTCGCCTGTTCCGGAGCCGCCGACGTCGGCGCCATCGCCGACCAGGCAGCCCGCAAACTGACCCGCGATGGCGCGGGCAAAATGTTCTGCCTTGCGGGGATCGGCGGGCGTGTCAGCGGAATCGTGAAAACCACCGAGGCAGCCGACAAAGTGGTCGCCATCGACGGCTGTCCGCTGAACTGCACAAAATTGTGCCTGGAAGAGGCCGGATTCAGCGATTTTGAGCATGTGCAATTGGCCGATCTGCAATTGCCAAAAGGCTCAAGCCCGCTCACGGAAGAGAATATCAACAAAGTCTGCGGGGCCGTACTCGAAAAGATGGCCTGCTGAAAGATGCAACAATGCCCGTGTCATTCAAACGGCGGAGAGCCGCTGTGGCTGTATCTTCTGGCGGCTCTCGTCGTGCTGAAGACCGGTGCATGGATTTTGAACAAGAGGAGCAAATTAGTTATGTCAGAAAAACAAAAGAAGTCAGGAGTGGCTATAAAGGTGCTGATCGTCCTTGCGCTGGCGGTCGTCGTCGGCGCGGCGATTGTGGCCAAGAATACGCCCGAAAAAAGCGCCGATCCCGAAGCCGCCGACAAACAAGCCGACTCAGCAACGGCGACGCAGGAATCATCCGGCGAAACTTCGAAGGAAAAGGCGACGGCAAATGCCAAATCAAAAGAGGCAACGACCCAGGCACTGCCCAAGTTGGTGGATTTGGGCGCCAAAAGCTGTGTGCCCTGCAAGATGATGGCCCCTATCCTGAAGAACCTGCAAGAAGAATACAGCGATCAGTTTGAGACGGTATTCATCGACGTCTGGGAGAATAGGGCTGCCGGATCGGAATATGGAATTCGCGTCATCCCCACGCAGATTTTCTTCGATGCCGACGGCAAGGAACTCTTCCGCCACGAAGGATTCTATTCAAAAGAAGACATCCTCGGAAAATGGCAAGAACTGGGGATCAGTATCAAGAAGACCGCAGATGAATAGGACACGTAACCGACAAACACCGGAACCGAAAAGGAGTCTATGATGTTGAAGAATTTGGCAAGAAAAATAATAGGGATCGGAACGCTGGCGCTGATTGTATCAGTCGCGACCGTATCGGCTTCCCCGACAACAAAAACCCAGAAGATGGTGGAAAGATACCCGACCTTGGCCTCAAGCGCATTGACCCACGCAAATTTGAGCGACCTAGCCGAAGGGCAGCTTCTTCAAAGCGATTCATTGGTAATAAATGCGAGTGATCTCGAAAAATACATGGAAGATCTTCCGCAGCACATTGAGGAGCAGATGCGCAACAACCTTTTCTTCCTTCTGGAGCAAATGGCTGCACAAGAACTCCTGCTGCTCGAGGCTTCGGGAAAAGACGCGGCAGAGAGTCAAACAACGGACGATCCAGACACGCGAATCAACCAGCACCTGGAAAGCCGTTTCGGCGCAATCGAAGCGAGCGATCAGGAAGTGACTGCTTTTTACGAGGCAAACAAGAATATGTTTGGCGGCGCATCCCTGGACCAGATCAAAGACGAACTGCAGCAATATGTGAGTTCTCAGAAACAACAAGAGGCGGTGAATGAGCATCTCCGCACCATAGGCCAGCGGCGTGAAATCGCCCTGTCAGCCGAATGGGTGAAACGCCAGGCCGACCTTGCCAGGAACAATCCCGTGGACAAGGCCCGGGCCAGCGGTCGTCCTTCTCTCGTTGACTTCGGGTCTGTCGGCTGTGGGCCTTGCGACATGATGGCCCCAATCCTGGAAACATTGGCGGCCAAATATGACGGCACAATGAACGTCGAATTCATACCGGTCAACGAACATCAGATTCTCGCCGCGCGCTACGGCGTTCAGTCGATTCCGGTCCAGATTCTCTTCGACAAAAAGGGGAAAGAAGTCTGGCGGCACACTGGCTATATTTCACAAGCCGATCTTGAAGCCCAGATCGCCGAGCTGGGTTTGGAGTAATACATGAACGAAATATTCACAATCCTGACCCGCGCCGTTGAAGGCACCCCCCTCATCGCCATACTTGCATCCTTTGTCTGGGGCATTCTCAGCATCGTGCTGAGTCCCTGTCATCTGGCCAGCATCCCCTTAATCGTTGGCTTCATCGATGAGCAAGGCCGCATTTCCACACGCCGCGCCTTTAACATCAGCGTCCTTTTCTCCGTCGGCATCCTCATCACCATCGCCGCCATCGGAGCCGTGACCGCTCTGGCAGGACGGATGATGGGCGATGTCGGCGCTTACGGAAACTACCTGGTGGCGATCATTTTTTTCATCGTGGGCCTTCATCTCCTCGATGTTATTCCCATGCCATGGTCCGGTCCCGGCCGCGTTGGCATGAAACGCAAAGGCATGATCGCCGCCCTATTACTCGGCCTGGTATTCGGAATAGCCCTCGGTCCCTGCACCTTCGCCTACATGGCCCCCATGCTCGGCGTCACCTTCAAACTGGGAGCCAGCAACTTGCCCTACGGCATCCTGCTCCTCACCATGTACGGAATCGGCCATTGCTCCGTCATCGTGCTCGCCGGAACATTTACCGAAGTCGTCCAGCGCTACCTCAACTGGAACGAGCGCTCGAAAGGCGCGGTTGTACTGAAGAAAGTCTGCGGCGTACTCGTCCTGCTCGGCGGCGTCTGGATGATCTACACCGCGCCATGAGATTGCTCAGGATTCATCTGCTGTCATCATCCGCCAGTATGACCAATCAGACGACGATGGAAAACAACAGGAAAAAAGACCCGTCCCCGAAACCCCCTCCGAGTCCTCCGTACCTCCGCGGTGATATTCTTCTCCCTGCCAGACACAATAAAATCCTGCAATCGCACGCGCGATCGCAATTGAATTCCCAAAGCCAATAGAAACATCAGGCTCTTGATCGAACCAATTGATTTTCAGTGCTGTAAGCACGGCTCAAATATAGGGGG